>CALHAM010000133.1 GCA_937934275.1 uncultured Saprospiraceae bacterium | reverse complement strand
CCAGTGCCCTGCCTCTGCCCCCCCGATGGACGATTAGCGCACAGGCAACGCAAGCACTCAGCGCTCAGGTAGACTTGATCGGCGCGGGCGGTGCCTGGCAAATGGGCAGTGCGCGCGAGGTGTTGCTCGGGGGCGGTGCGCGCCTATGGCTCAAACCACAGGAAACGGCGCTGCGTTTTACGGCGTTGCTGCGTGTAGGCGACGCTATCATCCCCGCCCTTCAGTATGAGTTTGGCGATTGGACCGTCGGCCTGAGCTACGATTGGAACATTTCCGACTTTCAGGTGGCCACCCGCAATCGCGGCGGTTTTGAATTAGCTGCCGTTTATCAGCCTATACCGGCTCCGCCGCTCAAGGCGTTTAAATCCTGCCCAATATTCTGACCCTCCAGCCTTTTAGATCCTGTTCTTTTCGCTGACCATGATGCTGCCCTTTTCGAAAAATCGGCCTCTTTGGCTGCCCATTCTCTTATTGGAGGCGATGGCCCTGCCCTTGTGTGCGGTAGCCCAGTCGCGCCACAGCTATGAGCGCGCCGGCGATAGGGCCTTTCAACAAAAAGACTACGGTGCGGCGCTGCAATATTACCAAACGGCATTGAGCCGCAAACCCGATGACGTTGCGCTGCTGTGGAAAAGCGCCGAAAGCGCTCGCCTCATCCATGCCCATGTGCTGGCCGAACGCTGGTATCGCCAAATAGAGATCATGGAAAAGCGCAAAAAGACTTATCCGCTCCTGCCTTTGCGCCTGGGCGAAGCGCTGCAAAAACAAGGTAAATACGAAGAGGCTATGCCCTTCTTTGAGCGTTTTTTGAAGGAAAAACCGACGCTGGAACTGGCCCAATGGGCCGAAACCAGCCTAAACGCCTGCCGTTGGGCCAGCCGACAAGCGCGTACTTCCGACTCCGTAATCGTGAAAAACGCCGGTAAGCACCTCAACAGCCCCTACAGCGACTTCGCTCCGGTGCTCATAGGCGATTCGCTGTTCTTCTCCTCCTATCGTTTCGACAAACGCGGCGACAAAAACCTGCCGAAAACCAAACTGACCAAAGTAATGCTTTCAGTGAAGCAGGGGCGCCCGCGCGAGGTGACGAGGCTCTTGCCCAGTGTGGATACGGCACATGTGGCGCATACGGCCTTCTTTGGCGACGCGCACTTTCTGTTTTTCAACCTGTGTAAAAATCGGAATGCTTCCGACATTGAGTGCGAGCTGTGGTTGAGCGTCCGCGACATTCGAGACCGATGGACAACACCCGTGCGCCTGCCCGAACCCATCAACCTGAACGGTTACACAACCACGCAGCCGCACGTGGCCTTCGACACGGTGGCCGAGCAACTGTTGTTGTGGTTTGCCAGCGACCGACCCGGTGGCCAAGGCGGCCTCGACTTGTGGTATACGCCGCTGGATACTAACTGGTTTTGCCCTTGCCATATCCCCGTTGACGCGCGAAAACCCTTTCCACTGCCCGCCTTTGCGCCGCCGGTAAATGCCGCTGACCTCAACACACCAGCCGACGAAGTTACGCCTTTCTTTCACGAACCCACCCAAACCCTCTATTTCAGCTCTAATGGACGCGTCGAGAACTTTGGCGGCTTCGACATCTATCGCACTAAACGCCAGCCCGATGGCTCTATGGCTCCTCCTGAAAACGTCGGCCCCCCCCTGAATACCTCTTACAACGATTTGTATTTCATCCTCGCTCCTAACGGCTATTTGGGCTATCTGAGCAGCAACCGCCCCGGCGCGCAATATTTGGACGAAGCTAATAAATTTTGCTGCAACGATCTGTTCATTGTGCAGTTCCCGATGCCGCCCGACACCGCCTCTGCTCCACCCACCCCTGCGTCGGCTCAGCCGACCTCTCCGCTGCAACGGCCCATCATCCCTATTGACCAACTCAGTCCACCTCGTTTGCCCGCTCCACAAAGCCCTCAACTGAAAGATTTTGTAGGTCTGCCGCTTTATTTCGACAACGACGAACCCGACCGGCGCACGCGCCGAACTTCTACTCAAAAGCACTATGCCGAGACCGTTGTCCCCTACTTAGAACGCCAAAGTGAATACCGCGAACGCTTCGCCAATGGCCTCAAAGGCGCTCAACGCGACAGCGCTGAGCAGCGCATAGACGATTTTTTCGAAAATGAAGTGCGCCGCGGATACGAGCGCTTGGAGCAGCTGTGCGAGCTGCTGTTGGAACGCTTGCAGCAAGGTGAGACCGTTGAAATCGTGCTCAAGGGCTACACCAGCCCGCGCGCTGAGTCGGACTACAACCTCGCCCTCGGTAAACGCCGCGTCAGCAGCGTGCGCAACTACTTCTTCACCTATGGAGGCGGAGCCTTTCAGCCCTTCCTCAGCGATGGCCGGCTGAAAGTGTCGGAAGTGAGCTTTGGCGAAACCACTGCTCGCCGCGGCATTAGCGACGACTTGCGCGACGAGCGCAATTCCATCTATCACCCCGATGCTGCGCGCGAGCGAAGGGTGGAAATCGTAGAAATTCGGCAGTAGTGCTCTCTTCGGCTGGCTTCCTTTTGGAGGGGGCGACGATCACTTGCAGCATGGCACTGCCGGGAAGGAGCTAGGCTTCCAGCTGCACCAGCTCGCGCAGTTCGTCGTTCGACAGCTCGCCCAGCCATTTTTCGCCTGTGGAGACGGTGAGGTTGGCCAAGTCTTTTTTGCGCTGAATCATTTCGTCGATCTTCTCTTCCAAGGTGCCCTGAGTGATGAAGCGGTGAACGAGGACATTTTGGTTTTGTCCGATGCGATAGGCTCGGTCGGTGGCTTGGGCCTCTACGGCGGGGTTCCACCACAGGTCGTAGTGGATGACGTTGGAGGCGGCAGTGAGGTTGAGGCCGGTGCCTCCGGCCTTTAGGCTGAGCAACAGCACGCGCGTGGCATGGTGTTTTTGGAACTGCTCCACCATTTGGTCGCGTTGTTCGCGCGAGCAGCTGCCGTGGAGGAAGGGCACGTCGATGCCCAGCTGATCGCGCAACATGGGCACCAGGAGTTCGCCCATTTCGCGGTATTGGGTAAAGATGATGGTTTTTTCGCCAGCAGCCAAAATGTCTCTGAGCAATTCAATGAGGCGCTGCGCTTTGCCCGAGTGTTCGGGAGTAGGCTCGCCTTTTTTGAGGTATTGCGCTGGGTGGTTGCAGACTTGTTTAAGCGCTGTCAGCATTTTGAGCACTAAGCCGCGGCGCCGGATGTCTTTTTCATCTTCTTGGGCGATTTTTTGCAGCAGGTCGTCCACCACGCTCTGGTAGAGGGCAGCTTGTTCGGCGGTGAGGGCGCAGTATTGGTTGGTTTCGATCTTTTCGGGCAAGTCGCTGATGATGCTCTTATCGGTTTTGACGCGGCGAAGGAGGAAGGGAGCCGTAATTCTCCGGAAGCGCTCGAGGGCTTCGTGGTTGCGCTCGGTTTCGATGGGGCGCGCCAGTTCGGCCGTGAATTCGCTGGGCGAGCCGAGTAAGCCCGCATTGATGAACTCGAAGATGGAATAGTACTCGGCGAGGCGATTCTCTACTGGCGTACCCGTCATGGCAATGCGAAGCGGTGCGTTGACCTTTTTGACGGCTTTGGCCTGGGCGGTGTCGGCGTTCTTGATGTTTTGGGCTTCATCTACAACGACGATAGCCAAAGGGTGCTTGTTGATTTCGTCGATGTCGGCGCGCAGGATGCCGTAAGTAGTCAGGGCGATTTCAGCGCCGTTGAGGCGCTCCCAACTGCGGTCAGGCCCGTGGTAGAGGGCGTAGCGCAAGGAGGGAGCGAATTTTCGGATTTCGTTAGTCCAGTTGGTCAGTAGGGTAGTGGGCACGACGACTAAGGCCTTTTTTTGGCTCGATAGGGTGCCGTCTTGTTTCATGCGAAGTAAGGAAGCGATGACTTGTAGGGTTTTGCCCAGGCCCATGTCGTCAGCAATGAGGCTACCCACGCCGAGGCGGATATTCTTGTATAGCCACTCGTATCCGCGCTGTTGGTAGGGGCGCAGTTGGGCGAGCAGGCCTTCGGGCAAGGGGACGGCTTCGGGCTTGAGTAGGGCTTCGATTTGTTGGCGCAGTCGTTCCTCTAAAAATACGCGCGCTCCTTGGTATCGCTCCGTTAGGGCAATTTGAAGCAGCTGCATGGGCGAGGGTTCCGGGGCGTTTTCCAACTGGTTGAGCAGCGCAGCCACCTCGTATTCGTCTAAGAAAACGTAAGTGTAGTTTAGGCGAACAATGCCGCGCATGCGCCGTGCTAGCTGGACGAATTCTTCTGGCGTCAGCACTCTGCCGCCCAGCACAATTTGCCACTGGAACTGGATGATTTCGGCAAACGACGAGATGCCTTGGCCGCTCACTTCGCCCTTGGCTGTCAGCTTCATGGACAAGCGCGGCCGCGATAGCCGCCGCAGCGAGCGCGGCAACAGCACACGGATGCCCAGCAAGCGAATGATGGGCAGCATGTCGAAGAGCACTTCCGGAAAGTCGTGCGAATGGAAGCGCATGGGTGCAGCGCCTTTGTTGTTGATGTGCTGCGCCAACGGAGGGAAGAATTCGGCAACATCGGCCAGGTCGCCGAGGGCTTCCAAACGCATTTCGTCGTACTGCTTTTTGTTGAAAATTTGCCGCAAAGGAACGGGAGGCTTTCCTGGGGTGTGTTTGTCTTCGATGCTGATGCGCACGTCGAATTCGAGGGTTTGAGGGTTGTCGCGCACTTCGAAGACGGGGACGTATCGCTTTTCGGCGATGAAAAAGCGATTGAGCCACAGTTGGATGGCTTTTGGGTATTCGCGCAGGTCGAAGTTTTCGAAGGCCATGGTGTGGCCTGAGAGAAACCACTGAGGGATGATGCCCGGGCTTTCCTCTTGTAGTTTTCGAGTATTTTCGGCAACGAAGTAGCGCAGGAAGAGGGCGGTTAGGGCGGTTAGGGCATCGGACGCCGTAGGTTCTGACGTTTGGCCCGCGTCGTCTACATAAGTGAGCAGGCCAGGGGCCATCCATTTTCGGACCTCTTCGAACACTGCGCGCACGGCGTCGTTGAGCAAGGCGGGCACGTAGCGAATGCGGTATTCCGCGTGGGCAACTTCGACGAGTTGGGGGACGAAGGCGCCGCGCAGGGCCAATTGGCGGGCAAACTGATAGATGAGATGCAACGAGCGCAGTTTGGGCGAGCACAGGGCTAAGTCGGCCGGAGTGAGGCGCTCCCAAAAGTGGACCCATTGGGCCTCCGTTTCGCTGTCGAGCAGGGTTTCCCCCTGTTGGTTGAGCAGCAGGCCGCCCCAGAAAGCGCCGGTACGGCCGTCTTGCACGATCATGGCACTTTCGGCACTCATCAGCCAGTGATGCTCCTCAGCTGTGAGTGGAGGCAGCTCGTTATTGGGTTGGTGTCGCAAAGCGCGATAGGCAGCGGCCATGATCTTCTTGAAGTCGCCCTCGGGGTAAAAGACGGGTTTTTCCGAAAGTAGGCGCAGCAGATCGTCGGAGCAGTTGGGCGGTATTCGGGAGAAGTCCAGCGCCTCAATGGCGGCATCGTCCCAGTTAAAAACTTCCTCCGTAACCGGCCTAATGTCTTGTTGAAGCGCGGTGGCGTTGGCGGCGTTTACTTCGTTTATGGCCGATTGCGAAACACCGCGTTTTTCCAAGGCTTCCAGGAGGTCGAAATTGTGCAGCTCGAAGATGAGGAAAGGATTTTTGTCAATTTCGTTGGCGACCATGTAGAGCACGGCGGCCATGTGCTTGCAGGGAATGACCCAATCGGGACACGAACACATGCCGGTTATCTCTTGCCAGCGCCTAGGGAAAAGGTGAACACCGCTCTTGCGCAGTTCCTCGTCCAGCTCGGGCGGTAGCTCTCGGTTGAGCAGCCTGGATAGGAAAATGGGGTTTTTAGTTACCAATTTGACGATGCGGCGCCGGTGCCCTTCATTAAACCAAGGGATGCGCAGGCTCACTTCGTAAGGAGTGGAGGCTGACCCTTGGACGAAAGCGGATATGGAGCCATCCTTGATTTCAAGTTGTTTTACCAGCCCTTGGTTGGCGTAAGACTTGCCGCGCACTAAGCGCCTGGAGTGGTCGATGCCGCTGAGCGCTTCTAACCAACGCTGGCCCCACCAGGTGTTGCCGTACGTTTTGTCGGTGGCGCCTTCGGCGGCTTCAGGGGGCAGGGGTTTCTTAAAATGGTGGTGATAACTCATCGAAGGAGAGGAGTTGTGAGCAGGGTTAAGGATTGGATTAGCGGTGTCTTTTGGTCGGGAAACTAGGAAGTGTAAACTTTACTTCTCATCTTCAGAAGGTGTGGGTAGGCATTCGGCAAAGCCATTACTTCCCGGCAGCCTTGCCAGATAGCTTTTGAATTGGGCTTTGACGGTTTTCAAGCCGTTGTTCTTTCTTTGTCGCCTGTACCAATCGGCGTTTTGTTTTGCTAAAAAAAAGGCGTTTTAGCGTGTTCGTAGTGGCCTTCGGCCTCTCTATTTTTATTTCGGAGCAGGCAGTAGCGCAAGCACCGCGCGCTGCTTCTTCTTTGGCTATTCAGGGGGAAGTATCTCGAGGCTTTTTGTGGGGCCACACTCCGCGGTTAACGATCCGCACTGGTCACTTGGTGTTGGGCTACGAACTGGGCTTGTCCTGGTCCACAAGAGGGCGGCGCGAGTGGGAAGCCTGGCGTTCTTACCCGCTTTGGGGAGGAAGTGCGTGCTATTTTCACTTAGGGCGAGAGGCTCATGGAGCTGCTTGGGGAGTGTTGCCCCATCTGACCATACCGGTGTGGCGTCATCATCGGTGGCTAACGTTTTTACGCATTGGTACAGGAGTGGGCTACGTAACGCATCCTTACGATAGTTTCAGCAATCCTAAGGAGAACGCTATAGGCTCGCATTGGAATAACCTCACGCAATTTCGCTTAGGATGTGCTTATCGCCTCAACCGTTATTGGCTCTTGCATGCTGGAGCGATGCTCTCTCACTTTTCCAACGGTGCCACAAAGTTACCAAACTTTGGCATTAACCTACCAGCCTATTTTTTTTCTATGAGTAGTTCGCCTGCCCGCCAAGAGGCTGCGCCGTTTTTGCCGGCGAATTCGCCCAACCTGGCCGAGCGGCGCTGGGGGATGCTGCTGAGCCTGGGTTTTGCTCAAGTTGAATACGCCGTCATTGATGGGCCTAAATATGCTGTTTGGAGCGCATCGGCCGGCGCCCTCTTTTACCTCAACCGGCTTGATCGCCTAACCTTGAACCTCGAAGGAGAGTATCATTCTGCTGTCGCTGAGTTCGGCCTCCAAACGGGCGGCTTTCTCAGTGCTCGCGTTGCGCGCAGCGGGGCACACCGCTTGGCGTTGGCGCCGGGAGCGGAATTTCTCTTCGGACCGCTGGGCATTCACCTCCAAGCCGGCGTTTACGTGGGCAGTGTCAACATCAATCGATACGTTCCGGCGCCCTGGTATAGCCGTTTGGCGGTGCGCGGCTATGCGCCGCCTCTTGGGCATACGGCGGTGCGTCCGTGGGTAGGCGTAGCCCTCAAAGCCCACCGCGTCAATGCGGATATGATTGCTCTGCAGGTAGGGTTGGCCTATTGATAACCTGCGCGGCCTCATTCGGATGGAAAGCCGCGCAGGTTTTGCTAAAAGACCCAGAGACCCTCTCTCAACGCTGAACAGATACTGCGATGGACACGATGCTTTCCCCGTGGCGTACGAGCAACGTATAGCGGCCGCTAGGCAAGGCGGGCAGTTCAAAAAGCTGCTTCAGCACTCCGGCGCTAAAATCGGCTTTAGCCTGATGAATGAGGCGTCCGCCAACGTCCACGAGGGTGAAGACAACTTCGGCTGTCGGCTCACCGCGCATTTCCACCGTAAAGCGTCCGGTGTTGGGATTGGGGTAGAGCGCGAGGACTTGCAGCCAGGCCGCATCGCGCACTCCAGAGGTGAGCACAAGGGTTTTTTGCAGCGTGGCAGCGCCGCAGTTGTTGAGCACCGTCAGGCTCACCGTGTAGCTACCTGGGCTTGCATACGTGTGCGTCGGATTGGCCTCGTTGCTGGTCGTGCCGTCGCCGAAGTTCCACATGTAGGAAGTGCCGTTTTGAGATTGGTTGTCGAACGATACAGTTAAGTTGGTAGCGGTGTAGTCGAAGGCCGCTATAGGCAAGGCTAGCACCTCTATCAAGTTTTGCAGCGCAAGTGTGTCTGAGCCGTAGAGGTTCGTAACCACGAGCGTTGC
>CALHAM010000132.1 GCA_937934275.1 uncultured Saprospiraceae bacterium | reverse complement strand
GAGCGGTACTAATTGCCCGTAAGCTTCCTTTTTAAAAAAATTACTTCAAGCGCAATTGCTCGTCTGCTTCTGTTCACCTCACCTATCCTCCAACTTTGTTTTTTTGAAACGCTTTGCTTCCTCCAAACGCAAGAGCAAATGAGCGTTTAGCCTTCCGACATAAGGCGCCCGACTCAAAAGCGAGCCGGTACAACGCTGCAAAAGAACTGTTGGTGTCTATAGCAACGGGGATCACCTCTTCCCATTCCGAACAGAGTCGTTAAGCCCGTTAGCGCCGATGGTACTGCGGTTGATGCCGCGGGAGAGTAGGTCGATGCCAACAAAAAACAACAAATCGCGCCCTTGCAGCACCTCCGCTGCTTGGGCGCTTTTATTTTGCAAAAGGCAACTTCATCTGCGCGCCGCCCTGATCGCTTGCCGAAGCCATCGCAGCCAAATTATCCCTAACACGGGCGTTACCAAAAAACTTCCCGGGTTGTAGTACAATGCCATCTCAAAATCTAGGTGCATGAGGTGCATTACAGCACGTGTCATACCACAACCGAAACATTCTACATCAAAAAAGCGCTTAGACGGACACAAGACTTCGCCGTCGTCAAAAAAATTTGCGGGTAGTGAAAGGAGTACAACAGGCAACAGCACAAGCGCAGCCAACCAAATCTTGTTCAACCATCGTTTACTCATAATTATTCAAATAAAAATAAATGAAGGGAGCCATTAAACAAGTTCAATGGCTCCCTTCCTCTCCGCCTCTACGGCTAATTATTTGTAATAATCCTTCATTTTTACCAGAGCGTGAATAAAACCGGGAAGCCAACACAGTAAGGTAAGGATCAAATTCACCACCCAGTCAGAACCACTCCAGTTTGACTTGATTCCCATAGCCAGCCAGGCGAGACCTAAGATGGCCAATAGGATGTATACGCCTTTACTGATGCCATCCTCTTTCCTCAGTTCCTTCTTTAAGGACTTCTGCGCTGCTTTCAGCTTCATCGTATTCTTGAAACCTAAGCGCTCTCCCGTGATTTCGCGGTATTTCGCTGGTGTCAATTCCAGAAACTCTTCGATGCCCATTTGAAGCATCTCCGGTGAGAGCCCTTGCACTTCAATGGCGTGGCGGAAAGCCTCTGCCGCGCGGTGTTCACCTTTTTCGACAGCAAACAAAGGGTTGAAAGACAGGGCTGCGATAACCAAGGTAGAAACGACAAATCTCATAATGTTGATGGGTGTGTTTAGTTTACGCCTACTCTATGCGCTTTTCGGCATCCGCTCGTTCCTAGCGAGGAAGGAACGGCACAAATTTATTTAGCCGTTTGAGACTTTAATGGTTAAAACCCAGTTAAATAATTTATTTTTCTTGTTGTTTTTTTAAATGCTCTCGGTCGTTGTAACTTTGCACACGCTTACTTTAGCAATTAATTAATAAAGAGGGGGGATTAGCTCAGTTGGTAGAGCGCTTGCATGGCATGCAAGAGGTCACCGGTTCGAGTCCGGTATTCTCCACTTAAATGGAAAAAGCGGCTACTGGAAAAATTGACTAGTAGCCGCTTTTCCTTTTAGCGCAGAGCGTTTTTTATTCAAATAGGATACGCTTAGCCGCTACCCCTTGTGGGAAGTAGAGTTTAGCGACGTACATTCCGTTTGGCAGCCCTTCTCGACGCAACATATGGGTGTTGGCTTGGAGATTGCTCACTTGGTGGACCAAGCGACCACTGATATCGAACAGTTCGATGGCCTGAATAGGATGCTCGCTGTCGCTATTGAACCAAACTTCATTCTTTGTCGGATTTGGAAATACCGTCAGCACCAAACTAGCATCGAAAAGCTCCTCTGCTTTCACGGAGATACCCGGGCAATCTAATCCTAAAGCTCGGCAAGCGCGTGGAGCATAAAAGGCTATAATGGTGTCAATCACTAAGCGAGCTGAGACCGAGTCTGTACTACAGTTGAGCGGGACAATCTGACCATTGGGCAATTGCGTATTAGGAACAAACCTGTTCCATTCCCAAGGTGCAGATTGACTGGCTGGGCGCAGTAAAGGGTAAAAGCCCTCATGTCCGTTGTTGATGGTACGGGCATAAACAGATAACGGGTCAGACAGAAGTCCTCCTAAGGAAAAGACAGCATTGTTTCCTAACTGGTCCTGAATGGGTTGCACTCCACAGGAACCGGTTACATTCACTACAGGGAAGTTCACCCCAGGCACGATGACCAACCCATCGCCACAAGGAGCGAAGGGATCCTCAGGTACATGGAAAGACAGAATAGGTGGGGTGTTTTTGTCTAGCCAAGACTTATCTCCCAGGGCACCGCCGAGGTTGACGGCGAGTTTGAAATCAGAAGAATAGCCAATATGATTGGGTACATACAGCGTGTCTCCAAGAGGAAAACCGGTTGCCGCACTGTACTGAGCGTCCACAATACCTGGCGCCATCTGGACGCCATAGGGGTCGCCGTTATAAGCCTCAATCACCATTGGAATGCCGTTAATAATGAATTTGCCCGGCTCAGAAGTGGTCAAAATCTCTGAGTATTTATCCAAAGCGGCAGTATTCAACGTAATATATCCTCCAGTGCCTTGTCCCCAAATGACAATCCGATTAGGGTCGATGCGGAACTGATTGTTGTTCGTGGCTACGTCTTTTCGGAAAAAGCGAATGCAGGTGCGAGCATCCTGTATCCCCCGATAAGCTGCATTGATGAGGGTAAAACGGCGTTGCAGCTCGTCTAACAAATCCGGACGCCAGCCCAGGCGGTAATCCACTGAAGCGACCACATAACCCATTTGCGCTAAACGAGTACAGAATTCCACAGCTGCTGGATCATTTCGGGTACCGCCGCACGATTGGTTGACACTCAACCCTGTCTGTGGGTTTATCCAGGGCAGGAAGTTTCCTGTGTGAAAGTACAATACTAGCGGTCGCTCGGCAAGGGTGTCGCCTTCCGGCTCATAAACATCCATCAATAGGGTCTCCCGGGATGTCTTGCCCAACGTGCTGATCGTCAATATAGTGTAGTTCGAGCCATACGGAACCGCATTAGTCCGCTTTACATTGGGAAAAACCGGATCCAAATAGCGATGCGGCTGAGCGCTGACAACAGAGGACAATAACAAGAAAATGCCCCCAAGCAGAAAAAGTCCTAATCTTTTCATAAAGAATAACATTTAGTAAGAGTTAATGAAATTACACATCAAACCTATTGACTCTGGAGCTAAATTACTTCTCGCGGAAATCATAGAGTAGGCTTATATAAGCCAAACGACCAATTCGCGGGCCTCCATAAGTCTGAAACTGCCTTTTGTTGAGTATATTAGAAGCTCCTATCTTGATAGTTGTGTGAAAACGGGGGAAGTTGAAGTTCACTTGAGCATCTAACAAATCATACGTCGGGATGAAGCCCGTAAATTGAGGTGAACCTTCAAACATGAAGCCTTGAATCCACTTATAAATCACATTAAATCCCCAGACATTCCTGCCGCGCAGGGGAATATCGCGCCCAGATATCCCGATGTTGTACTTATGCTCTGGCGTATTGAACGCCGGAATAATAGGGTCATCGATTTGCGTATTCAGTCGGTTCCACGAGTAATTAGCTTGGGCCATAAAGTAATTAGCAAAGTAGTAATTCAGGCCGATAGCCGTACCTTGTGTAGTCACCTGGTTTTTTGAATTAGCGGCCACGCGGTAAATGCGCAAGCGATTAAACTCCGGCCCGAAGAAGCCAATGGGTAGGTCAATGCCGATGTTGTATCCAATAAAATCGTTGTAAAAGCTGAAGTAGTAGCCTGCATCCAGATACAGCTTATCGAATAGGGTGGTGCGTACGCCCAGTTCAAGTGTTTTTACCTTTTCTGGTTGGATAGGGGCGACATTAAAATATTGTAATAAGTTAATGCTTCCGCCTGGGCGTCGCCGGTATTCCTGCAGCGATTCCAGGGTAATCAAACTATCGAAACCCTCTAAATTACCTACTAGAAAGGCTCGACCTACATTTAGATTTAAGTACTGGTCGGTAAGCGTTGGGTTCCGAATGGCGCTAGAGAAGGATGCTCTAATGAAGGTATTGGGCTTAGGATTCCACACTACTGAGGCCGCCTGCGTGCTCACCATCCGGAAATTTTGGTTTTTATCTACACGCACCGTTGCATTGAGTTTGAATTTGCCCAATGTGTGCTCCACTCCTGTGTAGGCTCCCCATTCCACGTTGGTGATTCGAATGCCTGCAGTGTCTTTAAAAATGGTACCTTCGGAGACAGGGCGATACAGACGCCCATTGCCTCCAACCACCCATTGGTCTATGAAAAAGGGTTTGAAAATATACTCTCCGTGGATGTGGTAGAGAGCCGATCGGTCGAAAAAGAGCGTTCCGCCTTCTGTGGATCTTCGACTGGTAATGGCGTTGAACAGGGAGTCAAATCGGGCAGTGCCTGGTTCAAAAAAGTCCAGAGTTGGAAACGACCCAATTGGGTTACCCACATTTGCTGCTGCTTCCGCTAAGCGGTGCCAGTAGGCCATGGAGTCGCGGTACGTCTGCATCCAGGCGTATAAGGCAGAGGTATCGCCGAGTTCTGGGTAACCATTAGGCACCATACGGTTGAAGTATATGTACCCTAAATTACTCGCTGTCCACCAGCGTTCGTAGTCATTGGCCCACTGCTCGTTGGACTTGGAGGCCTCCTGCATTCGCAGTGCAGTAAAGTAGGGGTCGTAAGAGCGACCCGCATCCTCATTGGTGGCGTATGCCCGAAGGAAAAAGCGGTTGCGTTGGCGAAACTCAAGGCGATTTTGGAAAAATAAAATCCCGCGTAAGCTAAAGCGATTATCTCCCTGGTAAACCGTGGTTCCCGTGCCAAAATTAGAAGACAGAATAATCTCTGGTGACTCAAAATCTTTATCCGGCTCCGTTCTAAAATGTAGGGCCATGCTGGCCTTAAAATTACGGGTGTCGTAGTCGACCAAGTCCACTTCTCGGTAGCCCGTTCGGTGGTAAATGCCCAAGCCGGCACGCGTATTGTTCCACCAACTACTTCCAGTAGCATCGAAGCGCGGCTGGTATTCATCGCCGTAGATGTTTACAGCATCGTAGCGTCCAGGATTCTGTTCCGTAGTGTAGAAATATCCTCCTGAGCGAGTACCCGTTACTGGTTCGTAATTATCGGCAACCCAGTCATCGGCGCGCAAGTAAAAGAGGTTTACCTTACCGGCAAGCCAATCTTTTCCATTCTTATTCTTTACAGAACCTGCATATCGAATAGCGGCTTCAAAGAGATTTCGCTCACCCCCTTTGATTGAAGCGGCTAATCCCCGATGCACAAAAGGGTTCTTGGTTTCCATTGAGATAACGCCGTTGAAGGCGTTTGGCCCAAAGTAAGCCGAACTAGCTCCTTGCACCAAGTCCACACTGTTGACATCCAAGTCGCTAGAACCCAAGAAGTTACCTAACGAAAAGTTAAGTCCCGGTGCTTGGTTATCTACTCCATCAATGATTTGCAGAGTGCGCACTGGACTGGTAGAGTTGAAGCCGCGCGTGTTAATGATGGTAAAGCCTAAAGAAGCCGTCGTCAAGTCAACGCCTTTAAGGTTGCCCAGGCTGTTGTAAAAGCTGAACGAGGCCGCTTCTTTGATGGCGATGGGGTCGAGTTTCTCCACCGTGAGTGGCGCCGCTTTTTGCTTGTCGTCTATGCGTTGACCGCGGATGATGGTTTCCTCGATAATGATAGAACTGGGCTGAAGACGAATGCTTAAACGCGCACTCGCGTCTGAGACAGTAATATCTTGGGCAACATAGCCTGTGTAAGAAACGCGAAGAGTAGTGGGTAAAGAGGCTACCTGAAGCAGAAATTCGCCTGCGTAATTGGTCATAGTACCGCCGCTGCCAAGGACAGACACTGTGGCGTTTATTAACTCTTCTCCTGTTTCGGCATCCACCACTTTGCCGCGCAGGGTAGTTTGCCCATGCACATTAGTGGCAAGTCCAGCCCAGTAGAACACACACAAAAGGACACAGAGGTAGATTTGTTTCATATGCACGACAGAAGGTTAGTTTTAAAAAGCATCGCTGCATGAAAAGTCAACTTTTAGTTGCGATTTACCTATGCAAAAAAAGTAACAAAAATTTACTATTTTAAAAAAATAAAAGCCTTTTTAATGAAATATAAATCGGCTTTCATCTCAATAGAACATATGCTATTTGTATTCACTGAGAAGGGTCTCTGCCAAGTTTCGCCAAGTAAACCGCGCCTTTTCTATGCGTACGCCTTGGGCGAGGAGTTGTGCCCGGCTATGCTTAAAAAAGTCGTGAATAGTCTCAGCGATGGCTTTAGCCTCTGGAGGAACAACGTAGCCAGAAATGCCGTGGCGAACCGTCTCAGGTAAGCCACCAACGTTGGTAACTACTATGGGCTTTTCGAAGTGATAGGCAATCTGCGAAATGCCGCTTTGCGTAGCACTTCGGTAGGGTTGTACCACTAAGTCGGCAGCTGAAAAGTACAGGCCTACCTTATCGTTAGGAATAAAATAAGGATGCACATGCAGGCGCTCTTGTAAGTGATATTGTTCAATCAGGGTATTGTACGGCTGCCAATCGCCATAGCATTCTCCAGCAATCAAAGCGTGTACCTCCGGCACGTAAGAGAGCGCCTCAAGCAACAAGTCCAAACCTTTATAAGGGCGTATCAACCCAAAAAAAAGCACCAAAGGCACCTCAGGCGGTAGGCCTAGCTGGCGCCGCGCCTCAGCCTTGGCGATCGGATCGCCGTATATGTCGTACACCGGATGTGGCGAAAAACGCACTTGTTGCGGCTCGGTGTTTTCAGGTAAAAAAGTACAAATCGCTTCCTCTACAGCGCGCGACATGACGACAAAATCGTCGCAAGAACGCACAAAATAGCGCGCTAACAGAAGGTCGCCCGGGCGTTTCTCGTGTGGTACGATGTTGTCTACTAAAGCAGTAATACGAACCGGGTATTTAGCAAAAAGACGCGCTAGCCGAGCAACGCTGCCTAGACACGGCGCCATGAAGGGGAGCCAGAAGCGCACAACTACCCGATCAGGGTGCTCGCGCGCAAGCGCTCGCGCCGCTGCCAGCCAACTAAAAGGATTGATGGAATTTAAGCGCTCTTCGATGTGCAAATCCGACGGTGGTGGGTCGTCGGAGTACTGGGTCTTGCCCGGAAAAAGAATAGAAGGATACTGCAGCGAAAAACTATACAGCACTGTTTCATGTCCCATAGCCTGAAATTCTCGCGATAAGCGCTCAGAGGAGGCCGCAATGCCGCCGCGCAGAGGATAAGCAGGAGTAAGCAGGACAATTTTCATCACGAAAGACGCCGGCAAGAGCCATGCGGCAAACATACAGGCGTCCACTCGAATTGCCAAATGCGCAGTCGTCGCTCCAATGCGGAGCTCCCGACAGTAGGGTAGGGGACCTACTCCAGCTTGCCCTCTACTCTTTGCCTAAGTAAATCTTCCCTTGACCTCGGCCGCCGCTGCGTTTCCCAGAAAAAGCCATCGAGTTTCTGCGTTTCTACGAGGCCTACTTGACGCATAGGTGAAAGTTTTCCCTTAGGCTCGCCGTAAAGTTTTACCCCGCTCACGCGCCGATTCTCAAAGTATAAGCGCATCTCCGCGCATTCACTCCTATTTAGCCCCATATAGCGTCCGTCTTCATCTACGACGTAGTAAAGGGCTTCGGCATTGCCCTCGACGTGCATCTCCCGCGCCTCGTTTTGCTCGAATAAGACCGTGTTGAATCGCCCTTTAATTTGGTTGTACATGCGCGCATCTTCCGATTGGACCACCAGCGTATTTTCTCGAAGCAGCATCTCGCTAATGCGGCTATTGCTAAGGCGCAGCATCAGGGTATCTGCTGAGAATTGCGACGTATCGGCCCAGAGCACCGGTAGGCGCTCTTTTTTAAAAAAGTAGAACACACTGTCGGCAGTGTGGTACGCTAAAGAGTCGCAGGAGGCCTGAAGGTCTTTTTTGAAGATGCGCACGTCGGTGTAAGCCAGCAAAACGCGGTCGTTGGCAAGCGTATCGGGCCTGAAAGAGAGCAGTGTATCGGCACTCAAATAGAGCGTATCGCCTTCTATGAGCGATAGCATGAGTGGGCGCCCTGCCTCGCCTTTGTCGTCGAAAGCACCATAGGCATGCACGAAGCTTGTAGCCCGGTTATAGTCTGCCCGATGGGCTAGCAAAATATAGCCCTGAGCTGTATCGCGCCACTCTACTCGCCCTACAGCGAGGCCGTTGCCCAACTCACTGTTGAAAGCCAGCGAGTCGGCCTCAATAATATACGGTGGATCGCTCACGCGTCCACGTCCTCTGATCTGGTATTGTTGCGCGCGGCGGTCGTAGTGCACCTCGGCGCCACTGATGGCCTGGGCGCTATCTTGGTAGAAAACATTGCCGATAAACACCGCCTCCTCCGTCTCGACTTTGTAGCGAATAACTTCGGCTCGCACGGAACGTCCTCGGGCAGGCTCCTCTACAAAAGCCTCTCCCTCAAGTACGTACTCCTGGCGGGCACCGTTGTATCGGATCTTTTTCGCGCGTCCGCGCTGGCCGTCTTGCTCGTACTGTGGGGTACCTTCAAAAACGGCAAAGTTTTGCTCCAAATCATAAAAACCAGCTTCGCAATACAGACGACTCCCTCGCTGACTGATAAGAGTAGGCGCCACAAACCGGACAATCTGCGTTTCTGTACTGTACGTTAGTGTATCCGTGCGCATCGTGAATTCTGGGTCAACCACCACTACCTCGCCGCCCAGATAAACCATCTTGCGCTCGACATTGTAATATCCGCGCGTGCTGGTCAGCTGGCTCTTGCCATTCGTCATGGTTCCTCCTTCCCAGTAAGTAGCCATTTTGGTTTTGAAGTCGTAGTGCAGGCGGTTAGTGAAGAGCTCCTTATACCCCTTAACCAACACAACATCGCCGAAAATATCGCACGTGCGCTGGTCGCCGAAATACAGCGCTGAATCGCCA
This sequence comes from uncultured Saprospiraceae bacterium, assembly GCA_937934275.1. Lineage (GTDB taxonomy): Bacteria > Bacteroidota > Bacteroidia > Chitinophagales > Saprospiraceae > M3007. Next base: position 28,590 of record CALHAM010000132.1, on the reverse strand, counting down.
TACAGGCGCAGCGAGTCGCTTTGCTCGATCAGGACATTGCCGACCAGACGAGCATCATTGACATCCAACAGCGCTGTATCGCAAAGAATGAGTGTATTGCCGTGCCGAAGCCGCACCATGCCGCTCAACTTCTGAACGTAGCGACCTTCTCGAAGAAAGTACTCGCCGAATAGCGAGGACTCTACCCTGATTTTTTGCGTAGTATCCGGCGAGGAAGGAATTACTACCTGCGACTGCAGGAGTGCTGGTGCGAGCAAACTGCCCAGTAAGCATGAAAAAAGAACTGTGCGCATGAATGAAAGATGCTCGTCGTGAGTTACTTATTATCTGACGGAATTCTCGCCGTCGCTTTTGAGGCATTTGTCGAAATGAGAACGAACAAAACGCCTTTTAAGGCGTTGAATTTGTGTATGAAGCGCGTGCAAAGATCGCCGATCTTACTTTTTGATGGCAATTGTCATTTATGTGCTGGCTCCGTTCAGTGGGTGTTAAAGCGGGATAAAGCAGGGCTTTTTTACTTTGCTCCTTTGCAGTCGGAGTTGGGGCGGCAGACGCTCAAGCATTTAGGCGTTTCCGAAAGCCTCAACTCGGTAGTGCTGGTGGTAGGTGACCGCGCCTACGCGCGCTCCGATGCAGCGCTTGAAATAGCCCGATGCCTGGGCTTTCCTTGGTCGTTGTTGACTGTCTTCAGGCTTGTACCTCGCTTCATACGCGATGCTGTTTACGATTGGATAGCGCGCAACCGATATCGGTGGTTTGGCCATTCAGAAACTTGTTGGATGCCTAAGGCCGAGTGTAAGGAGCGATTTTTAAACTAAACCAGAACTATGCGCAAGGGTAGGGCAGGAGGCGTTTTCACCGACACAAAGCCTCGGCTTCTGCCAACACGGTCTTTTTTCGCCCCTCTTTGAGGCCTACTGAGTCAAGTACCTCTGGGTTCTGGAGTAGGTCTTGAACCATAACCAAGCGATATTCTTCCACTAGAGCACTCTTTTCGCGGCGAGTGAGGCCATGTAAACATGTTAGCGGATGAAGCCCTGTGCGATTCACCCAGTCGCGTAGGGCATAGCCATTGGGTGAACTCCAATCGACCAGTGTCATTTGCATGCAAGCACCATAGCGCAACGCATCCTCACTAAAACGAGTGTTGGTAAACGCAAAGCAGCGCACCCAATAACCTTTGTCTACTTGCGGCTTCAACTCTCCTTCAAGCAAATCCTTATAACGTGACTGAATGTAAAGAACTACTTTTATATCGTTATTTAGTTGTTGGCTGTTTCTAAACTTGCATTCTCCAAATATAATTTCGCTCCCTCTGCTTGCCATAATGTCAACTTCGTGCGCAATACAACGGCCGCTCCTGAGCATGCCTTTTTCCACGAAATACCCATCGGCTTCCAACAACCGAGCAACGAAAGTCTCGAAAGGATACCCCGACGGACCGAGTGCAAAAAGCGCCTGCTTAAGCGAATAACGCGATGCTGCCGTTTTATTGTAGCGTCGCAGTAGTCGGTGAGCTTGCCGATATACCTCTTTAGTCGTGGCCAAAGAGTGCCACCCGTTTAGTATTGTTCGTACTACGGCTTCTGCTTCGTCAGCCGTAGCTCCTGAGCGCTGTAGCGATAGGCGCAACTTCGACGGTTCAAAGGCAACCTCTTCGCCTGAGGCTTTACGGATGGTTTTATTTAACATAATATAAATTATATACCAAAAAAGAAAAGACGTTAACTCACTGCCAATGACGCGAAAAAGTACTGCATAAGCCCGAAAATGGCCTAACAGGCCGAGTAGATAAACCAGGAACTTTGTATTGATAAATTACTCAAAGTAAAAAAACAGATCTTAAATATGGAAAATACGAATAGTAGCAAGATGCTTACGGCAATGCCGCGCATTGGCGATCCTGCCCCTGATTTTGAGGCCATGACAACGTGGGGGAAAATCCGTTTTTCGGACTACGCGCGTGGTTATTGGGTGGTTTTCTTCTCTCATCCGGCCGACTTTACGCCAGTTTGTACAACGGAAATGAGCGGTTTTGCTTTAGAAAAAAAGTTTTTCGAAGAGCGAAACGCGAAGCTGCTGGGCTTGAGCATCGACAGCATTCATTCGCACATAGCGTGGGTGCAAAACGTACGCGAAAAAACCGGTGTTCTTTTCGACTTCCCAATTGTGGCCGACTTAGATATGTCGGTAGCTAAATTGTACGGCATGCTGCAGCCTGGAGAAAGTGAGACTGCCGCTGTTCGCGCTGTTTTTTTCATCGACCCTAATTTCACGATCCGACTCATCATGTATTATCCGCTGAATGTGGGTCGTAATATGGAAGAAATCAAGCGCGCGCTGATTGCCCTGCAGACGGCTGATCAGTACAAATGTGCGATGCCGCTCAATTGGAAGCCTGGAGAGAAGGCCATCGTGCCACCGCCTAAGACGGTTGACGAGCTCAACGAGCGCTTGAAAAGCGACTACGAAATGATAGACTTTTATTTAGCAAAATGTGAATTGAAGTAAAAAGCAAGCAGTGTAGAAAGGGCAACAGACGCGGTGTCTGGAGGCCCTTTTTTATTTTTTACTACCTGCAAATGAGAAGAGATGCAATACGATGTTGTTGTTATTGGAGGAGGGCCTGCTGGCGTTGAGGCAGCTGTGCTTTCGGCGCGAGCAGGTCTGTGTACGGCGCTGATTTCAGATATGCCATTAGGTGGGCGCTCTACGTGGGGAAGCCTACTACCTTCTAAGGTGTGGTTAAAGGAGGCCCAAAAGGCATGGATTGCGGGAAAAGAGGCTTTTTCACTGGCGAAGTTGCGGGAAACCATCAGCGCGCAAAGTCAGCGGGTGGCATCGGAGGCTCGCACCTTACTAGAGACTGCTGGTGTTGCCGTTCAATCAGGCAAAGGCGAGGTTATCTCTCCCACAGAGGTGCGTGTCTGCGGGCCAGAGGCATCGGATAGGATACTGACCGCTCGGTATATCGTTGCGGCTACTGGCTCTGAGCCTGTGTTTACGCCTGAGATGAAACCCATTCCACCTCACATCATTGCGCCTCGCTTCGCTGCAGCTGTGGAAACGCTTCCTTCCTCGATACTTATGGTAGGTGGTGGTGTTACGGGCGTGGAATATGCCTCGGCGTTTGCTGCTTTGGGCGTACAAGTGACCTTACTGCAAAAAGGCGCGCGTTTGCTACCGCGTATGGATGCTGAGGTAGTTCATGCTTTTGAAACCTGGCTAAAAGAAATCCTCAGCGTTCAGGTTGTAAAAGAGGCGTCTGTTGTGGCTTTGAAAGTAGAGGATGGAGGCGTCGTTGCCCAAACTACTTCGGGCGAAGTGTATCACGGTTCTCTTGGCTTCATCGCTGCCGGTCGAAAAGCCGACACAACCTTTTGGAAAGGCGACCCTAAACAGCTGATGTTAACCAATAGCGGCGCAGTTCGCGTCAATGCCTTTTGCCAAAGTAGCATCCCCAACCTCTATGTGATTGGTGATGCTACCGGTGCACCGATGATGGTGAATCAAGCCCAGATGCAAGCCCGTGTAGCTGTGCACCATATCGTTCAGGGCAACGATAGTCCCCTGAGGATGCAGCCTTTAGTGGAAGCAGTATACACACATCTGCCCGTCGGTCAAATCGGCGATACTACTCCTTCAGAAGAAGCGTATTTCGTACAAAAATTTTTTGGAGATTTGCTCAAGTCTCAGATTGAAGGCGCTGAATTAGGCATGCTCAAGGTAAAAATAGATAAGCAATCGGGTACGATCAAAGGCGCTGCTGCTTTTGGTCCGAACGCCATTGAAATTTTAGGCCTCATACAAGTGGCCATGCATACAGGTATTCCCTGGAAGTCCCTCCAGGCCTTCCCTCTCCCCCACCCTACTTACAGCGAACTGCTCACGAAAATATAACATCATGCTGTACGATGCCAACGCAAAATCGCCTTTATGTAGCGGCCACTAACCAGCACGTCGGAAAGACCACCTGTACCCTAGGCATTATTTCGGCGCTCAAAGCGCGAAACCTCAAGGTAGGATACTGCAAGCCCGTAGGGCAAGAATACATCAGCTTGGAAGATGGCTTAAAAGCGGATAAGGATGCTCTGCTGTTTGCGCGAACACTCCATTTTTCTTTGGATCCTCCCATACATAGCCCTGTGATTTTGGGAGACGGTGCCACTCAGGCGTTCTGGGATTCGCCTTCAAATTTCGCTTTTGGGCAACAGATCGTGCGAGCAGGAGAGCACTTCGCTTCGACAGACGACGACTGGGTGGTCTTCGAAGGTACTGGGCACCCAGGAGTAGGCAGTGTGGTAGGGCTATCCAACGCAGTGGTGGCGCGCCTATTAGGGGCACGAGTTATTCTGATTGTGCGCGGAGGCATTGGCCGTACCATCGATGAAGCGACACTAGCCCTTGCGCTTTTTCGACAAGAGGGCATTCCTGTGGAGGGGGTTATCGTCAACAAGGTTTTGCCTGAAAAACTGGAAAAAATTCGGCACTATTTAACCAAAGTGCTGAGTGCTTGGGGCGTCCCGTTGTTAGGGGTCATCCCTTACGATGAGAGCATGATGTTTCCGCTTTTTGAACAAATACGAAGGGCGGTAGACGGGCGAGTGGTCTTTTACCCCGAGAAGATGGAAAATCGAATTGCTGCGGTAGTTTCAGGCTCATTGGTGGCGAGTTATGACTTGAAATCGCAGCGCAACCTCCTCATCGTTTCTAATGCTCTGCGCTTGCCTGAAGTGCTGCGCCAAATGGTGAATTTGGCTCAGAACCAGGGCATTTCACATCCTGATGTAGCAGGTATCTTGGTAACGGGCGCCAACGATGGTCACCCGCCTTTTCAAGCCGATGCTTTCTGCAGTGCTTTCATCGAGAAGCATCAAATCCCGGTAATCGAGTCTAATTTAGACACTTATGGTGCTGCCCTGCGGATCAATGCTCTGGAAATTAAAATCAACACTCGAACACCTTGGAAAGTCAAACGCGCTATCGAACTCGTTCGAGAGTACGTGGACGTGGACCAACTGATAGCAATAATGAACGAGCATCCGCGAAGGTAAGTAGGCAGTTGAACCTTTAGTCGCCGCCCCACACCAGCGCGTAGTATTCGTCGCGATACTCAACCGTCTTCATTTCCAGCATCTCTAATGCTTCAGCGCCATAAAAGTCATTGAGAGCGCCGGCATTTTGTTCGTATCGCAACTCTATCAACCCCTCTCGAAGTTGCTCCCGACGCCAATGGTAGGTTTTTTCCATCCGATCAAGGATGCACCGATAAGCATCGGCGTGGTTTTCTTCGCTATTGAACGGCACTGTTGCCCTTTGGAACGCTCTTCGGTTGCGCGCAAGCATGCGGGCTTCTTCAATGATGAAATAGGCGGTGTGCGCCCAGCGCTCTACGGGAGGAAGTAAGTAACTATACAAGAGCAGCTGTAGGTCTTCGCCGTTTCGGATTTGGTCTATGCGTTTGGATAGTCCGCTCCATTTTAAATCTACAATAGCCCATTCATCGTCTGAGCGCTGGAGGACCAGGTCGGCACGTCCATGTAGAGGAAAATTGCAAAAAAGGCCTTCCAGTGGGATTTCTGTCCCGTAAATAATCCAACCGTCCGCGCGAAGGGTTTCTATTAGGCTCCAGGCGGCCGTTTGGACTCGGGAAAGCAAATACTGGCGCTCTGGCTCGCGACCATACAAGAGCAGCGTGGCCCCTTCTTTTGCCAATAGGCTGGGCGCTCTTTGGGAGATCCACTGAAAAACTTCTGGCTTTTTCCACTGCAAGCAGTCTGGCTCGCGCAGCAAAAACTCGAAGAAACGATGAGCCAACTTGCCCAAAAGCAGCTGGTCGCGAGCAATGCTGAGTAGGCTACTGGGATAAAGATGCGTTTTGTGTCGGAAGAACCACCGATGCGGGAAATAAAGAAATTGCTCCAGCTCTGTGGGTGTTTGGCATGCCAACTCACCTAGGCGCTCTGGCTGTGGTATTTTCAGGTGAGTACGAGCACCCAGGCGTGGCAGTGCTTTTGACACAATTTGTTCCCGAACCGCCGCCTCCTCTACCCTACCCTTTTCGGTCTCCGCATCTAAAGTTACAAACAACGCCTCCGCACGTTCAAAGATGGTTTCTAAACTACTGATTATCAAAGATTTTTGCGCCTCTTGCCCGCAGATTTGCTCAGGCAAGAAAAGAATGATCTGACGGGAAGCCCGCAGAATGGCTTGCTGTAAAAAGAAAAGATGCCGATGCGCTTTAATCTCAACATTAGGCAAAACTACCTGGCGTTTGGCCAGCCATTGGCGTTCATCGGTACGCCATCGATCGGGTTGTAAGAGGAACAAGTCATTGGCACAGTTCCACCAACAGATCGCCTCGACAGGCGTTGCTATAGCACCGGGGTGCTGTACAAACGGCAAAGCACCTACCTGAGTGGGATGAAGAGCCAAGGGCGCAGGCTCGTGGACAGTGCGCACGATCCGTTCTAGCTCCAGTCTTGAAATGTGTGTATTGGGCTGTATCAACAAAACATCGCGCACACGACGTGCCTGCTCAGCTAAAGCCGCTAAGCTAGACTGTGGTGAATGGCGCACGCGCTCTAAGGCCCAACGATACAGATAGTCGTATATTTCAGCTGTTTCAGCCGTCGGCGCTGTTCCATCGGCGCGGTAGCGCTTGCGGGAAAACCAAAAATCGTAATGCTGGCGGGCTGAAGGTGGTATCGTAGGCCTTTCCAAGTAATCGCTCACCACAGCAAACCAGGTATCGCTGAACAAGCCGGGCTTTTCGGCCAGTACACGGGCAATTTCTAGGGCTAAACCGTCGTCAAAAGGTTTGAGCGGCAGCGTAAGAAACTCCATAATTTTAAACACATCGACAGGTTCCCATAAAAAAGCAGCCGCTAATTTGAGTGTCTGAAGCGATGGGCGCGCTAGCGAAGCGGAAGGAACACCCAAGGCCGGCAACCCTTGCTGCAACAGCGCCTGCTCCAACAAATTGCCCCCGCTGGGCAGCAGCAATAAAGGGCGGAAGTTGCCGGTTTGTGCTAGCCAGCCGGCCAAAAATAGCGCGCCATCGCTGTCGCGGCGCATGCGAAAAAGGCGCACCGAGCCATCGGCGACAGCGGGTCTCGTAGAGGTAGAAAGGCCGCACAAGTAGGCCTGCCAATGCGCTAAATCGGTGCCCTCAACAGCCATGGGTTGTGTCGTCAGGCAGACCTGTACGGGTACCCCCCACTGGCTTAAAAGGCCTGTCAGGCGCTTTATGTGCGGCAGCCACAAATGCTTTGGCTCATATGCCCAAAAGTGTTTTAAGGCCACTGGGCGTACCCGAAGCCATGCCAACACACGCGCCCAGCGATCCGCCACTCCTAAGATGCGGCCGTCGAAGGCCAAAGCTTTTACTTTTGCCTGAAACAAAGGCTCTACCCGTGCTAAGTCGGCCAGTCGGGGCGGACAGGATTCGTCCGTTGTGAAATCCCAGCCATACAGAAGCAATTCATCGCGCCAGGCGAGGAGGGTTTCAGCTACTGCCCAAGGGTCGGTTTCAAACGAAGCGCCGTAGAAAGGCCGCCCGTCTTTTGTAGTGGTCAGCACCTCCAGCAGTGCTTGTCGGTAAAACTCGATGCGCAAGTAGTTCGTATTTTCCTGCTCTACCGACAGGCCTAATTGGGCTTCTAAATAGGCCAGTAGGCGCGCATCGCCAGCATAGAGATGGCCCACCTGCACGGCGGCTCCAGGAGCAAAAACTTCGCCGTCGAAATGCTCGCAGTAATGGATTTCCACGAGAAGAATGTAAAATACGGTTGAGGCAAAGACTTTTTGAACGGCAGCAAATCTCCGAAAGGTTTTTTCAACACATCCTACCCATCGCCCTTTTAATTAAAGCTCTTCAGCACTCTATCTGGGTTATTTCTGGGCAAGAACCATTGTCCATGCTTCTGGAAGAAAGGTCGTGATATCGCCGGCGATAAGGCCAGGCTGGCTGCATTGGGCGGCGGCCAGGTCACCGGCTAATCCGTGTAAGTAGACTCCCAATAAGCTGCTTTCAAAGGGCGAATAGCCCTGAGCCAGCAGACCCGTTAGCAGGCCGGTAAGCACATCGCCGCTACCGCCAGTAGCCATACCGGGATTGCCCGTGCTGTTGAACCAGCAAGTGCCATCGGGGCAGGCTATGCAAGTGTAGGCACCTTTTAAGATGAGATACACGCCCAACTCGCGAGCTTTAGCGCGCTGCAGAGCGTTGCGCTCGAAGCTGTTAGGCGTAGGGCCGAAGAGTCGCTCAAACTCTTTAGGGTGTGGGGTAAGGATAGACGCCGGTGGCAAATACTGGAACCACTCTTTGCGCTGCGCTAAAAGGTTAAGGGCGTCGGCGTCGAGCACCAAGGGCACGCGGGCCTTCTGCAGCAGACGCTTAAGGGCCTGTGCGGTGGAGGCCGCTCGACCAATCCCGCAGCCTACGCCAATGGCTGAGTACGGTCCTAGCTCGGGCAGCGCCACCCAGTGGTCGCTGTCCAGACCAACATCGCACATAGCCTCGGGTGCGCCCAACTGTAGGATCTCGTAGCCACTCGAGGGCACGTGAGTGGTCAGCAACCCTACCCCCGAACGCAGACAGGCGCGCGCTGCCAGCAGTGCTGCTCCCATGCTGCCCTTGCGACCGCATATGAGCAGCGCGTGCCCATAGTTCCCTTTGTGCGAAAAGCGATTCCGAGGCCTTACGATTTGACCAACGTCGCGTGCCGTCAGGTAGTTATCTAAAGCACTCTGCTTTTCCCAAAAACTGGGATGTAGGCCAATACTGCCCAGGGACCACTCGCCTACCCTATCGGCATTTTCGCTAAAAAAGAACGCCTTGCGCGGGGCTTCAAAACAAAAAGTCTTCGTCGCATGCACACACGGCCCTGTAGTAGGCTGGTCAGCAAACAGCCCACTGGGCAGGTCTATGGCTACTTTTTCGTTAGGCAATCGGTTGAGCCATTCTATCATAGCCGTCCAAAGTCCATCTAAGGAACGCTTTAGACCCGTGCCAAACAGCGCGTCTATCACAACGGCATCAGGCCTGGGCAGCTGCGCGTCAGAGGGAGATTTCAACCAGGTTACGGGCACATTGCCGTGGGCGGGTAAGCGTTGAATTTGCTGGGTAAAATCGGCACTGTGCCGCCCCCCAAAGTCGCATATACTTAGCGATACGTCGTAACCGCGTTGGTGTAGCAAACGCGCAACGGCCACACCATCGCCACCGTTGTTGCCGGTGCCAGCAAAGATGTATACCGGGAGATGGGCATCGGGGTATTGACTTGTAAACCAGGCGGTAAAGACACCAGCGGCGCGTTCCATTAAATCAATAGATGCTATCGGTTCGCGCTCAATCGTGTAGGCGTCCCAAGCGCGTATTTGATCGGTTGTTGGTATTCGCATTTGCTAAGGCACAGGATTTTTGTCTTCTAAGACACAGAGACCGACCCCTCAAAGATCGATGAAGCTGGAAGACAGGATTATTTAAACAAAGATACAAGCAAGAAAAGAGAGATAAGAAGCGAAGAGAAAAAACGGACCATTACCATGACCTTTGCCGCCGTATGCAGGAAGCACTTTTTTCTGAATTAAAAGTGGTAGAATTCGCCTCAGTTTTGGCTGGCCCAGCAGTGGGTATGTTCTTTGCCGAACTGGGCGCCGAGGTAATCAAAATTGAGAACAAAACGACAAAGGGCGATGTTACTCGGGCTTGGAAGTTGCCATGCGAGGACCCCAATTTGCCTATTTCGGCCTACTTCTGCAGTGTGAACTGGGGCAAACGCTCTGTTTTTTTAGACCTAAACGAGGTGGATGATCGGGCCATTGCGTTGCAATACGTCGCAACAGCCGATGTAGTAATTGCAAATTTTAAGCCCTCCTCAGCACGGCGTTTGGGTTTTGATGCGGATACACTGCGCGCCCAAAATGCGCGACTCATTTACGCGCAAATTTCGGGTTGGCCTAATGCAGAGGACGAACGCCCTGCTTTCGACGCAGTTCTTCAGGCCGAAGCAGGTTTTCTGTATATGACGGGAGAAGCCCATCGGCCCCCTGTCAAGATGCCTGTCGCGCTCATTGACCTCCTGGCAGCCCACCAGCTGAAGGAAGGAATTTTGGCTGCCCTATGGCAACGCGAGCGAACAGGTCGAGGGAGTACGGTGTCCGTTTCTTTGTTCGAAAGTGCCATAGCTTCTTTGGCCAACCAGGCAACCAACTGGCTCATGGCTGGGCATGTGCCTCAGCGCATGGGGACCCAACATCCCAACATCGCGCCCTACGGAGACCTCTATACGTGTGCTGACGGGAAGCAGCTACTGTTGGCTGTAGGCACAGAAGGGCAGTTCGAGCGCTTGTGTCGTTGTTTGTCGGCACCACACTTATTGGAAATGCCTACCTTTAAGACCAACGCGGCGCGTGTACAACACCGGCAAGCGCTCAACGAGGTCTTACAAGGCATTTTTTCTCAGCAAAATCTTGACAGTTGGCTCGAAAGACTGCATACCCACGGTGTGCCCTGCGCTCAAATCCGCGACATGCCCGCCGTATTTGCACAACCCGAAGCACAGGCTTTGGTCTTAGAGGAGCCAACGCCCAACGCTCCCCCCATGCGCTGCGTGCGCACTACTGTCTTTCGCCTTAAAGCTGAGTGAACATACTACCTTTGTTCGCCGTTCTTATAGAAAGGCGCTGAGGGGTCTAAGCTATTCCACAGAACATCGTATTCATGGAAAAGGAAAAAATCATTGAGGCGCTACGCCAAGTGCGCGACCCGCGTAGTGGCCAGGATATCGTAGCCTCCGGTATGTTGCAAGAGGTTGAAATAGATGGCCATCGCGTTAATTGCACCCTCGCCGTACCCTCGCTGCAAATGCCGGGCAAGGCCGAAATCAACTTCGCTTGTGTGGGCGCTATTGCCCAAGTCTATCCGGATGCTGATGTCAACGTGCACTTCATAGCGCGCACGCCGGCTAGCCAGCAGACGAATAGCCCAGCGCCGCAGATCAAAAACATCATTGCCGTAGCTTCGGGTAAGGGAGGCGTAGGCAAGAGCACCGTGGCGGTCAACCTCGCTTTGGGCCTTCAACACCTAGGTGCGCGCGTCGGTCTCATGGACGCCGACCTGTATGGGCCGAGCATTCCTACGATGTTGGGCTTAGTGGGTCAGCGTCCCAAAGTGCAGGAGGTGCAGGGACAAATGAAGATGGTCCCACTGCTGGCTTACGGCATGCCAACGATAAGCATCGGCAACATCATTGAGCCAGAACAAGCCATCGTTTTGCGCGGGCCGCGGTTGGCTGCTATCGTGAAGCAGTTCTTTAACGATGTCCTGTGGAACGAGTTAGACTTTCTCATCGTAGACCTGCCGCCGGGCACCGGCGACGTGCAACTGACGTTGGTGCAGACCGTACCCGTTACGGGCGCCGTCATCGTTACCACCCCTCAAGAAGTAGCAGTGGCCGACGCGATAAAGGCAATGAACATGTTTCTGCTGCCTCAAATCAACGTGCCCATTCTGGGAGTGGTAGAGAACATGGCCTGGTTTACACCGACAGAGCTCCCCGATAACAAGTACTACATCTTTGGCCAAGGCGGCGGTAAAAAGTTAGCTCAGGCCAGCCGTTCCGTCCTGTTGGGCCAAATACCCTTAGTACAGAGCATCCGTGAAGGCGGAGATACCGGCAAGCCCGCTGTATTAGAGGAGGCTCACCCAGTGGCGAAAGCCTTTTTAGAGGTGGCACAGAATACGTTGCGTCAAGTAGCGATTCGCAACGAAATGCTCGAACCCACTCGGGTAGTATCGTTGGGCGACTCGTGAGCCTGCTTTTTTCAAGCGACCTTACTGAAGCTTAGCCCTGCATCGATCGCTCCTTGTGCCCGGTCCCGAATACGGCTGTCGGTAGTCGTATTGGCAATGGTTTGGCAAATGAGGCGCTCATCGATTTGGTACAGCCCTTCCACCGTCCGAATGCCCATGTCTTGAGCAAGGATGGCCATGACTTCCGACACGAGGCGCCCCATGGCACCGGTACCGCGGTTGATAGCGATAGCGATAAGCGCCGTAAGTAATCCCTCTGAAAGAATGAGGTCGCCCAAACGCGGTACGGTGAGGGTTATGCCGCCAATGTTGATCTGCAGGCGTAGGTTTAGAGTGGGCTGCACGTAAAGCTCATTGGCGGCGCGCAATTGTTCAAGCACCAAGTCTGGTTCAAAACCTGCTTGGATGAAAGCGCCGTAAAGCGGGATATTTCGCTGGATGTAGAGCCAGGCATCGTCGCCTGCCCATCTGCGGCCATTTTCGTCCAGTACGGTGGTCGTCGTGCCATCGGTGTCAATGCCCACTTGTTCGAAGACCTGAGCAAAGCGCGTAGGCGCGAAGCGTTTCATACTCATGAGCAGGCGATTGAGGCTACCGCCGGGTGCTGCCGCACCGACAAATTGGATGCAGCCGTAGGAAAAAATAGCGCTGTCGTAGCTGTTAATGGCGTCGTATTTGCCCTCGTGCGTTGAGACAAACTCCAAAGCAGAGGCCTGTCGGCGTGTTAATCCTACCGAAGCAACGCGCTCATTAGGGAGATCAATGGTAGACTGACCTGGATAGAGGATGCCCTCCGGGTACCGCATGTGGATGGATTGCGTAAAATTATCGCGCATGCGCGCCACCACAGCAGTGCCGTTGAGCAGCGGTACGGTCAGCTCGAAGCGGCGAAAGCCCACATCTGGGATTATGCGCAGCTCAAAACGCTGTCGAGCGCTCAAATAATTGCCTGGCGATGTTAGGTTTACCGCCGGTGGAGCGGGCTGTGGTGAGGGGGGGGTGGGTACATTTGGCGGTGGCGTTGTCGATGGCACCGGGATACGCAGCGTTTGACCCACTCTGAGGTTGTTGCTTTTGAGGTTGTTTTGGCGTCTGAGGGCATCCACTGTTACATTGAAGCGCCGCGCAATGCTCGAAAGTGTATCGCCACGCGCCACAGTGTATGAGATGAGCGTAGTAGCGCTGCTCGATGAGGAGGGTGGTGAAGTAACTGGTGGAGAAGATGCTGATGGTGGCGAAGGCGATGGAGCATTTCCTGGAATGCGCAAAACCTGCCCAACGCGCAGGTTATCGCTTTTCAAGTTGTTTGCGCGGCGCAAGTCATCTACAGTAACGTTGAAGCGCCGAGCGATGCTAAAAAGCGTATCGCCCGCAACTACAGCGTGTGTGGTCATAACAGAAATTTTTTTTACAAAGATGAACTAAAAAAATCTGCCCGAGACCACACAAATGCTCAGGAGATAAGATTTTATACTTTAAGACCAAATCTCCGAGAGATCAGGAGGGCGCTCACCGCTTCTTTTTCTTTGGCTCTAATGTGCGATTTTTCGGCCAGCCCAAGACACAGTTCACTTTTTTTTTCGTCGCTTTATTTCCTCTTCGATAGTACGCTCCCACGCTTCAATCTCACGCAATTTGCGATAGTACCAATAGTGTTGCCACCACTTGCGAAGGGGCTTATGAAAAGCTATCAGCAAAAACAATGCGATGCTTATAGTCAACATAGGTAGCCAGCGATTAGCCCGCTCTATGCTGATGGCATCCTCCTGGCGCAAAAGCAGGGTACTGAAATCACCCGTGTAGATTTCTAAAGTATGCGGCCCATCCTTGCAAACTGTACAGGCATCCTTGCTCAACGTAAGCGTAGTATCCGTCTGAGGCACCAAATAGCGCATGCGCGTAATGCGGTCTTGAAGCAGATACACCATGAAAGGCGGCGTTCCGCCGGCAAAGCGAAGGGTAAAGCCTTCTTTACTCTGGCTGACGAGCGACACCTGCACTTTTTCAAAAGGTTGCAAGACGCGCGGACGGTCGAAAGGGGCGCTTTTTCCAATATCGGCGAGCATAAACGTCGTGACAGTATCGCTCAGTGGACTTAAGGTGAGCTGGAAACGGCCTGGAGCAACGTTTTTCAGGTCCCACTGCCAGCGATTGGCCTGTGCCGTATCGATGAAAGGGCGCACAGCATAGTCGAGCACATACGATACCTGGTTGGTTGCTTGGTTTTTAGGCAGGCTTGTGCTGAACGGCACTTCGCGCAAGGCTTTTTGCACGTTGAGCGAAGGAGGATGAACTGCGCGATATTGGTCTACGAAATCAATCAACGCGCGGATGCGCTGGGCGGAATCGGGAGTGCTTACCGCTTTTGCATAAGCTTCGCTCTCTGCCTTTTGGGCGAAAGTCAGCGGCGGCTCTTGAGGAGGAGCAGGCGGTGGTGTTGGGCGTGATGCGGAGTCAATATTTGGCGTAGGTGCGACGACTGAGGGAGCGGATGAAACAGCCGGAGCAGCCGCAAAACCTAATGTTATTGGTGAGCCAGAAGCTAGGAGCTCTACTCCCGCATCAAGGGTTCGGCGCCATACTTTAGGCGTTAGGGTCAGGGTGGCGGCGCCGCCACCAACGGCCTGAAAGCGCTGAAAGTGCCGCATGCCGCGCGCGCGTTTTTCTCCTTCAGTAGGAGCCAACGCACTGCCGCCATGGCGGTATTGAAAGCCCAAAAGCAGCTCCACCTCTGGCGGCGGCACTTCGTCGAGAAAACGGAATTGCACCTCTAAATCGAAGGCATTTCCTTTTGAAAAATCAAAGCTATGGGCAGTTGCATTTGCGTAGGTGTTCCCAGCGTGCTTGACGCTCCAGCTTACTTCAACCCGATAGTTTCTACCCTCTACGTTAAAGACGAAGCTTTGCTGTGTCCACAGAGGTATTGGCCCAAAAAGGTAAGAAACTATCATGGCAGTCAGCAGCCGCAGTGTGCCGATTCTTGTTCTCATTAGGTCAAAGAATACTTGAGCGCTTCTCATGCGAGCGAGGTGTTTTGTGTGTAAAACAAAACCCGCGGATTAGCGTGGCCAGCGATTGTTGCTAGCGTTAGCGTCAGAGACGTGTGGATGTCCCAGTTGTACCTGGCGAACAGCAAGGCGTTTTTTCAGCGGCACAACAAAAGTACGACGCCCATCCTTCCATACGTCGGCGGTGTACCAGAAGGTTTGCTCTGTTCCATCTTCGTACGCGATGGTACCGCTGACGGTTTGCGGCATCGTACCCACATTTTCCACGATGATACCTTTGCGCGTAACACCCGCTACAGCTAGGTCAGGGTATCCCCAATCGAAGAACCAAGGCTTCCAAAACCAGGTAAGGTTTTCGCCCGCCACTTCGTTCCACGTAAAGAAAAAGTCATAAGGCTGTGGGTGTTTCCCCTTCCAACGTTCGATATACTCAGTCATGCAGCGATGAAAGCGCTCGTAACCGAGCATTTGGTACAGAGCAAAATAAGCGGCTTGAGGGCGGTTATAAGCCGCTACGCGATAGGCCGGGTTGGTCAGATGCCGCGAAAGAACCATCGGCGGCACGTCAGCATCCGTACCAGCAAAGTCCGGGTAATTGCGCAAACGCCCGGTCGGCTTGCCTTCGAGAGAGTCCGTAACAAGCACATCTAAAAAAGAGGCCCACCCTTCGTCCATCCAGGCATAATCCTGCTCGTTGATACCCATCAGAAAGGGGAAGTAGGTATGTGCCGTTTCGTGTACTGTTAAGCCCACTGGGCTGTTAGGATAGGTACTGCCGTTGTTGCACATCATAGGGAACTCCATCCCCCCACTGCCGTTGAAGACTGTCATGGCCGGATAAGGATATGGGCTACCAGGCAGCCAGCGCGACATCAGAGACAGGGCGTCGGCAGCTGCCCGGCATACTCGCCGAAAATCGAACGACTGCGGGCTGTAGGCGGCACTCACAAAGGCGCGGCGCTCAGTGGCAGTATCCACTACCGTCGAGGTGGCATCCCACAAATAGTGGCTGCTAGTGGCAAAAGCAAAATCCGGCACATTGTCTGCACGATACTCAAACGTATGGGTGTGAGTGGCTCGGAAAAAACTGGCTCCTGCCGCATAATCCTCCGCCGAAAAAATGGCCAACACCGAATCTGCCACCTGAGCGCGCTGATAACGCCGATAGAACTCCTCTTGTAGGATTTCTTCAGGATTTTGCCACACCCCCGTAGCCCAAACCATTACCTGTGCAGGCACCGTAATGCGCACCCGATAGTCCGAAAAATCGTTGTACATTTCCTGTAAACCGGTGTAAGGAGCATCGGCCCAGCCACGCAAGTCGTCGTAAACCGCTATTTGCGGATACCAATAGGGTACAAACCAGGTCGTAGAGTCATAGACGCCTTCGCGTGGCGCGCCCGCAGCCGGCGGCATTTGAAAGCGCCAGACCAGCGACATCTCCACACTTCGCCCCGGCAAAAGAGGCTCATGAAGCGCAACGTCGCAAAAAGTGCCATTGCGCTTCCAAAGGCTCCTCTCTACGGCCCTCCCGTTTACCACAATTGCCTCCATCTCAACGCCTTCATCGGTGATGGCTTCTGGGTTCAGTTCGAAAGCGCGCAGAGCGTTTTTGCGGTATAAGTCATGCGCCAATTTAAGGCGGATGAGTTTAAGCGTATCTGGGCTGTTGTTAAAGTAGCGAATAGCGGCCTGTCCGCGCACTTCGCGCTCCGGCATCGAAAGTGCTACCTCAATGCGGTATTCGGCGCGGTTTTGCCAGTAGTTTGGCCCAGGGCGGCCATCCCAAGAGCGGTTTTGTCGCTCATAGGCGCGCAGCAGATTGCGCGGCATGTAAAGCGATTGAGCCAACAGAGGCACCGCTGTACACAGGCATACACAGAGCAGTAAAGTAAACTTTTGCATTTCATCAAAGCCCAAAAGCGCGGCGAATGTCGTCTACGGCATCTAATTTTTCCCAAGTGAACGTTTCCACTTCGCGCGCTACCATCCGACCATTTTCGCCGAACCATACAGTTTTTTTCTGTGGCGTGCGGCCAAAGTGGCCATACGCAGCCGTTTCAGAAAAGATTGGGTTCTTTAATCCCAACCGTTTGACGATGGCCGCTGGGCGCAAGTTGAAAATTTCCAATAGACGGCATGCGATTTCACCGTCACTGAGGCCTCTGACGCGACAAGTGCCGTAGGTATTGACGTAAAGCCCCACAGGCTCTGCTACCCCTATGGCATAGGCAACCTGAACGAGTGCCTGATCGCACAAGCCGGCCGCCACAAGGTTTTTGGCGATGTAGCGCATCGCATACGCCGCTGAGCGATCCACTTTTGAAGGGTCCTTGCCGCTAAAGGCACCACCGCCATGCGCACCTTTTCCGCCGTAGGTATCCACAATAATCTTGCGCCCTGTCAGGCCTGTATCGCCGTGCGGACCGCCAATGACGAACTTACCCGTAGGATTGATGAAGTAGCGGATGTTTTTAGTGAAAAGCCGCTGCAAACGTGCAGGCAAGCGCTTCTTGACGCGCGGGATAAGAATGCGTTGAATGTCGCGAGCAATGCGCTCCTGGCTGACGTTGTCGTCGTGTTGAGTACTCAGTACGATTGTGTCGATGCGCCGTGGCTTGTGGCGATCCGTGTATTCGATCGTTACTTGGCTTTTAGCGTCGGGGCGCAAGTATTTCATCTGCTTGCCCTCGTGGCGAATCTCAGAAAGGACCAAAAGCAGCTGATGGGCTAATTCTAAGGCAAGAGGCATGTAGTTGTCGGTTTCGTTAGTAGCGTATCCGAACATCATGCCCTGATCGCCGGCGCCCTGATCGTCTTCTTTTCGACCAACATCTACTCCTTGGGCGATGTCTGGGCTTTGTTCGTGCAGCGCACTAATAATCCCACAACTTTGGGCTTCAAATTGGTATTCTGCGCGGTTGTAGCCAATGCGCTGAATGGTGCGGCGCACCACATCTTGCACATCTACATAGGCACGCGAGCGCACCTCACCAGCCACTACCACTAATCCGGTAGTAACCAGCGTTTCGCAAGCAACTTTAGATTCTGGGTCAAGGCGCAGAAACTCATCCAGTATAGCGTCGCTGATTTGGTCAGCAACCTTGTCGGGGTGCCCTTCCGACACCGACTCGGAGGTAAATAGGTAAGGCATGCAGGTAGTGTGGTTGTTATTTTTTTAGTGAAAAACCCAAGCAAAGCGCACGTCGCTCTGAAACCGCGCAAAGTTAAGTATTTACTCCTGCAAAGAAGGGCTGTTGCGCAACGATGGCTGTGCTCAAAGCAGTTCTTCGGCGCAAAGCCGACATATGCCTACTCGTAATAGGGCAACCAGCGGCACTCTTCTACGATCTGTTGGTAGGAGGTTGTTTTTTCGTAGCGCTTCAGACGCTTGTAGTAGCTGCTGTAGGCTTCGGGCAGCTGAGGCACCATTCTATTTCCAGGTCGGTAGCGGCAGTCCGGGTGGCAGAACCACTGTTTCTGCTGACATCGAGCCGCCATAAACGCTGCGCGCGCGGCCAATTCAGGGTTGCGCGCTTCGGTCAACGCCCGTTCGAAATAATAAAGAGCCAAACTGACATCGGTGTTCTCTCGATTGCCGCTGGGCGAGCCGCGCAAGGGAAAGACCGGCCCTTGGGCCAATCGGTTCCAATTGTAGCCGCTGCGGTAGAAGTCCGTTGCGGCCCAAGCATGTCCGAAATAGGACATATTGTAATAAGCCAAGCCAACTAAGTAGAAATACCAAGCTGCCACAGGCTCATTCATGGCCAAGGCTGCTTTGGCGCGTTGTTCGTACTCAATAATTTTTTCAGCGATTTCGATCCGGTTCAGGAGCAAACTATCCGTTACAGGGCGGTGTATTTTCTCATCGAAGAACTCTTTAAACGGGCTGAACTGCTCCAGATAGAGCCTTTGCGTAGGAGGTATCTGGCGAAATACGGCCAGCGCTGCTTCGGGTTGTCCCTGTCCGAGCAAGTAAGCGCCCTTTATCTCGAGCAGTCGAGCCAGAATTTGCTCCATGCTGGTGTCGCCGGGCATAAGTTTGAACAGAAAGATGCTCGTATCGCTACGCGCCAGTCGGATGAGGTCATCGAGTTCCTCTAATTTAGGATTGTACAGGATGGCATTAGGGCCGTAAGCAACGACGACAGCCTTTCCTGGATGCTGTTGGGTCGCGTATCGGTCGCCCAGCAGATCGCGAGCAAAGGGTTCGAAGGCCGGTATCTCGCGGAAAAGCGAGCGGGCGCGCAATTCAAAGTAGACGCTGTCGCTGGCTTCGTTTTTTCCGTCGAGTCGCAGCAGTTCGCCCAGCATTTGCCAGACCGCTATTTGGCGTTTCAGCGTTTTATCGTAAGTACGGTTAGCCAAGCGCTCCAACACGCGTTTGAAAGTGGTATCTGCCGCCACCAAGTCGTTGGCCAACAGTTCCAAATAGCCCGTCATGGCCTGCCACAATTGCGGTTTGGGCGTTTTGCCCTCTCGGGCAATGCGGCGGGCAGCGCGCTGTAAATCAATGAGGCGCTGAGCAGCCTGGTCGCGCGATTCTCGAACGAGTGGGCCGCCTCTTTTCCTCTGCGTGAGTGCAGTGTGTAAGAAAATACGCTCCAACTCCTGCGTCATGCCCACCAACATCAGTTCCAGGTGTGGGCTTTCTGGCTCTAAGCGGTAGATGGTCTCCAAATCTGCCACAGAAAAAGGCCGGTTTTTGGCAGCCTTTAACAAACGCAGCGTGGCCCGCTCGGAGTCGTTCCGGCACAAGCGAAGAGCGGCTTTCCAATCGTTTTCATCTTTTAGATAGAAACTGCGGAACGCCTGAATGCGCTTAGAGGGGCAGTGACGAAAAATGAGGGAATATCGGTAGGCTGCTTCAGCCGTTTTGCCCAAGCGCTGTAAAGCCCCGGCCAAATGCCCTAAAGCCCAATAGTACGCTGCGCTAGGCCGCCGCCGGTCGATCTTGGGCAGCAAATAATTGTATAGATCAACCGTCTGTTGCCAAAAACCAGCGTAATGGGCCAAACGCACTACTTGATAAGCGTAGCGCATCCGCAAAAAGTGCGAAGAGGTATGCAGCAAACGCTCTTTGCCTTCCTCTATAAGCGCTTGCATCCGCTCGCCGTCGCGCTGCGAGCGCGTCCAGCCGTCGTTGGGTGGCGCAACGTAAGGTTCACACTGTCGGGCAAAAACCAAATAATCTATGGCCTCTATACAACCGTTGTACGCCAGCACCTCGGCGAAAGTATTGTCGATGAACGGGTATGGTAACTGCTCTGGTTCAGCGCGCGCAAAAGCCAGGTCGCGCAGCACCAATAAATCATTGGTGCTGGCTTGGTAGACGACAAAGTCTACGTCCTCGGATTTGGCAATGTTGCAAAAGCGGTCGCGCCATTCGGCAATGTTTTCTTCGCGCTGATGGTCTTGCTGGAAGTAGTAGCGGTCGTAGTAGTCGTCCCAGCGCATGAAGAAAGGAGCATAAGCGGCATTTTTGTTGACAAGGTCGGGCAATAGGAAGGAGTATCCCCAAAAGGGTTTGGCCAACGGGTCGCAATTGCCTTTGGGCGGCAGCGGGCTTTGCTGCCGGTGAGCAGGCAGCGTCAGGGAAAAGAGGCTAAGCGTCAACAAAACAGCGGCTCGCATATCGGTTTAGGCAGCGGTTAGGGCTATTGCTTTCGCCCTCGCGGTGTGTTGGATTGTTCATAATCAATGCGTCCACCCCACATGCGCATTTGGCCTAAGATCCATTGCTGTCGGTGGTACACCAACGAGGACGGGCGCGCTGGATTGCGCTTGAGCGGGTTAGGCAGCACAGCGGCCAGTAAGGCAGCCTCCTCGCGCGAGACTTGGCTAGCGCTTTTGTTAAAAAAGTGCCGGGCTGCTGCCTCGGCTCCGTAGATGCCGTCGCCAAACTCAATGACATTCAGATAAACGGTCATGATGCGTTCCTTGCTCCAGAAGGTCTCTATTAGAAACGTAAAATACACCTCTAAGCCTTTGCGCAACCAGGAGCGACCGGGCCAGAGGAAGACGTTTTTGGCCGTCTGCTGGCTGATGGTGCTGGCGCCTCGAATGCGCCGGCTTTTTCGGTTGTGTTCCAGAGCTTCTCCAATCGCCTGAAAGTCAAATCCCCAATGCTCTAAGAATGCTTGGTCTTCAGCACACACTACCGCCAGTTGCAATTTCGGCGACAGAGCTTCTAAAGGAACCCATTGGTGCTCCCAACGCACAGAGCGATCCCGATCGCCGAGTTGCTCCATTGTGCGAATCACCATCAGAGGCGTTATCAACACCGGAAGAAATCGATACAAGACAACCAAGCCTACCGTAACGCCTAAAAACCAAAGGGTTAGACGAAACAAAAGCCGGCGAAAGTACGTCCACCATTGAATAGCACTTGCTTCATCGCGAGGTAAGCGGCGATACCAGTTCCTCAAGGCATTAGTGGTTACACGCAACGTTTTATTGGTTTGATGTCCTGTAAATGGATAAAATCAGAAGCCTTCATTCGCAGTATTGTCCCACGTTTAAGGCCAACCTTTGCCAAGCAAAGGTAAAGTAAAGCAAGCGTCCTCAGCGAGGCTGTATGTCTTTCAAACGCTCTTGGCGTTTGATTTGTCGTACCATGCGGCGAATAGCTCGCCGCTCTGGTCTTTCGAAAGGCAAAGAGTTGCCGTAGAGCCGAATGCCCGACCAATAGTAGGGGTGACCCATGTAATTTTCGCAGCGGCTCAGAAAGTTTTGCTGAGCTTCTTGCAGGGCGTGCGCCTTACTACTGGTGCGTGGCCGACGCAATAAAGCGTAGAAGTCTTTCACGATTTTCTGTGAAGCGTTATCTGGGATGAGCCAATCGGTCGCCAACACCGTAGCAGCACCCGCATATGAAAAGACCCTTGCCAGGCTTAAACCGTACGGATGATAGTAGGAAGGCAGGGCCGTTTCACAAGCTGAAAGCCCTACTAATCGAGCCTTTATGTCTAACGTCAGCACTTCAGAGGCGTACAAGTGGCGAGTGCTGTCTTCCAGGGCCACGCCCCAATAAAGCATAGCATCCCCAGCAGCCGAGCCGTGGCCAACAATATGAACAATTTGAGCCTTAGGTAAGATGTCCAACAGTTCCCGCTTCGTGAGCGCACCACTCAAGGGAACTGCGCCAAGGATTAGACGGATGTTCTGGGCCTCTTTACTGCCCCATTTCAGCTGCTTATCTTGGGATACTAACACATATGTGCGGTGCCCTGACCAGCGTACATCAACGGTACGAGTGCTTAACCAATGTTTCGCCGAGTAAGCGTAGGAAATCGCATAACGGCTTACTAAATACTCGTAATTACACGCTTGATCGGCCTTTTTAGGCGGCGGCAAACTACTCAGCAGCGCCTCAAAAGGCACCTCCGAAAGCACTCCCTGCGGTACAATCACAATGCTTTCCACTCGCCTTCGGAGGAACTGCTCCACGGGTTGGAAAATGCTTGAGTAAAGATCGTAAGCCGGCCTATAAAACATCTGCATGCGTTCGGTGCAGGTAACAATTGCCGAGCGCAAGGAGTCCACGCGTTGTGAGAGAGAAAAATGCAAGGGTATCTCAATTACGTTTAGAGGCCCTTTGTGCTCGATCAGGAAGACGTAAAGGAACTCTCGGCCGACGAAATAGTCTAAGAGAGCCTCTTTTTTGCGGAGTTCAGCAGCGATCTGGTTAGCCGCCACCGGCGTATAGGAAAATAGCCGCGACCGATAGTTCCAGCCTAAGGTATCCATGAAATTGCGATAGGCGGCACTGGCATCGCATAAAGAGTTGGCCTGCCTTAAGAGATGGTCTAAATGGTCTAACGTGCTCTCGTTCATCTCGCTCCAGTATTGAGCGTTTTCTTTCAAACATTCAAAATACAGGCGCTTGTGGATGGCTATCAATCGAGCTTCAGAAGAGTCAGACGCTTGAAGGAGGAAGGGGCTCCAAAGGAAGTCCTTACTCTGCTGTGCCGCCTTAAAAGCCTCTTCCAGTCGCTGGCGTTCATCAGAGCCGGTGTATTGCTGGTAAGCAATGGCAAGGTCCACCTCTGTCAGACGTTCCAAGTGCGCGTGCAGGGCCGTCAGTTGCTCTATACTGCCTATGGCTTGACGCAGTTGAAGCACTAATCGATATCCCTCTTGAACGGCATTTTGGGCCTTGTATAGGTTACTTTCTGCGCCTGAGGACCGATAAGCCGAAAGCAAATAGCGGGCTTTAGTCCGTAGAGCCTCCAGCAACTGTAGGCGAGTACTGTATGTTGGGTTTGCAGGGCTTTTCAGGGTCGTTATGACGGAATCAACCAATTGAAGCGCCTCGGTAGTGGTTGCCCGTCGCACCTGTATTTCGCTCAGCCCCAAGCAAGCCCTCAATACATTTGGATGGCCTTCCGACAAGGATATCTGATAGCTGCGCCTGGCCTCGCTAAGGTGTATTTCCGCCGCATTCAGGCGCCCCTTCGCTGTATAAAGCCAAGCCAATTGCTCCTCTAATGCCGCCTTTTCGGGGGTAGCGAAATCTAAGTGTTGTAAAACCTCAAGATGTTTGTGCAAAAGCTGAATAGCTTCGTCAAACTGCTCTCTCTTGCCCTCGACTTGCGCTTTCACTATGGCGGCCCGGGCAGAAAGGCGGACGTTGCTTCCCCAGCCGTGGGTCTGCTCACATCGGCCGATGTATTGCTCAGCCAAACCAAACGCATGCTGCCGAAGGGCTATCTCGGCGGCAGTTATCCAAATTTCAGCAGCGGGCACAGCCGAGGTGTGCGGATTTTCTGCATGCAACTCCTCTGCTCTAAGAACATGGCGCATGGCTTCGCTATACACTTCTTCGCTCGCCTTCAGTCGCGCCCACGTGAGCAGGGCACTCACCTGATAAGACCGGTATGCCTCTGGATGGACCGACATCAGCGCTTGTGCGCGGCTGAGCCATTCTTGTGCTTCTTGAGGGCTGGCTAAACGCTCGCTTGCAGCCCCGGCATACACCAATGCTGAAACCCAACGCAGGGTATCTGGGGGGGAGCATCGCGGCTCGAATTGGGCCAGCGCTTTAGCCGTGAGGTATACACATGCGAGTTCACCCCGACCCTCGCATATTTTAAGCATATCCTCCCACACCTGTGCTAAATACGGCCGGCTCCGCAGCGCTTCTAAAGACAGATTCGCTGGCGTAGAGTTGTAGTAAAACGACGCTTGTTCGTACTCCCTCTGAATAAAGCTAACCCTACCCAAACATATTTCCGCATCAGCAACAGCCTTTGAACTCATGCCAAATTCTTTGACGGCTAATTGGCGAAAAAGCGAGAAACGTTCCAAGGCTTCCGCGTAATCCTTTCGGCGGAAGGCCAGTACGCCCATGAACGCCTGTGCCAAAGCTCCTCTCCAGCGATAATGCTCCGCCCTCAAATACTGACTTTGCTGAAGCCACTGACGTACGCACGGCTCAGCAGCGAGCAAATCCTCATCGCAGGGCAACGGGCTTAGCAGCCATTGCACTACCTCATCTGAAGATGCCGGCCAAGGCCCCTCAACACAAGTGGGTGGCTCATACTGCATCGCCGTATCGCCGGTCTGCGTGGTTTTTGTCGGAACTTCCTTAGACAAAAAAGATATCGCCCCCTGACCTTCAGATGTGTTAGCAAAAACACCAAAAGACACAATTAGCCAAACGAATAGAGATCGCTCTTGCATTTTTGCATCTATTTAACTGCAAGTTTCAAACTTCTTGATCGAAAGCTACATGTTATCGATGTAGATACCGAGAATTTTACAAAAAGGGTGATTTTTTTGTAACATTAACCTTAGACCCTGTACTATATGGCATTTTTCCACAAGGCTCATAGCGATGAACAAATTGTCGCCCATATCAAAGCCGGTGGTGCAAGGCGCGAAAAAGTCTTGCATTACCTTTTCACCGATTCAGGGTGGCGACCTTCTGCCTTTCGGCTCATTCGGTCACTGGGCGGCACACAACACGAAGCAGAAGACGCCATACAAGAAGCCTTCATCGTCTTCGATAATCACATACGAACCGACCGCTATCAGCAAATGGGTGGGCTTAAAAGCTACTTTTTGGGTATCTGCCGCGGGCGCTGGTACTCTAACCGCCGGAGTGTTCGCCGGCTCATCTACAGCGATGCCCCACTCTCGGGAAAAGGCGTTGAATACGAAGAGCCAGAGAAATGGACGATGGAAAACGAACAACGAGAGCAATTGAGAGTCGTTATGGGTCAAATGGACGAACGCTGCCGTGAACTACTGAACCTGTATAAGTTGAATTACTCAATGGAAGAAATTGCCCAGGCGTTTCAGTTGGGCAGCGAGAACAACGCCCGCCAACGCGTCTTTCAATGCCGACAAAAATTAGCAAAACTTATTCAAAACAACCCATTCTTTAACGAGCGAGAGCTTTGACAATGAACGAGTTATCTTCCTATAATCGCATCGAGCGCTATTTGCTGGGCCAGATGTCGCCTCAAGAGCGCGCCTCTTTTGAATCCGAGCTGGAGTGCGATCCAGTGCTGGCCGAGCAGTTGGCCGTCCAACGACGCGAACACGAGGCCATGGAAGTGTTAGTACAAGACCGCCTGCGCGAACAGCTAAAGCGTTGGGGCGAACAGTACCCTTTGCACGTCCCAGTACCTTGGTATCAAAAAACGACCTTTTGGCTAGTTGCCGCGAGCCTCCTGCTGTTGCTAGGCTTCTTTTATTTTGCTTGGCCCGCCCTTCGACTCACCGACGAGCACCTCACCTTGCCAGTAGCCTCCGAGCCCATGTTGCCGCTATCCGATACAGAGGAGGTAGAAGAAGCCGCCGTCGGCACAATGCCACCTAACGATAAGCATACAGATACTCGTAAGGGACAAGATTCGGCACAGCGATACATCGCCTTGGCCGAGCGCTATGCCGAGCGCCCACGCTTCCAGCAGACCGTTGTTCGAAGACAGCCTAAGCAACTATCTACCTTAGACTCCGCCTATTGGGCGCTAGAGAAAGGCTACTACACCCAAGCCCTTCAACACCTCAAGCGGATTTCGCCCAACGACAACCATTATATCTCTGCCCGTCACTTGATGGGAGAAGTTTTTCTAGCCAATGCCAAATACGCAAAAGCCATCCCTTACCTCCAACAAGCAGCATCTACGCCAGACTATTTGCGCAAGAGCGAAGCCGAATGGCAGCTGGCCCTGGCTCTCCTCTACCTCGAAAAAGCGGACGATAGTCGCCGAATTCTTCGTCGCATAAGCCAAGACGCTACACACCCGCGCTATACTAAGGCCAAACAGCTGCTGGACGAACTTCAATAGCAATAGCTAAGCATCTCTTGTCTGCGTTCGCTGCACTCGCATCCATTCGGGTAGCGAACGCAAAGCCGCTAACTCGCGATACTTGAGGCGCACCTCCTCTGCGGGTGAGCCAAAGTAGGTCTTGCCACCTGCTAACGACTTGGATACGCCGGAACCGGCTAGTACCACCGCTCCCTGTCCAATACGCACGGCCTGGATGACGCCCACTTGGCCATACAACACCACGTTGTCTTCGATAGTCGTCTCTCCACCAATGCCCACCTGGGCGGCAAACAGGCAGTTCTTGCCCACCACCGTATCGTGCCCAATGTGTACCTGACAATCTAACTTCGAACCGGCGCCGATGACGGTATCCGAACTGACACCTTTGTTAATGGTGCATCCGGCCCCGATGTCTACCCGATCCTCAATAACCACGCGCCCACCTGACCGCCATTTTTGAAAAGAGCCATCCGCGTGTTTTTTAAAGTAAAAGGCATCACTGCCGATGATGCAGTTGGGACCAATACACACATGCTCGCCGATGATGGTGTACTCACCAAGGTACGTATTGGCCTGAATGTAAGAATGCGCGCCAATCACTACATGGGCCGAAACCACCACGCCAGGCTCTAAGATGGCCGTAGGATGTATCTGCGCCCGATGGCTGATAGGCGCGGTACACGGCTCAAACGGCCGATATTCTCGGACAAGTGTGTCGTAAACCTCAAAGGGATTGCTTACCACAAGGATAGCTTTACCGGGCGGACAAGGCGCCGGAGCGTTGAGCAAGATGACCGATGCGGCGCTGTCCAGCGTTTTTTGAAAGTATTTGGGTGCATCTGAAAAGACAATATCACCCGGCTCTACCCGGTGTATTTCGTTGATGCCGTAGGCATACAGGCTGTCATCGCCAATCAGCTGAGCACCGAAGCGCTCGGCCAATTGGCGCACAGGTATGGGTTGTGGAAATTTCATACGGAAGGTACAGTTGACGAATGAAAGCAAAAGTAATAGGGCTTCAAAAACACCCCACCCTATATGGGCGAATCAAAAGGCGTAAAAAGGTATTGTCGGGCTTCCTTACAGCACTTCTATCAGGCGAAACTCGCCTTCGTATACGCCAGCAGCCTCCATTTGACGCGTCAGCTCACGGGCCAGGGCCTCAGCCTCTGCTTTTCGAAGGCTTGCCTTGCCAGCCATGACGACGTAGCCTTTCCCTGTGCCCAGGCATTCTTCAGGCACAACAGCAGCCTCAATGCCCGCTTTTTGCAATGCCTCAGCGCGCTTGACGGCCAGATCTTGACGAATGAATAGGTTGTCGGCCAAGATCCAACCGCGTAAGTTTTGATACGACGAGCAAGGTTGCCGTGCCTCCCCAGGCTCATCTTCGATGCCGGAGAGGTTAATGGTTGGAATATCCTCACCGCCAATGGGCGCTGTCGTCTTGGGCAGTGGAGGAGGTGGTGACGCCGAAGGTGATCCTACAGGAAAATCGGGGTATTGCTTAGGAATACCTCGCGATTCAGGGATATCGCCTTCGTACAAGTAACCGTATTGATCCTCGGGATTTCCGCTGCTCAAGTCAGCAACTTCTTCCACCCGAACCTCGTGATAGGTAAAGATGCGGTAGCCCAGCACACCAATAAAAATACACGACAAAACGAAGATCCACTTCTGGACGCTCTGACTACTCATGTAGCGGCTCCACGCTGTCTCTATCCGCTGACGCGAGTCGGAAGCAGCACGCCCTGCCGTTGCGCTCAAGGGAGCCAAAATTAAGTATTGCACTGGGCGCTTAGCCTTATTCCAAGCTCGTTTCAAAAATCCGGGCACCCCTACAGAGCGATACTGCCCCAACACCTCTACGTTATGTGCCAACGCTTGGTACCAATTGCGATGCGTAATCCAATGCACCATTCGGCGATCTTGGCCGTAAAGCCCCAAGCGCGAGGGAGCCACTAAGGCACGCACATGGCCATCGGCCGAAACTAATGCTAAGCCGAAGCCGTGGTAAATGCACTGCCTCTTCAATTCCTCCAAGTAAGGATCGTTAGAGGCTGGGAAAACATCGTCTGCCAGGGCGATCCATTGCTCGTCGGCATGGTACCTTTTAAACTGCTCTACAGCATAGATGTAGCGATACTTGCGCCAGCCGCGCATTAAAAACAACCACAGCAAGGCCCCTGCAATGCCCATTCCGACGACGAAACCCATATTACCAGCCCAACCCAATTGCAAAAGCCAAGTAAAACGGGTCCTGTAAGCAATAGCGTAAGCGGCAGCGGCCGTCAAGGCGCCGAAGGCCATGCAATCCCACAGAAAATACCAGGTATTGAGCGCATACTTCACTTCGCCCGCTTTGTCCAGGGAAGTCGCCTCAAAGGCACATAGAAACGGCGCTCCGTCCGGTTTGTAAAAGGAAAAGATACCGTCGGCAACCAATCCGCCATCAGCCACATTGTCTAGCTGCACTTTTTCAGTA
>CALHAM010000131.1 GCA_937934275.1 uncultured Saprospiraceae bacterium | reverse complement strand
CGAGCCGTCCACTTGCGCGTGATCGTCTTCGAGTTGTTGCTCGAGCAAGGCTCGTCCACCGACGTGTCCACATACGTCAGCGTAACATCCGAGCACGGATCAAGCACCGGCGTGCCCGCACCCCGATTCACGCGGTAGGTGAAGGGAGCAATTTTGAACGCGTTGGTGCCCAATACCAAGCCATTAGGTAAGCAGGTGGGAGGTACTATCTTCTTGTATTGAACGAAACCATTCCACACCCGGGGCGAGAAGATCGGCGCTGTGAAGAAGCCATTGCTTGTAGAACCCAGGTTAAGGGTGATGGTGCCGTCCGTATAAGTTTGGTTAGCTCCTGTGCCGTTAGTGTAGTTCGAAGAAGCCGTTAGCGTGCGCAAGCCGATGCCAAACGTTCCCGGAGGTAGCGTAAGTGGTGTATTAAGTGGGCAGGGCGTGATGGTGCCGTTGCCTGGGAATGGGCCAGAGAAGGGGCCGTTGGTGCCGTCTGCCGTTCCCACGAGTGTCCAAGCAGCAGGGTTGGTTTCAAAACCTACGTGTGTGCCGGCACGAGCATAGATGTTTACAATCGTTGGGCCGGAGATGTTCATGCCGATGGCTGTAATCTCCAAGGGCAGGCTGGTGTTGTTGGTGACGTTGAAGAACACCATTCCGCCCACCGCATTGCCGTTATTGGCCGTATTGATGGTGAAAAGTGGGGCTGCAGGCAGGATGGTCAAGGGATCCACACAAGGCTCGTACGGTTCTGCGCTGTCTTTGGAAGCGTCGTTACAAGGCACAAAGGCTTCATCGCACCGCAACACAGGAGGCAGCTTATCTTCGATGGTAATCATGCCCCAGCAGCGTTGGCCGGTGGCCGGGTCGGTTACGCGCACTTGGTAGGTTTTGCCCACATCATCGGGACCCAGTGGAGTCGGAGCGCCAAAGCCCGGGAAGTTAGGCCCTTTGCTAATGCGAATCCACGGACCGTTGCCAAAGGGCAGTGTTTTGTCTACTTCCACCACGTAATCGTCGTAACACTTGTATGGACCGCCTTCCAGCACCTGGTCGGCATTCACGAAAGCCGAGCAGTTAGCGTCAAGCGAGATCTGTACGTTGTTGTTGCAGGTGAGTGTGTTGGTTGGATTGGCGAACGGATTGACTGTAACCGTGAAGGAGCACACTGCCGTATTTCCCGAGGCGTCAGCTACCTGATAGCTGATGGTGAATGGGCTGTCTTCCTTACAGAAGGAGCTGCCGTTTTGAGGGCCTGTAACTTGAATGATCTGGGGAGGTCCACCAATTTGATAGCGCACAAAGCCGTTCCATACACGCGGCGTGAAGGGAG
Organism: uncultured Saprospiraceae bacterium; assembly: GCA_937934275.1. Taxonomy (GTDB): domain Bacteria; phylum Bacteroidota; class Bacteroidia; order Chitinophagales; family Saprospiraceae; genus M3007. Next base: position 25,588 of record CALHAM010000131.1, on the reverse strand, counting down.
CGCCCCAAAGCGTATTAGCCGCCGAACCCAAGTTTATGGTGATTTTGCCATCACTGTATGTTTGGTTGGCGCCATTGCCGTTGGTGTAATTGTTTTGAGCGGTAGGCGTATGCAGGGCAATGCCCCACAGCCCTGGGCCGAGCGTTAGACCCCCAGCGGGGGTAGTGACCACTGCCGGTGTGATGGTACCGTTACCCGGGAATGGACCAGAGAAAGGACCGGTGGTGGCATTCGCAGTGCCCGATAGCGTCCAGGCCCCTGGGTTTGTTTGGAAACCTGCATGAGTACCCGACTTGGTGTAAATGTTCACCAGTGTCGCTGCCGAAATGTTCATCCCAAAATGGGTGATAATAATCGGCTGGCCCGAAGTGTTGTTGATGTCGAAGAACACCATACCGCCTACAGAGCCGGCATTACCACCCAAGTTGATGGTATTCAATTGGAAGGGGCCTTGGATGAAAGGACAGTTATCGGTAGCCGTGGGTTCTGCCCAGCTAATGTTACGGCAGCACTCGCCCGGATTGAGGTTTACAATGATGTTTTGTGGGCAATTCAGCTTAGGTGGCTCGTTGTCGTTGACGATGATGGTTTGCGTAGCCACTCCCGAAGTAGCGCCGTTACTTATGACAAACGTTTGCCACGTGATGACGTTGGTCCCTTTAGGTACAGATATTGTAATACTTGTGGCAGGCAGAGTTACATTGACAAAGGGACCTCCATTGAGGCTATAGCGCAACCCTACCGTAGTGCCGTTAGCGCAGCCCGGGGGGGTGAAAGCGGGCAGGTTAATTGTTGCATTCGCAGCGCAAAGCCCCGGAGCAGTGTTGAAGCTCAGCGTCGGACCGGGAATGAGGTTGCAAGCCTGAGGCAGTACAAACTCGATGCACTGGCCGTTGTTTACAGAGGCGGTATTGAAGCCCACTAAGGTGAAAGGCCGCGGCGTAGCCACAACATCTTCCAAACCAATGGTAGCACTAAGGCCATTGTTAAAAGTGGTGTGTGGGCCGTCAAAGAGAACATCTAGGTATTTGAACTGCACGCGATTGCCGTTTTCGAACAATCTCACTTGGAAGGTAATGTCTCCGGTACCAGGCGCCATGTTGAAGTGTCCAATGCGCCACCATTCAATAGTGAAGATACGGTTGGGAGCTGTGCCGTCCACCCTTGTGTAAACGCCAGAACCCGGCACCACAGTAGGGTCGGCGTCTAAGTCGTCCCAGAAAGGATACAGCGCAGCGCCCGCTATGGCCGTTGGCAAGTTTGCGTTTGCAAAGCCGCGGTTCGTACCCGGGTTGAGGACGATAAAGCCGTTCGTGCCGATGTTTACCGTCGTGTAAAGGGTTGTATACAAGGTGAAAGGAAACGGCAAGGCGATGTTGTTAAAAACTACATCGTCGCCGCTGCCTAAATAGGTGGTGCCTGACTGTGTGGCGATTTCGACATAAGGATCGCTACAAGCTGTAGCCGTATAATTGAGCTGTGCTTTTGCTTCGCGAACGTTTAGCACGCTCAACATTAGCGCTATGAGCAAGAAAGGATAGCGCTTAACAGCCAGGGAAAATGGGACTAACGTAAAGGACTTTTTCATGAGATGGGCTTTAATGAATCCAACAATTAATAAGGTTCCAGATGGCTAAAGTATTAGTTTTGGAGTAGTTGTGTCAGCTCCTGGCGATAGGCAGCCCAGGTGGCTAGTGGCACTGAATTAGGGTATTCTACTGGGACATCTGCTACGCCCGGAACGAAAAGTCCGTAGTTAGCATCTACTGCCGTAGGAACGGATAAGCCCTGCTCTATGGAGCTGAAGACGGCGTTGTAGTACTTCAGTTTGTAAACAATCGGATCCGCAAAGCCTGCGCCCTGCGCTTGCTGTTCCAAGGTGCTGATCGCTTGGTTTAAGCGGTCCATGGCTTCGTTAGAGGTAACCCAGTTAATCTGAACGTCCGGTATGGCCGGCCCAACGGTTTGCCCGCGCAGCATGCCAATGCCCGCGAACAGGAAAAACGCTGCCAAACTCAGCGTCTTCGCTAACTTTTCATGCAGGAAACTTTTCATAGAGACTATGGATTTACGTGATGAAATACTTGAAAAAAGTAAGCGATAGATGGCCGTAGTGAGCCATCCATCGCCTAACATAAGATAGCAGAAACCTCGGTTGCCGAAGTTCTTTTCATGAGATTATTGCATTGAAATTAACTTAAAGTGCTTTTGGATTAAAAAAGAAGTTTATTCAGCAGCAAATATAAGCAGCTTGTCGGAACGTATGCAACCGCTGCCCCATAAATTTCGTTAAAAAAGAAAACTTGTTGTGAGCTCTCATCGAAGGTCCGCTCCCAGTACAATCCCCGTTCGGTGATATTGGCCACCAAAGAAGCCAGTAGCGATATCTATGTGAAAGGGGCGAAAGGCCTTGAAGCCAATGTTATATAAGCCCCAGCCGATCTCCCAATAGGGCAAATGGGTATCAGGGCGCAAGTCTTGCACAGCAAATCGGTTAGCATAGTATACATTGAGACTCAGCGCTTCGCGCCAACCCAACTTGCGCAACAGCGGGAGTTTTTCCAGTACCCAGCCATTAAAATGATGGCGTAGGTGTGCATAAGCATAGGTGCCGTCGGTGCTGTATTCGTAGTACGGCAACAAGAAGAAACTACTGAGGTATTCCGAGCGCCTACCGAAAAGTGTCTGGTTGCCTCGCGGGTGGAAATAGTCCACGAATTCGACGCGTTGACGACCCAAAAAGGTACCTGCGCCTACTTTAGCATCTAAATATCCGAGTAAGCCCCAGCTCCAATCGGTCTGCGTGATTTCCACTTGAAAATGCTGATAGTGCACCACACTGCCTGCAAGGCCGGGAATGGCTTGGGTGTAGGACAAAGTTAGGTCGGGCCAGTCCGAACTCGAATACACGCGGTAGTCCGGATAAGTGCTGTATTGCTGACCAAAACGAATCCGGGCTTGAAAGTCTAAGCGAAATACCCGATGCGGCTCGAAAAAGGGCATCTCATTTTCGCCTTCGGCAACAGGTAAAGGACTGTTAGGAGTGTATTCGCGTGCCCCCCTATACCAACTATAATTAGAGGTGTTGAGCAAGGCGTTCCGCTGGGCCCACTCGGCTCCTGCTCGCAGGCGCAGGCCAGGTAAGAGATAGCGGCTCATCTGTGCATTTAGGTAGGTTTTCTCATACAGTTTCATATAGTTGAGACGACCCAGGAGAGAGTAGATCTGATTGGCCCAAACCCCGATAGGCTCACTGCGATCGAATTGCTCTATAGCTAGACCGCCATCAATTTCAGCCTGAGTGTAAAAAATACTCTCAAACCTTCGCGAAGCGCGCAAACTTCCGCGAAACCGCTGCTCCGAAAAGCCGTAGTTGAGCGTGCTACCTATTTCCCAATAGCGCGATCGGCGGCGGCGGCTTTCGCTTTGGCGAAAAGACGGGCGCATATCGAGTACCCAACCTTGAACGGTGTTGAACTGAATGCCTTCAAGAGGTGAGGGCCACAAAAAGCTTTGTTTCCGGTATGAATTACGCCACGTATAGCCCGTGAACAGGTGAATTACCTTGAAGCGGTTGCGCACGCGGTCGAGGCTGTCCATGAATTCTCTCGACTCCCAAATCTTCTCCAGACTGTCTTTTCGCACGTAGTCCAGTGCTTCCTCTTCGGTGAGTGGTACCGGTCGGATGCGGTTCCAATAACTGCTGTCGCGGCGAGTAGCTGTCTCTTCTACGCGGAATTGCTCGCGTCCGAAAAAGGCTGCATCGAACTGTGGACGCAGGTCGTAATTGGAGAATACGCCGAAAAAGAATCCGCTGAAGCGAAAACCCAGGAGACCAAATGTCAGCCCTGTGTGCTGGCTCAATAGGCACCATTGGTCAGGCTTGTTCACCAGCGCAAATTCTTGGCGGATAGACATGGTGTCTAAGATAGGCTGGTGAATGGCCTTTCCTGTGATGTGCAGATCTACGCCGGTGAGGTTCCACCATTCATCGGCAATATAGATATGCCCGAAAAAAGCGGGCGACTCTGGGCGCTTGGGCAAGACCTCAATTTTGTAGATATCGTATCCATTCTCATCGCGCAAGCGACCCAATAGGCGGAAGTTGTAGTAAGAAAAAGCATTGTCAGCCAGCGGCGATAAGATCTCGCGGTCCAGCGATAAATGTTGTTCGTAGAGGTTAAACTCCGTTAAGGTAGCCCGATTGATACTGAAGCCATTCGTATTTCCACTGACCTTGCTCGAGATCATGACTTCTTTGGTGCGCAGCGGCTTGCTTTGCACGTATAACTTCGATACAGATTCCGATAGATAGATAACCCCTGTCCGGTTGGTGTCCAGAATTCCATTCATATCCCCTACTTCCTGACCGAGGATTTTATCAGGTGCTTCCAAGATCTTGTAAAAGCCCTTAATGTAGACATCGCAGCTATAAGCAGGGGTGCGGTTCTTGTAGTAATCGCGTTTAGCGATGGCTTTGCGCATGATGGCATAGGCGGGGTCTTCTGTGGTAATGACTACTTCGGCAATTTCTAGGCTAGCCGGCTCCATCTGGACGTGGAGCGTTATGGGTTTGTCGCTGACGACTACTCGCTCTACGTGTTGTTTGTAGCCGATATATTGAAACACGATATCGTACTCGCCGCGCTCTAAAAGAAGCCGATATTCTCCTTCGCCGTTGGCTACTGTGCCCTTGGTTGTATTGCGCGCGTAAACGGTGGCATAGGGGAGTGGCTCGCCGCCTTCGCCGCGCACAACGCCCAACACTTGAGCCACGGCAGCCGGAGCAAAAGAGGAAAAGGCTGCTATCAGACTGAAAAGACATGTCGTAGTGAGCCAATCATTTCGAAAACCAGGATTCATTGTACTCCTTGAATGACATTAAGATGTGGCGAAGATAGACGCTCATGGTGACTTGCCTGCAGGAGTGCGAGGGGGCTTAGTAAAATTTTAATGTATGCTCTTTGCTTGGGGTTATACGGCTTATCGGCTTTACATAGTACTTGCTGTCGTTGATTGTTCGTTTGCTGCAGACAAATCTTTCCATTTTTGCTGCTCGATTGGATAAAGATGGACATCTATGCGCGAAAATCAAGGTGGAAGTGGTATTTGGCGGTAGGCGGGCTGTTTATCGTGGCGCTGTCGCTGCTGTACACTAAGCATTTGGCGGATCAATTAGTGGAGCGAGAAAGCCAACAGGCCGCTCAATTTGCGGAAGCTATGCGTCAAATTAGCCGCCTGGACCAAGACTTGGGCTGTGACCTCACGCTGCCTGCCCGAATTATTTCAGATAACAACACGATACCCGTCATCGTCCTCGACGAATTTCGGCGCATCGAACTGTATCGAAACATCGGCTCTTCCGACTCGCTCTCAGCGCAAGAGCTCCAGCAGGCCCTCGTCCGCATGATAGAACAGGGAGCCGACACCATACCTGTACGCGTACCGCCTGATATTGATAAATTAGTTATTTACAGCCATTCTAACCTTTTAGCTTTACTCCGGCTTTATCCCTACGTACAGCTGTTTCTCATCGCAGCCTTTATCGCTTTTGGTTATTTGGGCTTCAGCGCTGCCCGTAAAGCAGAAGAAAATTTAGTCTGGCTGGGTATGGCTAAGGAAACAGCACACCAATTAGGCACACCCATCACGGCCATTCTCGGCTGGATTGAGGCGTTAAAAGCCTCTAATCAGGACCATCCAGCCAACTTAGAAATGCTGGCTGAACTGCAAAACGATGTGAACCGTCTAGAACTCATTGCCGATCGCTTTTCCAAAATTGGCTCTCAGCCCGAACTTCGAACGGTCAATCTTTACAGAGAGCTCGAGGCTTGCCGCGATTATATGCAGCGTCGCGCGCCGCGGAAGGTAACCTTCGACTTTCCTGACTCCGCCCAGCACGAACCGCTGATGGTGCAGATCAACCCGCCGCTGTTTGACTGGGTATTAGAAAATCTGTTGCGCAATGCTATCGACGCTATGGAAGGTGGGGCAGGTGTTATCTCTGTTGCCGTTCGGAAGGAACCAAACGCTGTATGCATAGACGTGTCCGACACGGGCAAGGGCATCCCTCACGGCAAATTTCAAACTATTTTCAAGCCCGGCTACTCGACTAAGACCCGGGGTTGGGGCCTAGGTCTTTCGCTATCAAAGCGGATCGTAGAGCGTTACCACGGTGGAAAGATCTTTGTCAAATCCTCTGAATTAGGCAAGGGAACGACGTTCACCATTCGGCTCCCATTACACCAGCCTTCGCCGACGTAGTTACCAATTCCACTCTTCCACACCTTGCAAGTGTACTCGCATACGCTCTAAAAAACGCTTCATGGCGTCTATTGCTTCTTGAGGCATCGCTAAATCGGAAGGTACCTCTTTGGCAGCAGGTAGTACAAAAAAGGTCGTCTTGCCTTGGGTGTTGCGATGCACATAGCGCCACACGGGCACATACCCATAGCGCCCTACTTCTGCGCGCGGCACTCCCTCGCGGTGGAGCAATTCGACGCCGAAGAGAATGCCGCCATCGGTGCCGATTTTTTGCTGGTTAGAGATGAAATTGCCCAACGAGTACGCGACCACTGCCGAGCGTTTAGAGCCGTCGGGCAAAACGACAGTCTCTACTTTGATGGGCTGTACCACATGCGGATGCGCCCCTACGATGAGGTCGGCGCCCTGGCGAATGAGAAAATGCGCCAATTGGCGTTGGCTGGCATTCTCCTCCGTCTGGTATTCCGTACCCCAGTGCACGAAGGCTATGATGAAATGCGGTTTTCGGGCACGCGCTTCGGCCAAGTCGGCCGCCATCAGCGCCGTATCGAGCATATTGACTATCGTGGGCGGGTCGGTCGGTATGCCGTTCGTACCGTAAGTGTAGTTGAGCAGTGCCAACTTGAAGCCGTTCCGATAGATCATAAGAGGGTAAAACAGGTCGCGCTCGCGCTGATTTTTGAACGTGCCGGTTTGCTGAAAGCCCAAGCGGCGCAGCGTTTCAATAGTACTGACGACGCCTCTGCCGCGGGCATCATTGGAGTGATTATTTGCCGTTACCAAAACATCAAAGCCTGCCTCGCGCAAAGCGGCCCCCAAAGCATCGGGGCTTCGAAACATGGGGTAGCCCGAGTAGGGAGGCGGGCCCGGCAGCGTTAATTCTAAGTTGCCCAATACGAGGTCAGCCTTTTCAAGAGTTGGACTGATGTAGCGAAAGCAAGGGCGGTAGTCGTATACCCCTGGCGATACTTCAGCGCTCTTGATTTGCATGGCATGCCCCATAATATCACCCGCAAAGAGCAAGCGGAGAGTGTCGGTTTGGGCTTGTATCCGCAGCAAAGATGAGCTCGAAAAGAGAACTAAGAAAAGCAGCAGGCGCGTGGTCATGACCAAGACACGGTTGGTTTTTGTTGTTAAAAAAACAAATTGTGGCGAATCGTTGCCCAAAAGGGCGCAACTTTGCTCGGGTAAGGTGATCGAGGCCTTCTTCAGCGTCAAATGTCCGAACATTACTTCCCATTTTGAGCACTAAGCACTTGTCCGATTATGAAGTTACGCGTTTGGATTTACTTACTTGTCTTGATCCTCACTTTTTTGGGGGGAGGGTGGTTGACCTATCGTTTTTTTTCTCCTAAACCTGCTGAAAAACCTCAGGAGCAGGCATCCGTTCTGCTGGAAAGAGTGCGCGAAGTGCTCAAATTGACGACCATCGAGGGCGAGTTTTCCGAGGTATATAGTTACAACGAGTATAGCGGAGCCTTTTCCTGGTTATGGGACAAAAAGGCTCTCGTTCGCGTGCAGGCTACGGTAGCCGTAGGGTACGACCTCTCTGCTCTCCAAGTAGAGATCGACTCAGCTGCCAGCATTCTTCGCATCGGTCCCTTACCTAAGCCGCAAATTTTAAGTGTGGACCACACGGTGGACTACTACGATGTATCTACGGGAGTTTTTCAGAGCTTTTCTCCGCAAGATTTGACCTGGATCAATCAACAAGCTAAAAAGAAGATATTGGAAAAAGCCTACGAAAGCGATCTCTTGCGTAAAGGGGAGGAGCAGTCGAATAAAATTTTTGACCTCATTCAATTCGTCGCAGCCTCGGCCGGATGGCAGGTGGTAATTCTTCCGCAAGCCGATACTAAGCCAGCCGTATTTCGCTAAGCACCTACAGCGTGACTTTACCGAAACTTTATATGAGTGCGCCGGCAGACTGCCTTACCTTTGTTCGATGTAATCGAAACGCAAATCGCTATTCGCTGCTATTGCCAATGCTGATATTTGCTGTCCGGCTCTTAGTAGAGCAAGAGGGGAACCTCTTGTTCCTACATCAAACTAAAAAAAATGGCGGGCGTTTTTCGCTCATTGGCGGCAATGTTGAAGACCGAGAGTTCGCGCGTGAAGCGCTGGCACGCGAAGCATTAGAAGAAGCAGGTATCCACATTCAGCCCGAAACACTGCAGTTGGTGCACGTATTGCACCGACATAAACTAAAGAAAAACGAGACTCTTCTCGTGCTCTACTTTCGCACCGATCGCTTTCACGGACAACCTGCTTCTCAAGAGCCTAAAAAGTTTAAAGACGTGCGCTGGTTTCCCATACAACTTCTCCCTAACGAGATATCGAAAGCTACTCGGCATGTCCTACAGGCTATTCGAGATGGAGAGATATATTCGGAATATCCGGCGCGCAGCAAAGTAATGGCTTACTGGGAGCAAGAAGCCCTTAATAAGGAGGGATTTGCGGTTCCATAAAGCCGTTTGCGTGCGCGATTGAAAGCTAACCGACATTTATTTGAAAAAATAAGAGCTTCTTCAGGCAGCGTTGTTTTAGTGAGTTGCTATCTTTGAAGTGGTAATTTTTAATCGCCATTACGACATCTGCTTTGTCGCCGATTACACGAAAGTTTGAATCCATCCCATCATGAGCAGAGTGGCTTCTCCGTTTTTGATTCAGTCTCTTTTCCTTTTCAAAAGGTTGGCTTGCACGCGCAGTTGTTCGAAGGTTTCGATATCGAGCAACGGCATTGTTCGTTTTTTATGCGTTCCTACTCTCTTGCGATAAGCGTTGTCGGACGAGAGGAGCGTTTTTGAGCGCCTTTTAGGTGCTCCTCCAATTGTTCAGATGTCTTATGCTTCTATAGGCGAGAACCCCGGTTGTGAAAAGTCACGGCCGGGTATTTTTCTGTCCACTTAGGTGCGGTGGTCGTACTTTTGTTGGCTCAAAACGCATCTGATGCATGGCTGTGCTGCCCGATTTGACCGATACGATAGCTGCTTTGGCTACTCCGCCCGGCAGTGGGGCCATTGCTGTTTTACGGCTCTCAGGGCCTCGGGCTATAGTTATTGCTGACGCGATTTTTCGGGGTAAACGGCTTAGCGAGCAAGCCAGCCATACCGTGCATGTGGGCCGTATTGAAGACGAGAACAGACAGGTGCTCGATGAAGCGGTAGCCACGCTCTTTCGGGCGCCGCGCTCTTACACCGGCGAAGACGTGGTAGAGTTTTCTGTTCACGGCTCTCCCTACGTACAACAGTCGCTATTACAGCTGCTCGTGCGTCAGGGCGCGCGTTTGGCCGCACCGGGTGAGTTTACCCTTCGCGCTTTTCTCAACGGTAAGATAGATCTCACTCAAGCCGAAGCTGTGGCGGATCTCATCGCCAGCCAAACGGCTGCCGCCCACGCTGCGGCCATGCGTCAGCTGCGCGGAGGCTTCAAGACTGAAATTGCGCGCCTGCGCGAAGAACTCATACACTTCGCCAGCCTCATCGAGCTGGAGTTGGATTTCGCTGAGGAAGATGTTGAATTTGCCAATCGCGTTCATTTACAAAACCTTATTGAGCAAATCAATACTTACCTTAGCGAGCTAATCCGCTCTTTTCAACTCGGCAACGCCTTGCGTCACGGTGTGGCTACCGTCATTGCGGGCCGACCCAACGCCGGCAAAAGCACCTTGCTCAACGCTTTACTCAACGAGGAGCGCGCTATCGTTTCCGACATTGCCGGCACCACGCGCGACACCATTGAAGAAGTAATTAACCTCGGCGGTGTTCCTTTCCGGCTTATCGACACCGCCGGCATCCGCGAAGCTCAAGACACGATTGAAGCTATCGGCGTCCGACGAGCCTTAGAAAAAATAGAGCAGGCCGCCATCGTCCTTTATGTGTGGGATATCGCCGAAACTACCCTAAACGAAGTGTACAGCGACCTGCAAGTCATCGGGCGTAAACTCACTCGCTCGGTGGAGGCGTCGCACGCCCAGGCTGCCCTCATCGTGGTCTGCAACAAGATGGACCGAAATCCTTACTTCTTAACTGAGTGGTTGTTACAACCCAACGCTTCCGAAATACCGCCCTATTTGCGCCCCAAAAACAGCGAACTGCTCGACCCGCTGACGCTTCCCCTAAAACCTGCCGCCATTATCCCACTTTCTGCCAAAAACCAGATGAACATCGAATACCTCAAAGAAACGCTTTTGCAGATCGCTATTGGTAAAGGCGTAAATCTAGAAAATACCATTGCCATCAATGCTCGCCATTACGAAGCCTTGAAGCGTGCTCAGGAGGCTTTACTTGAGCTAAGGGCCGGTTTAGACCAAAACCTCAGCAACGAATGGCTAGCCCAAGACATCCGCCGGGCACTTGCGGCTTTGGGTGAAATTACCGGAGAAATCAGTACAGAGGATATCTTAGCCAATATCTTCTCTCGCTTTTGTATCGGCAAGTAGAAGCCTTTCTTAGCGGCATTGCTTCAAGAGCTGCTGTACCTCATCGAGCCGATAGGGCGGCAGATTGTTGCCCCAGCTCGTGTGCACGTAATTGAGAATGTTTGTAATCTGTATGTCTGAAAGGGTCTCGATGCCGATCATAGCCTCAGCGTACTGCGTGCCATTGACGACGATGGTGTCTTTCAGGCCGTGTCGAACAATGCAGGGCAACTGCTCGCGGTGTGCAGCCAAATAGTCAGAGCGAGCCAGTGGAGGAATGAGCGCTCCCAGACCTTGTCCCTCCTCTAAATGGCAATTGGCACAGTGCACGCGATACAAGGCAGCCCCTTCCATACGGCCTTGGGCGGGGTCGCATTGGCCCAAGAGAAGGAGCACTCCTGCTTGGGTAACCCACCAAAATATTACTCTTATTGCCCTCAAAAACTTCAATCTGCTCTTCATAGGAAAAAACAGTGCGCCGGCTAAACGCTTAAAAGACTGCGAGGTTCAACGCAGCACACGCCTGCATTGAACCTCGACAGGGTAGGGTGCGCTAAGGCGCTATCGGACGATGGTTACGTCGCCAGTGTAAATTTCCGTAACTCCGTCTATGAATTCGACTTCGAGTACCCAAGCGAAAACGCCGGGGTTGAGCGGCTGCCCGCGGAAGGTGCCGTCCCAGCCTACGTCAGGATTGTTGGGTTGGAAGTCGCTCCGTTGGAATACCACTTCGCCCCATCGTCCGAATATCTGCATCGCTTTGATGTTCTTAACCGTATTGGGTTTAGCCGATACGTAAAAGATGCGATTGGCGCCGTCGCTGCCCCCCGGTGCAAAGGCATTGGGCACGTAGAGGTATCGGCGCCGATCGACAACGACTAAGATCTTATCCGAGTCAGTGCAGCCCTTTTGTGTGGTAACGGTTACGGAGTAAGCAGTAGTTATGATAGGCGCTACAGTTTGCGAGAAGCAGCGCACGCAGTCGTTCGAGTCTAACGGAGATCCCCAGCTCACCGACTGAATGCTGTCGAAGGGGACGTTGACGATAATTTCGAGTTTGAGCGAATCGCCCAACGCTATAGTCTTATTCCCACCGAGGCTGACTTCTAATGGCGGCGGCGAATTGATGACAATGGCCTCAGACGTCTCGCAGCCGTTGACGTCTAAAGCGCGCACGATAAACGTACCCGAACTCAAGCCCGCAAAGGTATTGGAGTTCTGGAAGGCGCCGTTGTTAAGAGCGTATTGGTAAGGCGGAACGCCGCCGCCTACCTCGGCGGTAATCTGCCCATCGCGGCGGCCAAAACAGCTGATGTCGGCGACGGCAAAAGCCATAGTTAAGGGCGCTGGCTCTGTGAGGGTAATAGTGCCGGTGGCAGTACAGCTGTTAGCGTCGGTAACAGTAACAGTATAGGTGCCGGCAAGCAAGTTTTTCGCTTCGTTGCCCATTGCACCCGTAGACCAGGCAAATGAGTAGGGCGGTTTCCCACCTGTAGCACTTGCTTTGGCGGCACCGTCAGCGGCCGCAGGACAGCTGACGCCATAACCTCCGTAATTGAGCGACGTCAGACTGCTGAGTGTTGGGGGCAGCAACTGCACCAGCGTAGCCTGAACAGTTGTTGAGTAGCCTGTGGAGGCTGTGATGACGATGGTGTATGTGCCGGCCGTCAGACCACTAACCACTTGTGGCGTATTAAGCGCGCCAATAGTACCGGTGCGCACCGTTTGGCCGTTTCGGTGCACTTCGTAGGTGAAAGGCGCAATGCCGAGCGTGGCTTGGAGGGTTATGCTACCGGTGCTGTCGGCACAGGGAATTTCGCCGCCCGTTGCACGAGCTTCGGCGCCGCAAAAAGCCGGTGGCGAAAGCGAAGTAGTAGTAATCACCGTGCTGTCGCAGCCAACGCTGTTGGTTAGCACTACTTGTGTTATGCCCACTTGGGCTGGGTCGCAAGTAGTCGCCGTCAGGTAGGTGGTGTCGCGGCGCAGCAACGTCACTGTGGTGGTTACGATGCTGTCGCAGCCGAACTGGTTGGTCAGTTTTTGCACGAACACACCTGCCTGGGCGGGGTCGCAAGTCGTAGCTGCCAGGTTTGTTTGATTGCTGGGCAGTAACGTCACGGTGGTGATCACGGTGCTGTCACAGCCCTGAGCTGTGGTGAGCGTTTGCGAGAAAACACCCACTTGGGTTGGGTCACAAGTAGTGGCCGTTAGGTTAGTGGGCGGCAGTGGCACAAACGTCACGGTGATGGTTACTAAACTGTCGCAGCCAAATTGGTTGAGGTAACCCTCGAAAAAGACACCCGCTTGAGCCGGATTACAGGTCGTAAGGTTAACCTCGGTCTGGCTGCTCGGCAACAGCGTTACGGTAGTAACGACAGTACTATCGCAGCCTTCTGCTGTGGTTAACGTTTGGGTGAAGACACCTGCCTGTGTAGAGTCGCAGGTTGTGGCCACCAGTGTCGTAACCGGTATTTCGAAGAAAGAGACGCTCGTAATGACAATGCTATCGCAGCCGAAGCGGTTGTTTAGGTCTTGTACAAAGGTGCCTACGTTGTTGGGGTTGCAGCTCTGAGCCGACAAATAGACCGTATCGCTGGGCAGTAGGGTTACGGTGGTGATGACGGTGCTATCGCAACCTTGGGCCGTAATTAGCGTTTGCGAAAAGACACCTGCCGCTGCTGGGTCGCAGGTGGTAGCTGTCAGGTTGGTCGGCGGTAGCGGAACAAACGTTACGGTGGTGGTTACGATGCTGTCGCAGCCGAACTGATTGGTCAGGTTTTGTACAAAAACGCCTGCTTGCGCTGGATTGCAGGTGGTCTCCGATAACGCCGTAGCACTACTGGGCAGTAGCGTTACAGTAGTGGTTACGATGCTATCGCAGCCGAATTGGTTGGTTAAGTTTTGTATAAAAACACCCACCTCAGCTGGATTACAAGTAGTGGCGGTCAGGTTTATCACATTGCTAGGCAGCAGGGTTATTGTGGTTACTATGGTGCTGTCGCAGCCTTGAGCGGTAGTAATGGTTTGTGTAAATACACCTGCTTGTGTCGGGTCGCAGGTAGTGCCGCTCAAATTAGTGACGGGGATGCCCTGGAAACTGACTGTAGTGATGACCACGCTGTCGCAACCTAGCGAGGAAATGTATTGCTCCGTAAAGACTCCTACCTCATTGGGGTTGCAAGAGGATTGGAAAAACAGCACGGTATCGGACTGCGAGAAACTGACAGTCAAAATAACGGTACTGTCGCAGCCGAAACGATTGGTCAGGTTTTGCACAAAAACACCCGTATTTGCTAAATCGCAGCTGGTACCGAATAGGCGCGTAGTATCGGTAGGATAGAGAACAACATGGGTAATGACGATGCTGTCGCAGCCATTGGTTTGGCTAAGCGTTTGGATAAAAGTCCCTACCTGGTTGGGATCGCACGAACCCGTGTTGATGATGGTAGTGTCAATACTGAATACGGTTAGCGCCGTAACGATGATGCTATCGCAGCCGTAGACGGAGTTCAGACTGTCGCTGTAAGTCCCTGATGTTTTGCGATAAGCACCTTGCAACAAAATGGAGTCGCCCTCGCAAATTTGTCTGTTGACGTTGATGGTGTAGTGTGGATGCACGATAGCCGAAGCCGTTCCACTTAAGACTGCTTGACAGGCGGGGGTAGAGCCATCGGTAGCGCTTACTAGGCTGTAGTTGGTATTAGTTGTAGGGGCTAAGCGTAGGATATGGCCGTTGCTGATGTTGCTAAGCGTGTTGTTTTGGCTCCCGTCTGACCAGACCACGTTAAACGGCCCGTTGCCGGAGGTCGTGAATGTAAGCACAAGGCTATCGCCTAAGCAAACTTCGCCCCCACCGCTAAGCGAAACAGTAGGCAGCGGTGCCACCTGTACGTTGCGGCAGATGGGTGTGATGCTACCACAGGCATTAGAGACCTGTACACACACCTGGCCGCTAGAGGCATTGGTGAAATCCACCTGTATGGAGTCGTTGGTGCCGACAAACGTGGCACCGGGCGGCACCGTCCAAGTGTAGGTCGTCCCTACTTGTAAAGTATCTAACGTAAAAAGGTAGGACCCGCCGTTGGGGCAGACGGCGTTAGGGCCGCTCATTTGAGGAGGAAAAATGGGCTGCTGCACCGTAATGGGCAAACACGCCGGCGGCGATGCGCCACAGGCGTTGTTGGCTGTAACGCACAAAGGTCCTGTAATAAGCGTATCCCACGTGATTCGAATGGAGTCCAGACTAATTTGGGTAAAGGTAACCCCTGGCGGTGGCGTCCAAGTGTAGGAGGTTGGCAGCGGAGTACCTACTGGCCGAACTACGTATACCTCGGTGGAATCGCCGCATGGATTTGGGTCGCCTACGATTTGCGGCCTTTGCGGAGTGGCGTAATCGGCCGAGACGGTTACGCAAGCAGTGTCCCGGCAATACACTCCTCCGCGGGTGTGCGTCAAGACAAGGCAATACTGGCCAGGTTGATTTACCTGTACGGTAGGCTGGTTGGCCGGCCCTACAATACCAGGACCGCTCCAGTTGTACAGGGTAAGACCGCCAAATTGAGCTGCTTGGTTGGGCGTAGACATGGTCCCGTCGAGGGTGATGACCTTGTTTTGATCGCAGTCTAAGATACTCGGGGGCTTGATGACCGCTTTAGGGTCCATGACGGCTAAAAAGAAGTTGATAATGCTATCACAGCCCCGATATCCCTTGCAAACGTGATTGTATCCACCCGTTTCGGTGTAAGTCTCATCGCATACGGTGTGCGAGCCGGGAGCGCATTTATTGATCTGAAAGAGGGGCGAATTGTAGGTAGGCACAGGGATAATGCGACAAGTAACTACGCTATCACAGCCTTGATAAGTTTGGAAAGTAGTATTGAAGGTGCCGCCGCTAGTGTAAACATTCCCTGCGCATTCTACCGACTCGCCGGCGCATAAGAAGAGTTCGACAGTAGTGGCCTCGCGGCGCCCAATCTCAATTTGGCGGCAGTCTTGGTTGTTACAAATAGCGCTAGCCACGCATACCTCAACCGGCCCCTGATAGTTGGTATTCCAATTGACGGCCACGCTGTTCGTGTTGTTGAACTGGCCGACAAACGTCCCGGCATTGGGCGGGTTAAGCGTCCAGTTGCCCGGAATATTGCTGGTTATAGTGCTGGGGCCGGCCGGCAAACAAACGCGGTTGGGCGCGTTGGTGATTCGAGGGGCGTTGCCGTTGATGAGGAAGCTGCAATGAGCGCCCGCACAACCATCTACCATCAGGAAATACACCTGACCCGGCACCAGACCCGCACCCGTAATATTGTATTGCCCACCAGGGTTCATTCCGCTGACGCACGGCCCCATAAAGGTGAACGTGTTGCAATCGGTCGTGCTCAGTATGGCCGCCTGCAGACAGCTACCCGATGTACATTCAATGACCTCAAACGTAAGTGATACCGTCGGAGCGTCGGCTGTAAAAGCAAACCAAATGTTGTTTTCAATGGTAGTACACCACGATGGCGGAAAGGATTGCGGCGTAGTGGCAGAGGTAGCGCCTTCATAACAGTTGAAGGCCGCCGGATTAGGCAACACGCAGGCATCGTGTGCATTCGTAGCCGGAACCGGAGTAGGGCATGAGATCGTCATGCACTGGGCATTCATTTGTTCGTTGAGCAGTAGGACTAAAGCAAACAAAATTACCCCAACGACCCTAAGCCGTCGCGAAAGAACATTGGTAAAACTCATAGCAGGAGTGTAAAGTAGTTTGAGCAATAACCTTAAATTAGATTGAGCGTGGTAAAAGTAGGGCTGATTTTTATTCGGCACACACCCAAAGGGCATTTTTAAGAGGTAAGAGGTCGCCCTGTCGCTGCTTTCGCGCGATTTTTATAGGTAATGGCAGAACTGCAGTTTGCTTTTTTTCCTCCAAGGCCTGTTTCCACGTCGGGCACAGGAGAACGGCTGTGGCTCTTCTTTGAATATCATCTTCGGCTAATAAATACCGAAGAATAGGCATCTAAGTAGCATACATAAGGCTTCGCTCGCTTTTAGAGGCACAGTCTTCTCCGTTATTTTGGCCGAAAGCATATAGATGACGCTGGATGTGCGAAAGAGAATATTTTATTCCTCTTGACAGGGTAGTTTTTGTAGCGATAAAAATTCATTTAGAGCGCTCAAAGCCGCGCACCATGTCTTTTTTGTTAGCGTTATCGCAAAAAAGGCCATCTGGCCGATGTAATGAGTCTCTTCTTTCCTTCCAGCAGTGGTGGCTAAAATTGTCGCCGTTCTGTCGAAATAAATAATTGGAATTTACAGTCGGTTCGCTCGGTCTAATTTTAGCAACTTAAAGAAAGCAGCTCTTTGGTAGACAAATGTATCTTATTATTTTATTCCCTTGCGCGCACATTTACCTAGTCACTATTAAATCTATCTGTTTATGCGCTTTTTACTCTCTTTTGTCCTTTTCGTGTTCAGTACTTGGCTGAGGGCACAGCAACCGATTTCAGGTCCGCTACCCTGTCCTACGCCATTTCCAGGCGGCTCGCTTTATTGCGAGTTCGCCTGCGTGCTGTGCGATTTTGACAGCATCTCCGATGTGGCCAACATCCCATTGCCCGTGTCGCCCTTGCAGCCACCGCCCACGTTTACTTCCTGCTTCTTGGGCAATCCGCCCATGACTCTGGAGCGGCCGCGCTGGTATGCCTTTGTTGCCGGTACAGAGACGGTCGCCTTCTGGATTAGGAACTTGGGGTGCTCTTCTGGTACAGACATCGAGGCTGCGATTACCCCTGGATGTGAAAATCAAAACGTAGCGCTTACTTGCGGGCCAATAGACCCACTCAACCCGATCATCGTCGCCCCGGGCTTGCAGATTGGCCGCATTTACTATTTGGTAGTAGATGGTGTGAACGATGCCAATTGTCGCTTCGAAATTCGATTAGCCTTTGGCTCTACTAAGGTGCCCTTGGGTGTTATGGACAGCATTCAGGGGTTGAAACAAGTATGCCCCAACGCTACCACCACCTACTCTCTTCCACCAGTACCCGGCGCCATTTCGTACACCTGGACGACGCCGCCCAATACCAAGATAAACGGCACAAACAGCAACGTTGCTATCCTTCGCGCTGAGCCGGGCCTTCCTTCTACCATTGAGGTAGAATTTGGCGCTCAAGGAGGTGCGATATGCGTTACTGCCAACAGCGCTTGCGATACGCCTAAGAGTACCTGTATTTTAGTGACCAATCAGCCCCTGCCTCCTACCCAGCTTCCCGACCTCCGAATATGCTTTGAGGAGTTGCCCTTCTTTTGGGAGGAAGAGCCTTTCACTCCCATTTCCGCACCCGGTTCCTACCTGTTGACCTCTTCTCCCTATGTCTCCTATCTGGGCTGCGATAGCATTGTTCGGCAACGCATCATCGCCCAGCCGCGCAAACAGCGTATCCTGCCGCTTACCCGCCTATGCAACGACGAGTGCATCGAGGTCAATGGGTTCCCTTATTGTGAAAGCGGTAACTACCAAGAATTTATGACGGCTGAAGACGGCTGCGACAGCACCGTAATCTTTTCGATATTGAAAGTGCGCTCTCGGGCCGGCATTCAAAAACCCGATACCATCAACTGCCGAAGGCCTATCGTAACGCTGCGCGCCGACAGCTTAACCACTACCGGCAATTCTGTCTTTTACAAGTGGTTAGACAACCTCGGCAACACGATTAGTACCTCCAAAACGGTGAATGTGGAGACGGCTGGGCCGTTCTACTTCATTGTCAACAACGTCAGTGGGGGCATCATTTGCTCCGATACCGCAGAGGTAACGGTGCCGGTTGATCTGGCGATTCCGAATGCCAACGGCGGCCCCGACCGCGTCATCACCTGTGAGGAGCCGGTGGTCCAGCTGCAAGGTATAGGGCCTGTGGGGCCACAGTTTTCCTACTTGTGGATCGCCTTAGAGGGCGGTAACATCGTGTCGGGGAGCACTACGCTCAAGCCGCTAGTAAACGCGGCTGGTCGCTATCGGCTGCGCGTAACGAATGAAATCAACGGTTGCACACAGACCGACGACGTTCTTGTTAAGGCGGCCACGGTACCTCCCTCCGCCAATGCTGTCGGCGGAACGATTTCCTGCGCCGTTCCCACCACCGGCATTTCGGTCAGTACGAACGCCAATGGTCCTACGTTTTCTTGGAGTGGTCCAGGAGGCTTTTCCTCCTCCGAACAAAACCCTACGGTCAGTGCTCCGGGCACCTATACGGTAGTGGTGCGCGATGGCAACACAGGGTGCACCAACTCCGCTATTGCCCAAGTACAGGGCGACACCCTTCCGCCGGGTGCTTCCGCCTCGGGCGGAGGGCTGAACTGCGTGATCGAGCAAGTTACACTCATGGGCGCCTCGCCAGCCAACAACCCAGCGTTTGCCTGGAGCGGCCCGGGAGGGTTTTCGTCCAATATCCCTAATCCGACGGTCAACCAGCCCGGCACCTACTTGCTCATCGTTACTGGCTCGAACGGCTGCACCAGCACGGCTGCGGCTGTGGTCACCATAGACACTGTGCCGCCCGAGGCAGGGGTAAGCGCATCGGGCAACCTCAATTGTAAGAACGCCACTATCAACCTCATTGCCTCCAGCAATTTGCCCCCTTCCGCTCGGACTCACCTTTGGCGGCGGCCAGATGGCGTTGAATTTAATACTGGTAACTTGCCTGCCTTTGAAGTGGATGCTCCGGGTACTTACATATTGGTCATCACGAACGAAAACAATAGTTGTACAGCCAGCGCTACCGTCACGGTCATCCAGCGCCAACCGGTAGCCATTAGCATAGAGAACGTAACGCCAGTAACTTGTTTTGGCGAGCAAAATGGCGCTACTTCCGCCTCGCCCACGGGTGGTGACGGGGTGTATACCTTCCTGTGGTCGAACAGTGCTAATACGCCCTCTATCTCGGGGCTGGCTGCAGGAATTTACACCATCACCGTTACCGATGGTGAAGGGTGCTCTTCGACGGCCAGCGTTACCGTCGGGCACCCCCCCCTGCTGACGGTTACCACCACCAGCACACCACAAATGGCCAATGGGGCTGCTGACGGAACAGCCACTGCGGTGCCCGCTGGAGGTACACCTAGGTACTCCTATACCTGGAGCAACGGCGATACCACAGCCGTTATTGAAAACTTACTACCGGGAACTTACACGGTAACGGTTACCGATGCCAACGGCTGTACGGCTGTGGGCGTCGTCAGTGTTAGCGCTTACGATTGCACAATTGATGTGGACGTAAGCACCCAAAATGCGACCTGTCAGGGATCTAACGACGGCGCAGCAGAGGTGGTTATTATACAGGGCGTAAGTCCTTTCACTTATGTTTGGAGCAACGGCGAGGCGACTCCTTCCATCGCCAACTTGGCACCTGGTACGTATACTGTTGAAGTGTTGGACGGCGCTAACTGCCCTGAAGTGCTTTCCTTTACCATTACCGAACCGGCAGTTCTTGTGGCCAATGTCAGTGCTACCGGTACTAGTGGAGTGGGTACCAGCGACGGAACGGCTACCGCTAACCCCAGCGGCGGTACGTCGCCCTACTCCTACGCTTGGAGCAACGGTGACTCTACGCAGACGATCACCGGCCTAGCGGCAGGCCTGTATACAGTAACGGTTACCGATGCCAACGGCTGTACTGACGAACAAGTCGTAGAAGTACCGCCGCCCTTCTGCGCCATTACGACAAGTGTATTGGCTAACCCAGTACTCTGCAACGGAGAGGCCAACGGCAGTGCCTCAGTAGTCGTCAGCGGTGGCACTCCGCCCATCGCGTACCAGTGGAGTTCAGGAGGAACCGCTCAAACAGAGGTAAGCCTAAGCGCTGGGACCTACACGGTTACCATCATAGACAGTAAAGGCTGCGATGCTGTAAGCGAAGTTACGATCGAAGAGCCACCCGCCCTGACCCTCGAGTTACTCTCAGTCGTTAATACGGAATGCCTGGGGCGCCCCGAGGGTAGCATTACCGCAAGCGCCAGTGGAGGAACGGGCAATATCTCCTACCAGTGGAGCAACAACCAAACAGGTCCTGAAATCGCTGGGCTGTATCCGGGTACTTACACGGTAACGGCTACCGACGCCAACGGCTGTACCATCACCACTGAGGCTACTATTGAAGTAACGGACAATGAGCCGCCTTCCATCCAGGCCGACTCTATTAAAGTGTTCCTCGGCCCGTCGGGCAGCGTTACGCTCAACTTGCAGAACTTGCCCGGGCTGTCCATTTCCGACAACTGCTTAGTCAAAGAAGTTACTTTTGAACCCAAGGCCTTCACCTGCGCGGATGTAGGCGAGCAGCCTCTGGTCATTACGGCGATCGATGAAGTGGGCAACACTACGACGGATACCATCATCGTCAGCGTGCGCGATACGCTTCCGCCTAAACTGAGCTGCCCCAACAGCATCATTCGCTGCTCTGAAGATAACGTCGTGCAGTATCCGGCCCCGGTAGCCGTAGACAACTGCTTGGGCATTGGCGGCTCGTTCGATTTAGTAGAAGGCTTGCCCAGTGGTGCCACCTTCCCCATCGGCACAACACCTGTAACCTATAGCTATACCGATGCCGGCGGGAATGTGGGTAGTTGCACCTTTGAAGTAACGGTGCTGACGCCATTAGTCGTGACACTGGATACCATTTTGCCCGATAAAGGAGGTCTCGGTCTCGGTGGCGTTTACATCAACGTGAGCGGCAGCCTATCGCCGTACACGTTCGAGTGGTTCCGCAATGGTGAGCCTTTCCCTGCTACGACTCAGAGTTTGGATAGCGTTACCAACGGTGCTTACACTGTTATCGTTACCGATGAGTTGGGCTGCACCACAACAGCGGGACCTTTTGTGGTGGATAGCCTGAGCAGCACCAAGGCTCAACCTCATTGGGCCAACGGCCTGCTCATCATGCCCAATCCAACAGCAGGAGTGTTGACCGTCCTATTCCCTGAGCCGTTGAGTGGTGAGGTGCATCTAACGGTCTTTGACCTGACGGGCCGATTAGTCTTCCAGCAAGCCGTCGAGGCACCTCATCGGTTTTCTTTGGATCTTTCCGATCTGGCCGATGGTCTGTATACCCTCCTGTTGCGCATGGACGACCAGACGCTGGCGCGCAAGATTGTTTTGACGAAGAGATATTGAGGCTTCTGCCGCAGAGGTGTTTACAGACGCCGCTTTCCTCTGGAGTTGTGAGGAAAGCGGCGTTTTTTTACGCTCAAAATCTTGCGTTGCATGCTTGTCTCCGCTATTGCTGCCGTCGCCCGAAACGGTGTTATTGGCTACAACAACCAAATTCCCTGGTACTTGCCTGCTGATTTGGCCTACTTCAAGCGCACGACGTTGGGCCATTGTGTCCTCATGGGGCGCAATAGCTTCCAGAGCATTGGGCGTCCGCTGCCTAAGCGCACCAACATCGTCATCACGCGCGACCCATTCTTTGCTGCTGAGGGAGTGCTGGTGGCGCACTCTATTGAAGAAGCCTTGGGCATTGCCTTAGATATGGGTGATGACGAGGTCTTTATCATTGGGGGCGGCGATATCTACCGCGAAAGCCTTGAATTGTGGGATCGCCTTTATTTGACAGAGGTGGACATCGAGCCACCCGGTGATGTCTTTTTCCCTGAAATCCATTTGGCGGAATGGCGCGAGGTTTGGCGCGAGGAGCACGAAGCGGACGGGAGGAACCTCTATCGCTATACTTTTCGCCTTTTGGAGCGCCTTTTACCGGAAGAAGTTTGAGGCGCAGTTTGCGCCGCCTCCTCTTGGGCAAAAGATTGAGAGCCGAATATCATCGCGACAATAGTGTTGACAATTAACAAGGGACAACGGCTTGCGACAGCTGCTGTTCTGCACGTGCAGGGCTACTGATCCTCTTTTTACCCAAAAATTGCGATACGATGACATTGAAAACACACGAGATTATCGCCTTCCGACAGTTACTGGGCGAGGTGCACCTAAAGGCTTTTGGAGAACCGATTTCTCCACTGACTTGTGGCAAAGCTCAGGCATTGAGTTGCCTCATTGAAGAGGCAACCGGCCAGATGTTGAGTTACAAAACATTGTCGAACTACGCCCGGTTGGCGTCGGGTGATGTTATGCTGCGGATGTCTCCGAACGTCAGCACACTGGCTATTTTAGTGCGTTATTTGCGCAATCGGACGCCTGTCAATGACTGGTTGGCTTGGAACATGTATTACCGCGAGGTAACTCACTAGTTAGGTACAGGCTCGTGCAGGCTGCAGTCGTTGAAGCCGGGCTTGTTGAGAAATTCGGAGACGCGGTAATAGGTAAGCCAGCCGGCGGGCGCTGTCTTAAGCAGCGGTTGCTGGCTGTGAGGAGGTAGGTCGCTGGCCAGCCAGGCTTGGCATTCTTGCTCAGAGAGCAGTAGGGCCGGCATGCGGTCGTGCAAGTCGAGCAGGTCGGTGCTGGCCGGCACTGTGATGATGGCAAAGGAGCGGTGCCGTTCGTTGAGGCCGCGCCATTCTTCCCAAAGGCCGGCCATAAACAGCAGCGAGCCGTTAGCAGGCAAGATGCGGTAGGGTAGGCGCCGACCGTCGGTTTGACGCTGCCATTCGTAGAAGCTGTCGGCAGGTACGAGGCAGTGCCTTCGGAGCGCGGCATTGCGAAAGGCAGGCTTTTCCCACAGTGTTTCAGCGCGCGCGTTGATGGTGCGCCCAGAAGGACGAAAGGTTTTGCTCCATGCTGGTACTAATCCCCAGCGCATGGGCTGTAGGTGATGCGGCGCATCGGAAGCGATGACCCATGCGCGCTCTGTTGGAGCAATATGATAGGAAAAAGTTAGGTCGTTAGGTAAGTCGATACCTCGAAGTTCAGTTTCGACCTGCCGAGCCGTGGGTACGAAAGAGTAGCGTCCGCACATAGGAACTATTTTGGCGAAAAGATGCGTTATTTTGCACACAAAGAAAGTAGGTACTGGACGCTATCTCACCTAAAACCTTCTCGCCTATGAGACCCTTACTTCCTTTGCTCGGAAGTTTTTTAGTTTCCACTTGGCTTACAAACTCTCCGGCTCAAAGCCAGCCCGTTTGGATGCCTATTCGCGAAGAGCAAATTTCTGCCGCCGCGTCCGATCGCCTTATTGTTCCGAGCGTGTATCGGCTCTACCGACTCGACTTCGAAGAGATGCGCGCCTACTTGCGCGGGGCACCTGCCGAGCAGGATTATTTGGAGGGTAGTGCGGGTTTATCTTTAGACATGCCGTTGGCCAACGGCAAAATGGTGCGCTTTGAGGTCTGGGAAGCGCCCGTCATGCACCCAGACTTGGGTAGGGCTTTTCCCGATATTCGCTCTTTTACAGGCAAAAGCCTCTCGCATTCGGGGTTAACCGCCCGCTTCGATATTACACCAGCGGGCTTTCACGCCATGATTTTTATTGCCGGAAGCAGCACAGTGTTCATAGACCCTTATGCGCGCGGCAACACGCGCGATTACTTGTGCTACTACCGGAAGGATTACGTCAAGAAAAGCGAACACCGCTGGGAATGCCACGTGGCCGACGAGGCAGTAACCATTGAGCTGCCTGCTGGTGTCCAGTTGCGTGCAGGTGACTGTGGCAGCCGGCGCGAGTATCGCTTGGCCCTGGCTTGCACAGGCGAATACGCCAACTATCACGGTGCTTACGGCTCAAACAAAGCGCCGGCGTTAGCTGCCATGATAACGACCATGACGCGCGTCAACGGTGTATTTGAGCGCGACTGTGGCCTGCGCATGGTTATCATTCCCAACGATACGGCCATCATCTTTACTGACCCGGCAAGCGACCCTTACACCAACAACAGCGGCAACACTATGCTCAACCAGAACCAGGCTACCTGCGATAGCATCATTGGCACGGCCAACTACGACATTGGGCATGTGTTTAGCACCGGCGGTGGTGGCGTAGCCGTGCTGAACAGCCCTTGTAGTGCAGCTAACAAAGCCAAAGGAGTTACTGGCTCGCCCAATCCAGTAGGCGACCCTTTTGACATTGACTACGTAGCGCACGAAATGGGTCATCAATACGGTGCTCAGCACACTCAGTACAACAACTGTAATCGCTCCAATGCATCAGCTATGGAGCCGGGCAGCGCCTCGACCATCATGGGCTATGCGGGTATTTGCGCTCCGAATGTGCAAAACAACAGCGACGATTACTTCCACGCGCGCAGCCTCCAGCAGATCGGCGCCTTCGTGACCAGTAACAGCGGCGGCAATGCCTGTGCCACCCACGTGACAACGGGCAACTCAGCTCCCGTCTTAGCTGCACTGTCCAATTACTCTGTGCCACATTCAACGCCATTGGTCTTGACCGGCTCAGCCTCTGACCCTAATAACGACCCTTTGACGTATTGCTGGGAGCAGATGAACGCTTTCACTTCACCTGCACAACCTATGCCACCGCAGTCGACGAATACCTCTGGACCGGTTTTTCGCTCGCTGCAGCCCGTAAGTGAGGAGAGGCGCTACCTTCCTAACTTCGCTGCAGTGCTGGCCAATACGACGCCTACTTGGGAGGTGCTGCCCTCGATAGGGCGCTCTATGAGCTTCCGCCTAACGGTACGCGACAACAACCCCCTGGCTGGCTGCACCTCTGAAGCCAACATGACCGTCAGCACGGTGGCCGCCGCAGGACCGTTTCAGGTTACTTCGCCTAACGGCAGCGAGAGCTATCCCAGCAACTCCATGCAAACCATTACTTGGAACGTGGCAGGCACTACCGCCTCGCCCATCAACTGTGCCAACGTCGAGATCCTCATCTCTACTGACGGAGGAAGTACCTTCACCACGCTAGTGGCCAGCACGCCCAACGACGGCACAGAAGACGTTGTGCTCAGTGTGCCGCCGACTACTCAGGCGCGCCTCCTGATACGCGGCCTCGGCAACATTTTCTATGATGTCTC
>CALHAM010000130.1 GCA_937934275.1 uncultured Saprospiraceae bacterium | reverse complement strand
TTCCAATTCGGTTTCGCCCTCTAGGTCATTGGTTTGCAAGAA
This sequence comes from uncultured Saprospiraceae bacterium, assembly GCA_937934275.1. Classification (GTDB taxonomy): domain Bacteria; phylum Bacteroidota; class Bacteroidia; order Chitinophagales; family Saprospiraceae; genus M3007. The sequence continues at coordinate 13,411 of CALHAM010000130.1, read as the reverse complement.
TTGTAAGACGTTGCTCTGAAAAATTTTGAAGATCTCAACGTCTACGGCGCGCAAGCCGGTAGCTTCGAAGGGAAAAAGGATTTGGCCATCGCTATTTCTAGGGATAATGGCGCCATTGCCCACTAAGCGCACCTGAGGGCGCAGCGCGCCAAACTCCAAGGGCCATTCGCTGCGGCCGTCCAGCAGAGTACCGCCTACGCTGCGCAGACCGCGCTCCACGATGAGGCGATGCGTACCCGTGAGTGGTTCGCGCGGGTAGACGCGCACGAAGTTGGCGTTAACGGCAAAGCGGAGTTTTTCGGGTGCGTTTTCCAGTCGGATAAGCCCCTCTAAGTCGGTCTGGGTAGAAATCGGATCGGAGAAATTGAGCAGGATGTGCGGCTCGGCATCGCGTACGATGCGGGCATTGAGAAGCGCAAACTCGCCTTGAGCCGGCACGACAATGCTCTGGGCGCCATCCTTGCCCGAAAGGCCTAAGGGCTTGCCTAACCATTGCAGCTCGACTTTAGAGCGCACGTGGGTCCGCTCAACTTTGTCAACGACAAATTCGTGTGTCTTGCCGTCGCTGCTGTGCGTCCAGCGCACAGGCAGAAAGGTAGTGTTCTGCTTTGCGCTTAGGGCTTGCTCTACCGCGTCGGCTTCTACAGGGTCGCTGGTGCGCAGTCGGCCTATCACTTGCGGCTGGCGGACACCCTCCTCTGAACGCAGGCCATCCACTTCTACTTCAAAAGCTAAAGGACGCACAGCAAACGAAAAGGCGAACGTTGCGGCAGCTTCTGGCACATCGCCGAAGATTTTGCTCAAAGCGACTTGCGCCGTGTAGTGCTTACCCTGCGCCAGCGGCTCTTGAGGTTGTAAGCGCAAGGTGTATTCGTCTTTCCAAACTGCTTCGCCGCGAATGGCGGGCGATATCGACCAAATGCCGGAAGCGGCCTTATGCCCTATCTGCTCGCGACCCACCGCTGGCCGTGCAAAGCGCACGATGATGGCATCGCTACGGCCAATGCCGCCGCCTGTATAGGCGCTCACGTAGCGGGCTACTTCCTCTAAGTAGGCATCGCTGTAGGAAATGCTCTTTTTGCAAGCCCACAGGCCGACAAGTGTCGTCAGGAGCAACCACGTTATTTTCTTCGTCATAGAAAATCTGTTTTGGGAAAGGAAAGGACAGGTTTTGTATTTTAAGCCTTAAATATAGCACAACTGAGCTGCCGGCGCTTTGAAGCCGAAAGATTATTTTTCTGCTAAACTTCTGCGCCTTTGAACTCTGTCAGGCCCTAAGGCGTTCACCTTAGCTAATAGTTGCACCATGCTACAGGTTAAAGCGCTTACTCAGAGCTACGCGCTGGCCTCAGGCCAGCGGCTCACAGTATTGGAAGACATCACTTTTGACTTGGCGGCTGGCGAAACGCTAGCCATCGTTGGCCCCTCCGGTAGCGGCAAAACGACGCTTTTAGGGCTTTGCGCCGGTTTAGACCGAGCGGCTCGAGGCACAGTGATGCTCAACGGTATTTCTTTGGAAGCGCTTTCTGAAGACGAGCGGGCCGCACTGCGCAATCAATGGGTGGGCTTTATTTTTCAAAATTTTCAATTGCTGCCTACGCTTACAGCCTTAGAAAACGTCATGACACCGCTGGAACTGCGCGGGGAGCGCCAAGCAGAGGCAGTGGCGCGTCAATGGCTAGAGCGCGTCGGTTTAGGCCAGCGCTTGCATCACTACCCAGCCCAACTGTCGGGCGGCGAGCAACAGCGCGTCAGCCTTGCGCGCGCCTTTGCGAATCGCCCCCAAATCCTCTTTGCGGACGAACCTACGGGCAACTTGGACGCTGAAAATGCGGCCATTGTAGCCGATTTGCTCTTTGCGCTTAATCGCGATGCGGGCACGGCTCTTGTGTTAGTAACGCACGACCTCGAGTTGGCGCGCCGAACGGGTCGCATCTTGTACTTGCGCGGCGGACGCATATGGCGCGAAGAGCGCCTCCAGGAAAACGTAGCTTCACGGAGTATGTAAGGCTGCTGAAAGGGAGAGCAAAATGACGTCGCACACTTCGTCAATGGTGCGATGGGTAGTATCGAGCACTAAGTCAAAATTGTCCATGTTGGAGCAGTCGGCTCCGTAAAGACGAAGGTATCGGGCGTTTTCGCTGACTTTGCGGGCCGTAATTTTTTCGATGGCCTCCTCCAGGCTTTGGTACTGTTCGCTGCGGCGCGCAGAGTCGTTCAGGATGCGCTCAGCGGCAGTGCGCACGTCTACCGTGAGGTAAACTTTATAGGCCTCTGGGATAAAGAACCAGGCCAGTCGGCTATCTACAACATATTGGTTGTTGCTGTGGCGCAGCGCTCGAATAGCGTTGTCGATTCGATAGTCAATGGTTGGGTCCACTTCGGCCATGCGGTTGAGGGTGAGGGTATCTACGCCCAGTTGTTCGGCCAGTTGGCGCTGGATGCGGCCAGTGGAGAAGTATTCAAAGCCCGTCAGCTCGCATAGGCGGCGCGCTACAGCGCTTTTTCCGCTGCCTAAATCGCCGGTGATGGCGATTTTCGTTCCGGGCGGAAAAGGATTTTTCATGAATGCCGAGCAGGATTGGTAGGTCTAAGGTGCACTTTTGTCAGAGAGTTAGCCAAAGCAGTGGGCTGCTGCAAAGAAGCTGCACTTTGTCGAAAGCAAGGCTCTGGAAACTCGAAAAAGAAGGGCTTCGGCCTTTAGTCTTCGAAGCGCAGGTGCTTGACGGTTAGGCCTTTGTTGATGAGTTGCCGGAGTGAGTCTACGCCGATGTTGAGGTGCATTTCAGCAAATTTGGCGGTTACGACGCGATCACTGGCTTCTGTTTTAATGCCTTCTTTTTTCAGGGGCATGTCGCTGACAAGGAGGAGCGCTCCGGCGGGCATCCGGTTTTTGAAGGCAGCGACGAAGATGGTGGCCGTTTCCATGTCGATGGCGTAGCAGCGCAAATCGCGCAAGCGCTTTTTAAAGTCTTCGCGGTGTTCCCATACGCGTTTGTTAGTGGTGTAGACCACTCCCGTCCAGTAGTCCTGTTCGTACTCGCGGATGGTGGTGGAGATGGCTTTTTGCAAGGCAAAAGCGGGCAGGGCAGGCACTTCGGGCGGCAAATAGTCGTTGCTGGTGCCTTCGCCGCGAATGGCTGCTATGGGCAAGATGAGATCGCCTACCTGGTTTTTGTTGTCGCGTAAGCCGCCGCATTTGCCCAAAAAGAGCACAGCTTTAGGGTCTATGGCCTCGAGGAGGTCGATGATTAGCCCAGCATTTGGGCTGCCGATGCCGAAGTTGATGATGGTAATATTTTCAGCAGTAGCAGCTTGCATAGGGCGGTCGGCGCCGTAGACGGGTACGTCATGTTTGTCGGCAAACATGTGCACATAGTTGCTAAAATTGACCAGTAGGATGTATTGGCCAAATTTCTCCAACGGCATACCTGTGTAACGAGGCAGCCAATTCTTAACGATCTGCTCCTTGACCGACTTTTGGAGGTTTTCTACTTCTTCCTCTGCCCGGAGCAGGGTGTGATAATGCGTTAAAGACGCGTGGTGTTCCATATGCTTTTTTAAAGCAAAGTAAGGCAATAGCGCTTGTGCATAGGCAAAGCCCAGGTTAAAAACAGGGCAGCCGCTCAAAAGCGACCGCCCTGTCTTGTAGTTCTCAAAGGCTTTGGGGGCTTTGCCAATTACTCCATCTTTACCAGTCGCCATGTGCCCATCTGGCCGTTTTCGGTCAGTTGCAGCAAGTACACACCTGCAGGCAAGTGGGCAGTGGTTAGGTAAGTGTCGGCGTCGGCGATTTTTTGCTCCAGGATAAGTTGGCCGCTGGCGGAGGTTAAGCGCAGCCTGGCGTCGGGCTGTACGGGCCGCTCAAAACGGATGCCCACAGACTCGCGGAAGGGGTTGGGAGCCACCCAGACCCCCGACAGGCGCGGCTCCTGCGTGCTGAGGAGGCATTGCTTGACGATTATTTGTTTTTCCGCTCCAATGCCGGTGCAGTTTTGCCCCCAGGTGTAGGCCAGGCTTACGGTGCCTATGCCGGTCTGCGTCCAGTCGACAGTAATGGCATCCGTACCTTGGCCACTCACAATGGTTCCACCCGCAACCGACCAGGTGAGGCCGCTCAGCCCTGTAGCCTGCAGGCGATAGACCCAAAGACCTGTATCCACACAGGCGGTATCAGCACCCACGAGGACAACTAAGGGTTCTACAGGCGATAGTATCTCAGCCTGCATTAGGCTAGTACAGCCGTTAGCATCGGTTATAGTACAAGCGTACTTGCCCGCTGTCAAGTTGTCCAAAGTGCTCGTATTGCCTCCGTTGCTGCAAGCGAACTCGTATGGCGGGGTTCCACCCATTACCAGAATGGAAATCGAGCCGTCGGCAGCGCCCGGACAGCTGAGGTGTTGTACGATAGTAGTGATGTTGAGGGCGGCTGGCTCCGTCACCTCAGCGGAAATGGTCGTAGTGCAGCCCGCTGCATCCGTAATCGTCAGCGTGTAGGTACCTGCCGGCACGTTGGTTAGGCCTTTTGAGGTACTACCGTTGGACCACGCATAAGTATAGCCGCCCGGTGTGCCACCGTTAACCTCAACGGACACAGCACCATCGCTGCCGCCAAAGCAAGCCACTGGACTCGCTGTAGCCGACACTTCCCAGTCGGGGATGAACAAGGCGGCAATGCCGTCATATACGAGCTGGCAACCGACGGCATCGGTAATGGTTACGGTATACGAGCCAAAAGCAACGTCCGTTTGGGTTGGTGTGGTAGCGCCATTGGACCACAGGTAAGAGTATCCGGGCGTGCCTCCACTTACCACTGCGGTGAGCGTTCCCGTCTTAGGCGTTATACCGGGACAAGAGGTTTGCACGAAGGTGATATCCGCCTTCAGCGGGGGCGTGGGCTGAACAATTGCAGCCGTCACTTCCAGGGTACAGCCGTTAGCGTCCGTAATTGCTGCGGTGTAAACATCAGGTGCTACGTCAGTGAGGTTTTGAGTAGTGGCACCGTTCGACCACAGGAAGGTATAGGGCGGAGTGCCACCATCGACAGTGAGTGTAACATTGCCCAGGTCTTGCCGGCAAGGCAGGGCCGTCCATTGTGCCTGGCCGGCGATGGCAGTGGGTTGTTCAACCACAGCAGTGGCGGTTTGTGTGCAGCCAGCAGCGTCCGTTACGGTTACGGTATACGTGCCGGCGGGCAGGTTATCGACTGTGGGCGAAGTGGCGTTGTTCGACCATAAATAGATGTAGTCGAGTGTGCCGCCGCTAACCTCGGCCGTAGCACTGCCGGTGGCTTCGCCGAAGCAGCGCACGGGATCGGTTGTGGTGATGATTTGCAGGTCGGTGCCCTGACCGACAACGAAAGTTTCGGAGCGGGTACAGCCGTTGGCATCTGCGACGGTTACGGTATACGTACCGGCCGGAACGCCCTCCAAATTTTGCGCTGAGGTATTGTTCGACCAGGCGTAGCTGTACGGCTCGACGCCGTCGCCAACCGTCAAGAGGACACTGCCGTTTGAGGAGCCGGCGCAGCCAGCATCATTGACTTCACCAGAGATGGAAAGGTAGTAACCGTCGTTAAGTACGGCCTCAGCCTCGATGGAGCAGCCGTTGGCGTCCGTTACGACCACTTGATAGGAGCCGGCCGCGGCATTCTCTAAGTTGGCCGCTGTGCTGCCATCTGACCAAGCGTATGTGTACGGCGGAGTACCGCCGCTAACGGCAGTTTCTATGCGCCCTGTAGAGGCCCCTCCGCATAGGATGTCGAAAGTTGTCAGTGTCAGCTCGAGCACATCCGATGCAACGAGCGACACGGTAATTTCTAACGTACAACCATTCGCATCCGTTACAGTGCCCTGGAAAGTACCTGCAGGGAGGTTAAATAGTTCTGGCACCGTTTCGCCTGTTTCCCACAAATAGGTGTAAGGCGGTGTTCCGCCATTAGCCAAGAGCAGGATGCTGCCGTCGTCAGCGCCTGCGCAAGAGGGATTGATGGCAGTGATTTCCACTTGTAGAGGGTCAGGCTCTTGTATGAATACCTCTACCTCGGTGGTGCAGCCGTAGTTGTTGGTGATGGTAACCGTGTATGAGCCAGGGGCCAAGTCGGTGATGGTTGGTGTGGTGGCACCGTTAGACCATTCGTACTCGAACGATGAGCCACCCGTAGCTACGGCAATAGCCGTTCCATTGTTGGCACCGTTGCAAGAAATGTCGGTATATTCAATAGTGGCTTCTAACGGAACGTCCTCATAGGGAGTGGAGGTGAAAATGCCGGTGCTTTGATTGAAATACGACCCCGTGGGAACTTGCTCCAAGCGCAGGGCGCGCACCATGTAATGGTTTTCGCCCTCTACGGGGAAGGAGTCAACGAAAGTCGTACCTGTAACGGGGTTGCTGATGAGTTGATAGATGCTGTCGGGGTGTTCGGCCCAATAGACCAGGTAGCCCAAGTTGGCGTCTGGTGAAGCATCCCACGTCAGGCGGATGGTACCGCACTCAGGCGTAGCGACTAGATTTTGTGCAGGGCGTACAGCGTGAGCGCGAAGAGTAGGATCGCCCAGTAGGCCTACGTGAATGAGGTCGCCGCCGAAGTTGGGCGGGTAAACGGGGAACTGCAGGAAGCTGTTCAGCCATACCCAGTACGTGCTGGTGGCTATGGGTTCGCCCAAGGCCATATGGTGTAGGTGCCAATTAGGCCGGCCTGCCCACGCACAAGCCAAGATGCCGCCCTTAGAGGCCAGCGCACTGGGCATGAAGGGGTTGTTTTCAAAATCCCAGTCGCCGAAATAGCTGCCGAAGAGCATGGAGAAGACGATGTTGACACTATCGGTCTGGAAATTAGCCGAAGAGCCTACGCCAGCAGCACTGGTGTACGTGCCGGCGCCGCAGCCGTAGCCGATAAGGAAGCTGCGGTTGTCGGTGTCGTTAAAAAAGTCGAGGTTTTGCACCGCAGTGGGGCCAGTAATGGCGTATCCGTTGCGATAGCCGTTTTGGGCGAAGGCTTCGCCGCCGAAGTAGCCGAAATTGTCATCTACCAAGGTTTCGCTATTCGGCTTGTAGGCGCCCGTTCGGAAGGCGTGGTTTTTGTCCAGATAGCGGCGGTAGAGCTCTACTTGTGGCACGTCCCATCCGGTGGTGAGCTTAGAAAAGTCGACGCGGCTGACGACAATTTCAGCAAGGGTAGGTGTTTGGCTTTGGTCGAATTTGCCGTCGCCAGGCACGTTGCGGTTGGCTGGGCGGGCTGCAGAAGTATTGTTGACGGTGTTATCCGTCCAGGCTGTCTCGTCCATATCGCCGTAGTAGTAGTCGGTTGGCCAAGCGCCCAGATGATCGGGGTGCCCATCGGGAGCGATGTTGCCCGAATAGGGCACAGGAATGCTGCCAAAGAGCAAAGCAGCGGTAACGTTATCGGGGTCGTTGTTGTACTCGTTGCGCAGGATAGTCTTCACCGAAGCTACACTACTGGTGGCTACGTCAATATCGTGTCGGATGACCTGCCAGCCGTCGCCGCGCAAGTCCTGTACAAGTCGATTAAGTTCGGAGGCCAGCGGATTGACCAGTGTATTGTCTACGATTAAAACCAGTTTTCCTCGATAGAGCGGGGTCAGCACTTGGATACCTGCATACGTTAGGCCTATCCGTTGGTTGGGTACATTATTGCCTCGCTTAATGACGAGGTATTCATAGCCGACACCAGCGCTCACATTCACGTCCGTAAACGTCGTAGCGTTGCCGGGCAAGCCAATGGCTTGCCACTGGGTCTGATTGAGCAGCTTTCGACCGATGATGGTCAGCGTGTCGCTTGGTTGACTAGGGAAGTTCAGGGTAATTGAAGGCGGATTAGTACTCGTGGTAACGGTGATTGGGACCACGACATCTGCTGCCGTTTGCGCTGTCAAGGCGCAAGTTGCAACCGCCCAAACGAAGATGAGTAACAGGCGTTTGTGCATAGCGGGGATGAAGAGTTTAGAAGTGAACGGTATAGGGAGTAAAAAGTCGGCGTAAATTAGAGCTATGTTCTTGAATGAGCAAGGCGTTTAGGGGCGCGCTCAAAAAAAGCAGCCGCTCCGGAATTCGGAGCGGCTGATGCAGCTATTGATCTCGTTGATTGGCTGTCGGCTTGAGTTTACCAACCCCGAACAACCGTGGCTCAGGGCTGGTCGAAAATGGGCCGAGGGAACTTTTCATGCACCACATCGCCTGGCCGGTCGGTCGGTATTTGGTTGAGGCGGTTGTAGCGGCGCATGTCAATCCAGCGATGGCCTTCGCCGAAGAGCGAGTAGCGGCGTTCGTGCAGCAATTGATTTACCAGTGAAGCATCGTCGGTGGGGCCGGTATAATTGCCCAAGCCAGCAGCATTGCGCACGGCATTGATGGCTTTAACGACCTCGGCATTGTCGCTCCCAATATGCGCCTCTGCCCACATGAGGATGAGCTCTTCGTTGCGAATGATCGGGAAGGGCGCTGTGTTCGAGGATACGAGCGTAACTTGCACATCGCCCGAAAGGCCGTCGGTGGCGAAGGGAGTGCTCAGTTGAGTCGTCTTTTTGCTAAAGCGTTGGTCGCCTGGTTCCGCATTGGCCACAAACTGAGGATGCGCCACGTAAGCCGTTTGGAACGGCACCGTGAAAAGCGGATTGAGGATGTTGTTACCGCCAGCACCAAAGATATAGTAGACCCCGTCGTCCATAGAGCCGTTCAGGTCAAGCCAAGTCTGCTGAAGGGCTGTTTTCATGGCGCCTTTGTCGTTTTGGTACATGGCGACGCGGGCCGCAAGGGCGCGGTTAAACTGGCGCACTCGCTCGACGTTGCCCAGCGTAGAGGTGAAGAGGAACTCAGCCCCGTTCAGTTCGTTATAAGCTTGGTCGAGGATTTGCCGAATATCGCGCAGAGCATCGGCATAGGGGCGGAAAGGTCCTAAGCGGTCTGGGTTTTCCACATCAGTGCGGATGCCGTTGGTGTACTGACGGTTGAGTTCGAGTAGAAGCGAATAGGCGATGAGGGTGCGAGCATGGCCGATGAAGCCGTTGCGCTGAGCGGGGGTGAGAGTGGCTGGGCTGGTTTGCGCGGCGTGTATTTGTACCCAGGCGGAGCGCACGGCGCGATAGCGAGCCGCATACGAGCGGGTAGTCAGAAAGCCGTTGTCGTCCAAGCCACCGCCACCTTTACCCAGCAGCTCACCCGTGTAGCGCGGGTCAGTGTTGCGCAGGTCCCAATATTCGCGGCCCACGATGTTGACCGTCCAGAAGTAGAACTCCATATCTACGCGGAGGACCGACTCAGTGCCGGCAGCCAGTAGGCGCAAGTCGTTCAAGGTAGCACCGCCGTTTTCCAGGTTAATTTGGTCGGGCGCGTTAGGGTTAGGAATATCCTCCAATTTACAGGCGCTCAGCCAGATAAGGAGCGCCAGTGCGGCCATGCCGATTTTTATGTTTACAGATGCTTGTTTCATTGCTTACTCTTTTGTTGATGAAGAATGAGTTAGACCGTTTGAAAACAGAGCTTTAGAAGTTAGCCGTTAAGTGGAACACCACTCGCTTTGAACTGGGGAAAGGCGTTACTTCGACGGTGTTGGCCAGCACGTTATTACCGAAGTTCGACACTTCGGGGTCGTAGCTGTTGTACTTAAAATGGTTGAACAGGTTGCGACCGCTGACGCCGAGGCGCAGGCTAAACTTGTCGCTGAAGACCCGCCGTGGGATGTTGTAGTATAGCCCGATTTCGCGCAGGCGGACGAAACCGGCGTCCTCTATCCAGGGCTGGGTATTGCGGTTGGCGTTCCACTGAGTTACGCGGTAAGGGCCGTTGCCGAGCTGACCGGTGGGGTCAAGCGTTTTGTCGTCGTAGTCCCACGTCAGTTGGCCCAGGTCCCACAGCAGCGTGCTAAGGTTGATGGCATCGCCGCCCTGGCGCCAATGGATGAGGAAATTCAAGTCGAAGCGCCCCAAGCTGAAGGCGTTGTTGAAAGCCATGTTAAAGTCGGGTTCGGCATCGCCGTAAATTTTGTAAGAGGCTTTGCCAAACTCCGGATCGTCGCGCGGTACCGTTCCGACGATGGTGGTGGCAGGTAGGCCTTTTTCGATGCGGTATTGGCCCAAGCTGAGGGCAAAGCCGCCGATGTTGAAGGCCGGCACGTCTAAACGCGTAACTTCGGAGCGGTTTTTCCAGAAGCTGATGCTGCTGGTCCAGTTAAAGGTGGCGGTTCGAATGGGCACGAGGTCGAGACCGATTTCGATACCGCGGTTCTCTAAGCCACCCGCGTTGATCACTTGCGTCGTAAAGCCTGTGGACTGGGGCACTTGTGCGCGCAGCAGCAGGTCGTCGATGCGCTTGATGTAATAGGTGATGTCGAGCACTACGCGGTTTTTGAAAAAACCCAAGTCAGTGCCAAACTCCAACTCGCTTTGGCGCTCGGGGCCTACTTGCGTATTTCCACGCAGGGTGGCGGTGTACAGGCCGTTGCTGCTGCCGATGAAGGTGGCTACCATCGGGTTGAAGCGGTCGTCAAAGTTGGAGAATCGGCCAGCCTGGCCATAAGCTACGCGCAGTTTGGCTTGGCTGATGGGGCTGCTTTTGAGGAAGTCGCCAAACTCGTGCACGTTCACGGCTGCGTTTGCTTTCGGGTAGTAATACAGCTTGTTGGCATCGCCGTTGTTGGTCGACTTATCGCCGCGAATGCCCACCGAAATCATGATACGGTCTTTCCAGTTGAAATCCTGTTGGAGGAAGAATCCGCGGTCTTTTTGCGGGTAGCGGCGCTGGAAGACGGAGACGATGCCCGACTGGTCGAGGTTGGTTTGCGAGCCGTTGAGGCGCGATGCCGTGTTGATAATGACGTTCTGGTCAAAGTTTTCAGCCGTCAGCCCGCCCTGTGTGCGGAGCGTCAGGCCGCCGTTAGTGGCGAAGGTGTAGACCAAAAAGCCCCACAGGTTGGTGTTGGTGTTGAGCGTGCGCCCGGCAATGGAGACGCCACCCAACGTGCCTGGTTCGCGGAAGTACGACAAGTTTTGAGGGAAGATGGAAGTCGTGTGTAGAGTGAACTGGTCTAGGCCGGCGCGCACCACAGCCTTTATCTCGTTGTTGTCGTTGTGCCACAAGCGCACGTTGAGGTTGGCGCCGCCGATGTAGCGATTCACCTGCTCGCGGTTAGTGACGAGTGCAACCGTTTCTAAGATGTTAGAGCCTACCGAGGGCACGGCCGGGTAGTCGCCACCGGGCGTGGAGGGTTTCAAATTGAGCCAAGGCTTAGTAAAAGCGTGGGCGTAGCCGATGGTCGTGTTGGTGTTCGAGTTGTTGAAGAACCCTCTATCGGCTCGCGAATTGATGTAGTTATTGGTGATTTGTAGGTCAATCCAGTCGTTGAAGCGATGGCTGATGTTGACGCGGCCCGAAATTTTCTGATATCCGGTGTTGTCTACCAAGCCGCCCTCGTCGCGGTAGGTGCCGCCGATGAAGAAGGCGGTTTTTTCGTTGCCGCCGGAAATATCTAACCGAGTAGAGGTGAGCAGCGGGCGATTGTCGTAGAGTTCCTTCTCGTAGTCCGTCAGGCCGTTTTGTTCAAAGAGTTGGCGGTCGGCAGGGCCGAACTCTTGCTCCACCAAGTCAGCCGTCCAGTTGCGCATGCCCAGCAGGCGAATGGGGCTGCTGAAACCCACAGACTGGTTAAGCGTAACGCGCGTCTGGCCGGCTTTGCCGCGCTTGGTAGTGATGATGACCACGCCGCCGGCTGCGCGCGAGCCGTAAATGGCGGCGGCTGAAGCCCCCTTTAGGATTTCGATGGTTTCGATGTCTTCGGGGTCAATGTCGGCGATGCGGTTAGAGGCGTCGTCTTGGTTGGTCGAAGGGTTGCCCCCACCGGCTGCAGCCGATACGATATTGGTGCCCAAGGTGATGGCGTCGTTGTTGACGAACACTCCATCTACGATGTACAGCGGTTGCTGGTTGCCGAAGATGGAGGTAACCCCGCGCAGGCGCACAGAAAAGCCACCGCCCGGGGCCCCAGAGTTAGCGCGAATTTCAGCGCCGCGAAACTTGCCGTATAGAGCGCCGTCCATCGTGCTTTGGTTCGTTACCCCCGTCAGTTCGCGCGCGCTGATGGTCGCCACTGAGTTGGCCAAATTTGCCCGCTTCACACTCGTGGCTAAACCAGAGATGATGACCTCGTCCAACCCGGCAAAGTCTTCCTCGAGCGTAACATCGGCTCGAGGGTTGTCTGAAGACACTTGCACCCGGACCGTCTTGTAACCGGTGTAGGTGATGATTAGCGTCGCCTGTGAGCCCGGCGCCTCGATGCGGAAATTGCCGTTTAGGTCGGTAGTCGTACCTCGGTTGGTCCCTGCAACAGCCACTGTGGCACCTACCAGGCCCTCTCCATTGGCATCTACTACTCGACCTGTAACGGTGAACTGCGCCAATGCAGCTTGGAGGGCTGCCGCGAAGAGCACTCCGGTTAAGAGCGCTAAGCGAAAAAGTCGTTTGTGCTTCATAACATAGAGCATTTGTTTTAGTGTAAAACGGATAAAGAAAAATCGGGGACAAATCTACACCATACTCAAAATGTACCATCGGTTTTTTAGCAGACGGCCAATAGGTTTCGATTTTTAAGTTTCTTCGAAATTATTGATATGTATTCGAGATTAAAATACTTTTCAGCCAAATATTTTGAATGTGACGAATGAGTTGTTGCCCGTTGTCCGATTGGTTTTGAACTCTTCTACCTTTGCTGTCATAAGGTGCTCAGGCTCGAGGCGAGGGCATAGCCCTTTTACCCTTCTTTTGCGCTCATGGACGTCCTGCTTATTTTCGTGAAAAACCCCATTCCGGGGCGAGTTAAGACCCGCCTAGCGCGTACTTTAGGGGACGAAGAAGCGGTGCGCATTTATCGGTTCCTGTTGGACAAGACGCTTCAGGCCGCTTTGGAGGCTCAGGTTAGCCGCCGCTGGGTTTTCTATGCGGACGGCCTGCCGGCCGAAGCCGATGCCTGGGCGGTGGAGGGCTTCGAAAGGTATACCCAATGCGCGGGTGATTTAGGGGACCGCATGGCGGACGCCTTTCAGCGCGCTTTTGCTGCCCTTGCCAAACGCGTTGTCATCATTGGCAGCGATTGCCCGCAACTTCAGGGCCAACACATAGACCAGGCCTTTGCCGCCCTCAATGATCGCGATGTGGCTATCGGCCCTACGTACGACGGAGGCTATTACTTGTTGGGGATGCGCCGATTTGTTCCCGACCTTTTAAGCAACATCCCCTGGAGCACACCCGAAGTGTGGCAACAGACGCTCCGCATCGTTCAGCGACAAAAACTAAGCTACGCCGCCCTGCCGGCGCTCTTAGACATTGATACCGAAGCCGACTGGCAAACCTACCTGGCCCAGAACAAATCCTGACAAAGACGAAATTGTTGTTTTTTTTTTTT
>CALHAM010000129.1 GCA_937934275.1 uncultured Saprospiraceae bacterium | reverse complement strand
GCCGAAGGCTACTACATGTTCCCTCAATTGGAAGGAGAACTGGGGAGCCGGATGTACTTCCAGGGCAAAGAAGTCATCTGCTGGAGCATCAACAATTATCTGGGCTTAGCCAATCACCCCGAGGTCAGAAAGGCCGATGCTGAAAGCGCAGCGCGCTGGGGCTTGGCCTATCCAATGGGCGCTCGGATGATGAGTGGAGAGACGAAACGCCATCAGGAATTGGAAACCGCGCTGGCACACTTCGTAGGCAAGGAAGCGGGCTATCTGCTCAACTACGGCTACCAAGGCATCCTTTCCGTTATAGATGCCCTTCTGACGCGCCGCGACGTTGTCGTGTACGACTCCGAAAGCCACGCCTGTATTGTGGATGCCGTTCGCATGCATCTGGGCAAGCGTTTCGCCTTCGGGCACAACGACATTAGCAGCTTGCACAAAAACTTAGAGCGCGCTCAGAAGATCACCCGGGAAACGGGCGGAGGTATCTTAGTCATCACAGAAGGGGTGTTTGGCATGCGCGGCGATCAAGGCAAATTGCGCGAAATTGTAGCCCTTAAAGAGCATTACAACTTTCGGCTGCTCATTGACGATGCCCATGGCTTTGGCATGCTGGGCCAAACAGGGGCCGGCACTGCGGAAGAGCAAGGCGTTACCCAAGAGGTGGATCTCTACTTCAGCACTTTTGCCAAAAGCATGGCCCTCATTGGCGCTTTTGTAGCCGGCCCTAAAGACATCATCCGCTATTTGCGCTACAACATGCGCTCGCAGATCTTCGCCAAGTCGCTGCCCATGCCGATCGTGGAAGGCGCCCTAAAGCGCTTCGAACTGCTCAAAACTCGCCCTGAACTGCGCGAGCAGTTGTGGAGAAACGTTCACGCCCTTCAAAATGGCCTGCGCGAGCGCGGCTTCGACTTAGGCGATACCAATACCTGCGTAACGCCGGTGTACATGCGCGGCGCCTTAGAAGAAACCTCCGCACTAGTGCGCGACATGCGCGAAAACCACGGCGTCTTCTGCTCCGTAGTGATTTATCCAGTGGTACCCAAGGACATGGTTATTCTGCGCCTAATACCGACGGCCGTGCACACAGAGGAAGACATTCGCCTAACCCTGGATGCTTTCTCGGCCGTCCGAGAGAAGCTGGAGACAGGAGTTTACCGGCAAATGGCACAACAACTGGCATAAGACTATAAAGCACCGCGCTGGTGTGCATCTTGAGGGCTATCCAACACTAAAGGCTAGCTCATCTTTGTATTGCCTATTATGACCGACATTTACCGCACATTGGCTGGCCCAAGTATAGGCGAGTACAAGGATCGCGGCAGCAAATTCATCGCCTATGCCTTTCCGGCCGAGACCGAAGAAGAAGCCCTTGGCCATTTGGCCTCCCTGCGCAAAGCGCATCCGAAGGCAGCACATCATTGTTTCGCCTGGCGCTTAGGATGGAACGGGCAGCGCTTTCGCGCCAACGACGACGGTGAGCCATCCGGTACAGCGGGACGCCCCATCCTAGGGCAAATAGATGCAGTGGGGCTAACGAATACGGTCGTCATAGTCGTGCGCTACTTTGGCGGCACGCTCTTGGGTGCTTCAGGTCTTATCCAGGCCTATCGGGAAAGTGCGGCCGAAGCGTTGCGCCATGCGCCTGTCGTTGAGCGCGTGGTATTGGCCGAAGTGCGCGCTGAGGTGGCCTATGCGCTGCTGCCCGAATGGACAGGTGCCTGCAAACGCCTTGGTTTAAGCATTCTTCAGGAAGACTACCAAGACGCGGGTGCACACCTCGCCATCGGCATCCCGCGCAGTCAGGTCGAAGAGATGCTGCTCCACTTAAGGGCATATTTGTGTAAGACTACTCCGCAAGAGGCGCGCACGCTTCCGTGGCCCGAGGGCATCATCTTAGAAGGGCAAATATAGCTCACCATCGAGCACATGGCGCGAAATGACGATGCGCTGTACCTCGGAGGTTCCCTCGTATATCTGTGTGATTTTGGCATCGCGCATGAGGCGCTCCACGTGGTATTCCTTCACGTATCCATAGCCGCCGTGAATTTGAACTGCCTCTACCGTGTGGCGCATGGCTACTTCGGAGGCGTATAATTTAGCCATGGCTGCCGCTTGGGCATAGTCTAGCCCTTGGTCTTTTAAGTAGGCAGCGCGATAAACCATGAGGCGAGCCGCTTCAATCTCTGTGGCCATGTCGGCCAGCTTAAAGGCGATGGCTTGGTGTTGTGCGATGGGCTTGCCGAAGGCCTGGCGTTGTTTGGCGTATTCGACAGATAGCTCGTAGGCACCCGCAGCAATGCCCAAGGCCTGGGCTGCGATGCCGATGCGCCCTCCGTTTAGAGTGTTCATGGCAAACTTGAAGCCGAAGCCGTCTTCGCCGATGCGGTTTTCTTTGGGCACCTTCACGTCGTTGTACATGATGGTGTGGGTATCGGAGGCCCGAATGCCCAGTTTATCCTCCTTTGCGCCTACAACAACACCCGGCCAGGAGGTCTCGACGATAAGCGCATTGATGCCGCGGTGCTTCTTCTCCGGGTCGGTTTGGGCCATGACTAAATGCACTTGTGAGGTGCCGCCGTTGGTGATCCAGTTCTTAGTGCCGTTAAGGAGGTAGTAGTCGCCCATATCCACCGCTGTAGTGCGCTGGCTTGTGGCATCTGAGCCGGCTTCTGGCTCGGAGAGGCAAAAGGAACCGAGCCACTCGCCACTGGCCAGTTTGGTCAAATAGCGGCGCTTCTGCTCGTCGGTGCCGTATTTTTCTAACCCCCAACAAACGAGCGAATTGTTGACCGTCATAATAACGGAGCAGGAGCTATCTACTTTGCTGATTTCTTCCATAGCGATGACATAAGAAAGCGTATCCATGCCACCGCCGCCGTACTCCGGCGAGGTCATCATACCTAAAAAGCCCAACTCGGCCATTTTGCGCACTTGCTCGCGCGGATAAAGCATCTTGCTGTCGCGCTCGATGACTCCGGGCTTCAATTCATTTTGGGCAAACTGGCGCGCCGCCTCTCGCACCGCCTCGTGTTCTTCCGTTAGACGAAACATAGGACAATTTTGAAAGTTTTACTGAGTTAAAAAGCCAGCGCAAAGGTGCAACATTACCACTGAATGTGTTTTTCGGCGGCCTGCAAGACTTCTTTATTTGGAACGCCTCCACGATGAACGAAGGCAACCACACTGCAGTGACGCTCTTCCCAATCGGCGGGCAGCGTCAGCGAGAAAGAGCGCTGCACGGTTGTCTTATCTTGAAGCGCAGGTAAGGCATCGCCTGTAGCGGAGGTGAGCACACTGCGCAACACGTGGCGATGCAAGTAATTCGGCTCCGTAACGAGGTTGACTTTCTGATAGTCTACGATGCTGTCTTGCGTAATGAGCACCGTCAAGCGGTGGTCGCCATCTAAATCTTGTTTGGGCGTGATGCTCACCTGCACCTCTAAGCGGCGCGTAGCGGGGTCGTACGTCTGCGCAAGGTCGACTCCAACAAGGAGCGGCTTTTCCAACTCTTCAGCAATGATGCCAGCCCATATCTGGCGGGGCAAATACGGCTCTGTTTCTGGCGGCACAATGCGGCGGTTGATGGCTGCTGTCGGGAAGAAAAAGGCCGCACCGATGTAATTAGCCATTTCGGTACCTTTAGGCGTGCGAAAATCGTAGCGACTTTGCGGATAGGGCTGGTCGTAGCCCAGGGCAGCGTGAATGGCCACGACCACTAAGCGATCTTTGTGTTGCTGCTGCAGAGCGGCTAAAGCGGCCGTACCCTCCGGGCAGTTAGGACAGCGTACCCCCGTGAGTTCTTCAGCAAGCACTACGCGCTTTTCGGCACTGCCTCCGCCGCCACCAGAGCTGGCCGGCTCGATGATAACCCACTGCTCTTCGCAGCTCAACAGCCACCAGGCGCTGGCGCAAAACATCCAGGCGAGAAGTGTTTTTTTCTTCATAAAAGACTATATTTGTAAGGGTGAGCATCTGCTCCTGTATTTGCCGCCGCTCGCGAGCAGCGTTCAAGGCGGCGGGTTACCCTTCTTCAAAGGCGGGGGGAGCCTTAAAACGTCGAGCTCAACTGCAGGCGCACACCGTGGAACGTCGGTTCGTAGCGGCAAATGCCGCCAGCGCAATTGATGCCCTCTACCTGTTTCACGTACGCCAACGAAAAACGGTTGGCCCGATGCGTGTAGACCACGCCGAAGCTGGGGTAATGCAAGCCATCGTACTTTGTCTTTTCAGGTTCGTATTGCTCCGCATTCACATGAGGTACCTTATACATATCGGATACAAAAATAAGCCAATGCGGAGCTAAGCCTACTTCGGCCAGCAAAAAAGCCCAAGAGCCAAACTCGTCGTCGGTCAGCAAATACTGCGCTTCTGCGCGCAGCGAGCGGCGCGGCGTGAAGCGGTACAGCCCTTCAACATAAGGAGTAAAGGCATCTACATAGCCCTGCCAGCCTCTTCGGACCCAGGGCACGACGTCATCTTCGTCCTCTACATCATCTTTAAACTGGTAAGTACTAATGTCGTACTTGAGAAATTGAAGGCCGACCAGTAGCTGCCATTTCCGCCCCTTTTTGTAAGTAAATTCAGGAGCGATTTCGCGATAAAGGCTGCGTCCATCCAGCCGGTAAATGTCCGAGAGGTTGAGGCCAATAGTAGCCCTCTTACTGAGACTGTAGCGAATATCGAACTGGTAGCCCGTTTCGCCCAATTCCTGCGTATTGGGGGCAAAGCGAGCCGGCAGCCGGAAGGTGTTCTGTCGGGCCAGAGGAGGCAGGTAATTGATCTGGCCTTGCACGCCAATTTGAAATGGATCGGTGCGAAAGCGAAAATTTTTAGTGTATTTGGCTTCTACGGTGATGCCCAACCCTTCGGTGGCATAGGACAAACTAGTGTAGAACATGTGGCCATCTGTATTGACCAGAATACCCGTAATGGTGTCGGTTCGAATGTTCTCAATAGAGCCGTTGGGTAGGTAAGTAGTATCGTAGATAACCAGTCGCTCAAATTCGTTAAAGATGACGTCGCGCGTTTTGTAAGCGCCCTCGACAAACCAAGTGAAGTTGCCCGCTGTAAGGGTATTGTACAGGGTGAAGGCATAGGTGTTGTACTTTATGCTATCGCGCCGTTGGTAGCGGCGCATTTCGCTCACGACGCGACTGATGGTCTCGCGATCAGCAGTGCGCGCTACAGCACCAAAGCCAGGCGCTATGGAGAAGTTTTTGGTCGAGTCCGGTTGAATAAAGCCCTCTAAGGCTCCTCCTCGAATGACGGCGCCGTAGGTACTGAACTGGCGCTTTTGCCGGCCCGTGAAAGCTTTTATTTTCCAATTTTCGTTGAAACGGTAGCCTGCCCTGACGCCGTAGAGGGCGTTGTCGATCATGAGTGCTCGTTCTTCGTAGGCGCGGAAGAGAATGCCCGAGCCGATCTGGTCGTATAAGTAGCCTGCCGATACGTCGAAGCCGTAAATCTCCTTGTGCACATACCAGCGCCCAATACCCTCTCCAGTGAAAGAGCCGGTTGGGTTGAGCAAATTGGAGTTGTTAAACAGGTCGAAGCGAAGGCCCATGTCGAAGCCCCAGTTGGAGTAGTGAAGGGCCAGCCAGCTTTCGGCACCGAATTTCTGATTGTCGTACTGCGGGGTGCCGACGGCTCCAATCTTAGGGTCTGTGATGAAAAAATTGGCATTAGATTGCAGATTACCGGTAATGCGCGGAGCAGCCGTTTGTGCACGCAAAGAGATCAACGCCGTAAAGGCGAAGAGCACAAATAGAGTCATTCTCATAACAATACTATTACAAGGGCGTCTTCTTTTCGGGTAAATGTAGGATGTGCTCGCTATCCGCACGAAAACAAAATGGCTTTCTAAAAAATCAGGGCATTGGCGCTAAATTCAAAAAGGTATACATTAGCTAAATAAAATAGGCAACCTAGTTGAGAAAAGCATCTTTAATCCTATGATTATCAAGCGCTCCCGCGTTAAAAGAAGTTTTTTCAGCTTACCTTCGAAGGCGCGCAAACGTTATCTTTCTCTCTCCATTTTCCGATTTTTTTCTGATTTTGCTGTTTAGCAAACGCTCTTTCTTTGTTTCGTGGACAAAAAACGCTTTGAGCATTTCGGAGCATTCGTGAGTATTTTTCTTATTTTTTAATTTTTTTATCGCCGTCGCTTGTGAAAAGTCTCTTTACTCTTTGCGAAGCCCGCCTCTTACCGCTTCTTTTTCTACCCCCTCCCTGCAGCCTGGATTTGCTTTTGCGATGAGTCTTTTGCTCGTTTGGGCGCCTTCCATGTAGCCCTTTGACAAGGATATCGCTTCTAAAAAACAGCAGCCATGCGCGACTTAATCGAACTGATCCACCGTCTTCCGTGGCGGAGGCTGCAATCTAGCCCGATGTGGGGTACGCTGCTGCCTCCAGACACAAAAATGGCTCGCCTTTTCTCGCTTGTTCAGGCCAATGCTGACTTGACGGAGGCCGAAGCTGCTGAGGAGCTGTATGGCAGCACCGATGCGCTTAGCCGATTGCGGAGTTTGAAGAGCAAGACGAAGGAGCGCTTACTGGGAGCCATTTTCCTGCTGGAACCCAACGAAGTAGGTTTTTCTGACCGACAGCAGGCCTACTGTGAATGCCAGCGCCGCTGGGCGACAGCCTTAGCTCTTTTACACAAAAAGGCCCCCGCCGTAGCTGTCGAGCAACTAGAGATCATGCTCCGGCATGCCGAACACTTCGAATTCACAGAGCTGGCCATGAGCGCCGCCTTCCATTTGCGCCATTACTACGGCATCCTTATGGGCGATGTAGAAAAATACCGCTATTATCGCCGGCTGTATCGGCAATATCAGGCCCTCTGGTCGCTCGAAAATGAAGCTGAAGAACTCTATGGCGACATAACGAGTCTTATGGCCGCTACACGAGCATCTCAGCAGGACATAGCCCTCACCGCGCAGTCTTATACCCAACGCATCGAGCCACATCTGCGCATTCACACTTCGTTCCGCCTGCATCTCAACGGGCGCTTGCTGCAAATGCTCGCCTACAGCAGCCGAAACGATTACCACACCGTCGCCAACCTGTGCGAAGACGCGCTGAGTTTTTTCCGCAGCAAGCCCTATCAAAGTCAGCTGCCGCTGCAAATTTTCTATTATCAGCTCGTCGTCTGCTGCGTACAGCTGCGCAATTTCGGACGCGGCCAGCAGGTATTGCGCGAACACGGACACCTCTATCTACCGGGTACGATCAACTGGTACAAAGTACAAGAACTGTACTTTTTACTAGCCACCCATACGCAGCACTACGATGAAGCCTTCGATACCTGCGCGACGGTCTTGCAGAACGCGGAACTTGCCCAACAACCACCTTACATCCGTGAGGCATGGAAAATTTACGAAGCCTACGCTCAACTGCTGGCCCACGCCCGCCGCGCCGACCGGATACCTAACCCCACTTTCCGCATCGGCAAGTTTCTCAATGAAGTGCCAACGTTCTCTAAAGACCTCCGCGGCAAAAACATCCCCATCCTCATCGCACAACTGCTGTTCTACATCCAGCAGAAGCGCTACGACGCCGCCATAGACCGTGTGGAGGCCCTGCGCAAATACACTGACCGATACGTGCGAAAAAATGAGCGCTTCCGCAGCAATTGCTTCTTGAAGATGCTGGTGCAAATCCCGCAAGTGGCTTTCCACCGAGAAGCTGCCGCGCGTAAGGCCGAACCTTACCTCAAGCGTCTGGCCCAAGTGCCTGTAGAAGTCGCCAACCAGCCGTACGAAGTCGAGATTATTCCCTATGAAGACCTATGGGAAATGACGCTCGACCTGCTTCCAAAGGAGCGCATCCGCAGTCGCACCACGCCGAAACCTACCCAAAAAAGGTCTTCACTCGTCTTATAAAGGGCTTTTTGAAACGACTTTTTAGCACTGAATTATGGTTTAACAATAAACTGAAATTCAGTGCTTTATTTTTTTAATAAAACCAAAAGTCATTCTAAAAGCTCGCCTACGAGACCGCTGAACTGTCCCTTCATCTGGGGTGGGTGGCCTGGACTTTTGACCTCGCAAACACGCAACAAAAAAATGCGAGGTCATCATGGCATACCACAACAACAACCCGATTCTCAGCGCTGCTGCGCACCCCCTCAAAGCCCAACAATCCCTTGCTAACTCGGTAATCATCATTGACATTACAGGAGTGTAAAATTTTGAGTTCCTGCTTCCCTTTGGGCTGTTTCTGTCTGTCTTTTATCTCTGTTTGGAAGCGCCAGACGGATTGCGGAATGAGATTTGTAGGATTGCTGTAGGTTTGTTGCCGAACAATCTTCTGTTTACTCGCTCCGCCTTCCCAAACGGCGCTTAACATGCACGAACTCCGCGAACTTGTTTCCATTGTCACCAAGCAGAAACTGCGCTCAGCCTCACTCCTGACGGTCAAAGCTTTACAGCCCGGTCCACTGTCCATGCAGTTGTACGACTTAGTTGCTGAGGGCAAAGTGGACACCGACGAGCAGGCGATGGCCATCCTGTACCCCGACAACCCAGAGGCAAACATCTCTTACAAGCGCATCAAAAAGGCCTTGCGCGATTACCTGGTGCAAATGCTGCTCGTTATTGACCTGCAGCTGCCTCACTACAACGCACGCCAGCGCGCGTATTTTGAACTCTGCAAAAAATGGGGCGCCATTAAAGTCTTACTGGGCAAAAACGCCCACCACGCCACCTTGCAATTGGCCGAAGAGGTGCAAAAGGCCGCCTTGCGCTACGACTTCACGGATATGGCTCTGGACACCACGCGGGCTATGCGCCTATACTACGGCTCCATAGAAGGCAACGTGAAAAAATACGAGCAATACGGTGAGCAGGTTAGGCATTTGGAGGAGGTGCTTCGCTACGAAAACTTAGCTGAAGAACTCTACACGGACCTTGTCATCCGATACGTGAACGACAAGTCCACCAAACACGATGTGCCTCAAATCGCCCGCCAATACTTCTCCCAAATAGAGGCAGCGCTCGAGCGATACGATACCTATCGCCTGCATTTCACGGGCCGCCTTATTGAGATCATCATCTACACCAGCGTTAACGACTACCGCAAAACGGTCGACATCTGCGATAAAGCTATCCGCTTCTTTGAAGCTAAGGACTACGTGGCCAACGTACCGCTTCAAGCCTTTTTGTACCAAGAGATGGTTTGCTATGTCCAACTGCGCGACTACGAAAAAGGTCGCCATGCAGCCGAGCGTGGCTTACAGCTCTTGGAACAAGGGTCGTTCAACTGGTTCAAATACCAGGAGCTGTTTCTACTGCTCGCCCTTCACTCTGGCCAATATCAAGAAGCCTACAACACCTATAAAATTACGGTAAAGCACCGACGATTTAGTGGCCTGCCCGAGGGCATTCGGCAAATTTGGAAAATATTCGAGGCCTACTTGTTCTATCTCATTCAGATTAAACGCATCCACCCCGACGAACCAGAGACGGTCATCAGCCGCATCCGCATCATGCGATTCCTCAATGACCTGCCCATCTTCTCTAAGGACCGACGCGGCATGAACATCCCCATCCTCATCTTCCACATTCTCTACCTCATTCTGACCAAAGACTACGATGCCGTCATTGACCGCATGGAAGCCATCAAAAAATACACCTCCCGCTATCTCAAGCGAGACGACAACTACCGCAGTAACTGTTTTATTAAAATGCTGCTCGTCATGCCGGATGTGGGCTTCCATCGCACAGCAGTTATTCGGCACGCCGAAAACTATGTGAAAATGCTCAAGCGCGTACCCTTGGATTTTGCCAACCAATCGCACGACATCGAACTCATCCCGTACGAAGATCTCTGGCAAATGGCCCTCGACTCTTTGGAAAACACCATCTACAGACCTAGGGCACGAAGAGCTGCATTGAGCTAGGCAGCTTTTGGCATTCCGAAAAGAATGAACAGCGGGCATTTAAGGCAGTCACCCGCCTTTTTTTTATTAAAAAAGGCGATTTAGAATATACTTATTTCTTTTTTTTGTCCAAATTTGCGTGTTGAAACACTTAAAACCCTCTTCATTTCTTGTTTCATCCTTCATCTTTCACTAAAATGGTTTCACTATGAACACCTTCCTATCACTTGGCCGCTGGCTTTTTCCCGTGCCTTTCGTTGTTTTTGGCTTGGTGCATTTCACTAATGCGCAGGCGATGGCTGACAGTATAGTACCAGCTTACATGCCGGCCAAAATTGCCTGGGTATATCTTTCGGGCGTTGGTCTTTTAGGCGCTGGGGTGAGCATGTATCTGGGCAAATACGACAAGTTGGCCACTACTTTACTGGCTATCATGCTATTGCTCTTTGCCCTCATGGTACACTTGCCCGGTGTTATGGCGGGAGGTGAGGCTATGCAAGGCGCTATGTCAAGTTTTCTGAAAGATCTTGGCTTGGCAGCAGCCAGCATGATGTATGCCCTCCATCAGGCGCGCGACCACGCTATCATTGGATAAGCAAGACATTATTACATGACTTTAGGGGTGCTCTTCGGCCATAGCCGACGGGCATCCTTTCTTATTTTTTAAGAGAGCATACTAGTGGTCAGAAACCCACGGGCATGTGTTGAAATACTGGACAGCGATAGCCTCGGTGCTTGTGGGCGGTTTAGACCGGTAGCGAGGGCACGGGCATTTCGCCGAGGCTCAGGTCCGTTAGGGCAGTAAAGCATTGGAAGAAGATTGCCCGAGGCCTGCTCTTGGCATAGGAGGCATGCTTTTTTTGAAAATGTAAGACACCCCTAGTGAAGGGATGAAGCGTCAGAAGCATCCCGTCAATCGGTGTAGATTTCTTTACGGGCGGCCTTGAGCGTGTTCATCAGCAGGGCGGCTACCGTCATGAGGCCTACACCACCGGGGACGGGAGTAATGTAACTGCATCTAGGAGCAACTGCCTCAAAGTCTACATCGCCTACGAGGCGAGAGCCGCTTTTACGAGTGGGGTCGGCAATCCGATTAATGCCTACGTCGATGACGACAGCGCCCTCCTTGACCCAGTCGGCTTGCACAAAATTAGGCTTGCCAATGGCAGCCACGACGATATCTGCTCGGCGCACTTCATCGGCAATGTTGCGCGTGCGCGAGTGGGTGAGTGTTACGGTACAGTCGCCAGGATAGCCCTTGCGCGATAACAGCAGGCTCATGGGTGTGCCTACAATAGTACTTCTGCCCAGCACAACGCAGTGTTTACCAGCAGTTTCGATCTGATAGCGGCGCAGCATTTCCACAATCCCAAAAGGCGTGGCCGGCAGGAAGGCACTCATGCCTTGGGCCATGCGGCCGAAGTTAATGGGGTGGAAGCCGTCTACGTCTTTTCGGTGGTCGATGGCCAGTGTGATGCGCTCTTCGTTGATATGCTTGGGAAGCGGGAGTTGCACAATGAAGCCATCTACGTCAGGGTTGTTGTTCAGTTCGTAAACGATGTCCAGCAATTCGGCTTCGGAGATTTCCGCAGAGCGGCGCACCAGGGTGCTTTTAAAGCCTACTTGTTCGCAGGATTTGATTTTGCTGTTGACGTAGACCTCACTGGCGGGATTATCGCCTACGAGCACGGCAGCCAGGTGAGGAATTTTGTCGCCCTTTCGGCGGATTTGCTCGACTGCAGCGGCGAGTTCTTGTTTGATGGTTTCCGAGAGCCATTTACCGTCAAGAAGTTGCATAGCACTAGCGAAGAAGGTTTAACGTAAGATAAATGCCGGCATTTTTCCAAGGGGTTTCTGGGTCTTGACCCTTCAAAGGCAGATTTCCAATGATGTTTTCCCACTGAGGGCCGCCGTCGCGGTCGCCGTAGGCAATAGCAAAGCCCATTTTTTTGCCAGCTTTGAGGCGTTTGGGAATGTTTTCGCCTTCTGTACGATATTGTTTACCGTCGTAGACGCGCAGGGCGATTTCCCAAGTATGGGTGTTGTCTCGGCGAATGCAGCGAATCCAGGCATGGTCGTCGAAAACGTGCCATGCGCTATCGGGCATTCCGTCGACAATGTGCCCATCTAGTGACAAAGCATAAGCAAAGGCGTTGTAGTTGGTGCGCTCACCTCCCGAGGCGTCTTCATCTAGAAAGAGGAGTAAGGCATCGGCCAAGTGGGGCGCCTCCTTATTGGCTGTGGTGTTTTCGCTCAAGGTATCGTCATCGATTTCTACTAAAAAGTAGAGGCTATTTTCGTCCCAGGCGACCTTATATCGGCCTTGAAAATCCGAGGGCAAGATGAGTGGCCCTTGCCAAGGTTGGTCTATGAGGTGCCATTCGGTGTTTTCCCAGACGGTGTCGGCGCCACTACCGTCTATTACGGGAGTGCCGTAAGCGGCATTTATATTTGTAGAAGCGTTGGCGGTATTACCTGGAGAATTCTGGGGGGAGCTATTCTCGCATGCTGCTCCGAGCAGTGCCGAAAGCCCAAAAATCGCACTGAGCGTTCTACACGACATACAGAAAAAGGGCTTGACGATTGAGGGCAAAACATTCATCTGAGTTTTGAAATTAAAAGCCTAATCAATAAGAAAAAATTTTGTATGCTTGACAATGGATTGATAAAAGTTATCCACTCGATACCTTTGCGCCCAAAAAAGGCCTTCGGCTAAAATAAGCTGTATTACCCTCTAAGCGGCGTAAACTTAAAGTGCCTCGTACCCGTTGTAACGACTAAAACTGCGCAAGTATATGGAGCCTTCCGCTTTTATGCCCATCGTGTTGCAATCTATTGTAGCGCTGGCCTTTGTGGCTTTGGTCCTCATCGTAGTGCCTTTACTTGGGCCGCGGCGCCAAAGTCGTCGGAAGGGCGAAAATTTCGAATGTGGCGTCGAATCTCAAGGCAATGCCCGCATGCCGGTGTCTATCAAGTATTTCATGACGGCCATCTTGTTTGTGTTGTTCGATGTGGAAATTATCTTTTTCTATCCCTATGCCGTCAACTTTCGCGACATGGGAGCTGAAGGCTTTTTAGCCGTCTTGCTGTTTGTGGCGATCTTCGCTATTGGCTTTTACTACGTTTTGCGCAGAGGTGCCTTAGATTGGGAAAAATAGGTTTATTTTTCCTTTTTGGACTTCAATTTCTTCCATCTACCCTCGCTAAATGCTTACGTTATTCTTCGTAACTGTCTTGTATAAGTTACTATATCGGGACAAAGAAAATAGGAAAAGTCATGAATTACACCATAGCAGACATGCCGGAAGGCCTCGGCGGTGAAGGTTTTTTCGCTACATCCCTATCCAAGGCCATTGGCCTGGCGCGCGCTCATTCCATATGGCCGCTGCCGTTTGCCACCTCGTGCTGTGGCATCGAATTTATGGCTACCATGGGCAGCAACTACGACTTGGCCCGTTTTGGCATGGAGCGCATGTCGTTTTCCCCGCGTCAAGCCGACTTACTGATGGTCATGGGCACCATTGCCAAAAAGATGGCGCCTGTTCTCAAGCAAGTTTACACCCAAATGGCCGAGCCTAAGTGGGTGATTGCTGTAGGTGCCTGTGCTAGTTCCGGTGGCATTTTCGATACTTATTCGGTGTTGCAGGGCATTGACAAGGTTATTCCGGTAGACGTGTACGTTCCGGGCTGCCCGCCGCGGCCAGAACAGATTATTGACGGCATCTTAAAAATTCAAGAGCTGGTTAAACACGAGCCTCTCCGCCGGAGGTACTCGCCTGAATATCAGCATCTATTAGAAAAATACCAGATAGCGTGAAACCTGAACTCATCGTTGCCCGCATCGAACAGCAAAGCCCCGGCGTATTAGAGCACAGCTATGTGGCTTACGACGGTATGCTAACGCTCGAAACGGCGCCATCCCGCGCCTGGGAGCTGCTCAAGTTTTTGCGCGACGACGAGATGCTGCATTTTCATTTCCTGACGACGCTGTTCGGCGTGCACTATCCCCATGAGCAAGGCCGAGAGCTATGCGTAGTGTACCAGCTGCACAATTGGCTCCAAAACGCGCGGATACGAGTGAAGACCTTCTTGTCCATCGAAGAGCCACACCTCGCTACGGTAACCAATCTGTGGGCGACGGCCGACTGGATGGAGCGCGAGACCTATGACTTTTTCGGCATCGTCTTCGACGGCCATCCGCACCTTAAGCGCATCCTTAATGTGGAAGATTTGGACGTATTCCCGCTTCGTAAAGAGTACCGCTTGGAGGACGGTACGCGCACCGACAAAGACGACCGCTTCTTTGGACGCACGGGCAACGAAGGACGGCGTTTTGATTGAGCGACCCGCTGGAGGCAATCGATGCAACGACAGAATCAAACCTTTTTGTTCGGTTTTTCAACAGTTTAGCACGTGGAAGTTCAATCCTACTTCTCTTCGCTCGATAGCTTGGATGGCGAATTGGCCACCCTCAATCTGGGGCCAACACACCCGGCTACGCACGGTATTTTCCAAAACGTGCTCAAGATGAACGGCGAGCGCGTGGTGAGCGCTGAGCCAACCATCGGATACATTCACCGGGCCTTTGAGAAACTGGCTGAACACCGGCCCTACAACCAAATAACGCCCATTACCGACCGGTTGAACTACTGCTCGTCGCCCATCAACAACTTGGGTTGGCACATGACAGTAGAGAAGCTGGCGCGTATCGAGGTGCCCAAGCGCGCTCAGTATATGCGCGTCATCATCATGGAACTGGCCCGAATTGCCGACCACCTCATCTGCAACTCAGTCATTGGCGTGGATACGGGCGCGCTCACAGGCTTCACTTACATGTTTCAGGAGCGCGAACGCATTTACGACATGTACGAGGAAATCTGCGGCACGCGCCTGACCACCAACATCGGCCGCATCGGCGGTATGGAACGCGACTTCACGCCCGCCTTTCATAAGAAGCTCCGCGATTTTCTTAAAACTTTCCCGGGGCGCTTTGAGGAATTCAACCGCCTGTTGGAGCGCAACCGCATTTTCATGGACCGCACCATTGGGGCTGGCCCCATTGCTGCCGAGCGCGCACTGTCTTATGGCTTCACAGGCCCCAACCTGCGCGCCTGTGGAGTAGATTACGACGTGCGCGTCCTGGAGCCGTATTCTTCTTACGAGGATTTTGACTTTATCATCCCTGTAGGCACGCAGGGCGATACTTACGATCGCTTTATAGTGCGTCAAGAAGAGGTGCGCCAAAGTCTGCGCATCATCCGGCAAGCCTACGAAAACTTGCCCGAAGGCCCCTACCACGCCGATGTGCCTGCTTACTATTTGCCCGAGAAACCCGATGTTTATACCAAAATGGAGGCCCTGATCTACCACTTCAAAATCGTGATGGGCGAAGTGCCCATCCCTAAAGGCGAGGTCTATCACGCCGTCGAAGGCGCCAACGGCGAATTAGGCTTCTACCTTATTAGCGACGGCGGACGCCAACCCTACCGGCTACACTTCCGGCGCCCCTGCTTTATCTATTATCAGGCATATCCGGAAATGATTTGCGGCGCTATGCTCTCCGATGCCATACTGACTATGAGCTCGCTAAACGTCATTGCCGGCGAGCTGGATGCCTAACACCTCATCATTAGCCATGCAACTCACTACTCATAACGGTACTCCCTTCCGCTACTCTACTGAGGCTTTGGCCGAAGTGCAGCGCTTGACGACAAAATACCCAGATGGCTGCGCTAAAAGCGCTTTGTTGCGCGCCCTGCACATCGCTCAGGAGGAAAATGGCGGCTGGCTTAGCCTGTCTGCTATGGACCACGTCGCAGAAGTGCTCGGCCTGAAGCCCATTGAAGTTTACGAAGTAGCCACCTTTTACTCCATGTACAACCTGCAACCTGTAGGCAAGTATGTGTTGGAGTTTTGCCACACTGGCCCTTGCGCCATTGAGGGCGCCGAGCGGCTGATCGAATATGCACAGCGCAAACTAGGCATTCGCAGCGGCGAAACGACGCCCGATGGCCTGTTCACCCTCAAGGAAGTAGAGTGCTTGGGTGCCTGTGGCTACGCCCCCGTCATGCAGGTAGGCGAGTTTTACCACGAACACCTAAACGAGGAGCAGTTCGACCGCTTCATCGAAGACTGTCGCGCTGGCAAGGTAAACAAGGGCACGTGGAAAATGCATTAAAAAAACCATCACATCTCTGGCGTATCAACAACAGTTTTAGCCAGCGCTGCGCCGTCAGCCGTTCCATGAAATATGCTAACGAATAAGCAAATAGACGAAATTTTAACTCAAAAGCCGCTTAGGCGGTACACCTACACGGTGCGCACTTTGTTGCAGGAAGAAGAGCTTTGGGGGCTTTTCGACGGCGAGGGCTGGTTGCTCCTGGACGTGATGGATAAAGAGGTCACAGCATCGGCTTTTGTCCTTTTTCCGCACAGAGAGTTCGCCGAAATCTTTTGCCATCAGGTGGGTTGTGAAGGGTATACTGTAGCACCGCTCGATTTGAACGAGTTTTTGGAGTGGTTAAACGATTTTGAGGGTCAGAACATTCAGGTAGCGGTATTTCCGTCGTCCGATTTTGAGGCGACGGTAGTCAGGGCCTCTCAGTTTAAAGACGAATTTCTAAAGGCTTTTCAGCAGGAAGAAGAGCATGAATAAGATAAGCCGCTGCTAAACAGCATACAAACCAGTTATGGGTAGAAAGATATTGCTCGAGCATGCACACATTCCCGACATTTACACCTATGAGGTGTATCGTCGATACGGCGGTTATCGCGCCGTAGAGAAAGCGCTCAAGACGATGACGCCCGACGAGGTAGTAGAGGAAGTGAAGAAGTCGGGGCTGCGCGGTCGCGGGGGGGCAGGTTTTCCGACAGGGATGAAATGGTCGTTTTTAGCTAAGCCAGAGGGGGTGCCTCGCTATTTGCTGTGCAACGCCGACGAGTCGGAGCCGGGCACTTTCAAAGATCGCTACTTGATGCAGCATTTGCCGCACCTCCTCATCGAGGGCATGATTGTGTCTTCGTATGCGCTGGGTGCGCACACCTCTTACATTTATATTCGGGGGGAGTACACGTGGCTGCTTTTCCACTTAGAGCGGGCCATTGCAGAGGCCTATGCGGCGGGGTGGCTGGGCAAGAATATCTTAGGCACGGGCTATCATCTAGACCTGTACGTTAGCCCGGGCGCAGGCGCCTACATTTGCGGCGAGGAGACGGCCCTTATCGAAAGTTTAGAAGGCAAGCGCGGCAACCCGCGCATCAAGCCGCCTTTTCCGGCCGTCAAAGGTCTGTGGCAATGCCCTACTGTAGTAAACAATGTGGAGACCCTTGCTGCGGTGGTGCCCATCGTCAACGACGGTGGCGATGAATATGCCAAAATAGGCGTGGGTCGCAGCACGGGCACTAAGCTCATCTCGGCCTGTGGCAACATCCAGCGGCCGGGTGTTTACGAGGTCGAATTAGGTTTGCCCGTGGAGGAGTTCCTCTACTCCGATGAGTGGTGTGGCGGCATCAAAGGCGGAAAGCGCTTAAAGGCATGCGTGCCGGGCGGCTCATCGGTGCCCATCTTGCCCTACCCTTTGGTAACGAAAACGGCAAGCGGAGAGCCGCGCCTGTTGAGCTATGAGAGCCTGGCCGATGGCGGTTTTGCCACTGGCTCTATGCTTGGCTCTGGCGGTTTCATCGTCTACGACGAAGACCAATGCATCGTTCGCAATACATGGAACTTCACTCGCTTTTACCGCCACGAGTCTTGTGGACAGTGCTCGCCTTGCCGCGAGGGCACCGGCTGGATGGAAAAAGTGCTCTGGCGCCTGGAAAACGGGCAGGGCAAGATGAGCGACATTGACCTGCTGGTCGACATTGCTCAAAAGATCGAGGGCAACACCATCTGCCCTTTGGGTGACGCCGCTGCTTGGCCCGTGGCCTCAGCCATTCGCCATTTCCGAGATGAGTTTGAGTGGCACGTGCGCCAGCCAAAGCTGTGTTTGGAACGCAATTACGGCCTTTTGGAGGACAAAACACCGGTGGCAGATTGGTCAACCGCCTGAACGCCAACTGTTTTATGCCGAAAGCAAGCTCTCAAGTTACCTAAGCGCATTAGGGTCATTTGCCCAAAACAGCTACACGTATTCGAATTCAAAGGGAAAGACCCGCCAGTTTTTCTAAAAAACAAGCAAACCATGCCCAAAGTAAAGATAGACGGTTTTGAAGTGGAGGTACCCGAAGGAACGACCATCCTGCAGGCGGCGCGCCAGATTGGAGGCGATGTGGTGCCGCCGGCCATGTGTTACTATTCTACGCTCCAAGGCTCAGGCGGTAAATGCCGCACTTGTTTGGTGAAGGTAACCAAGGCTTCGGAAAGGGACCCGCGCCCGCTGCCGAAATTGGTCGCCTCGTGCCAACAGGTAGTTATGGACGGTATGGAGGTGGCCAACATCAGCAGCGAAGAGGTGCTCAACGCGCGCCGAGGCGTGGTGGAATTCCTGCTCATCAACCACCCGCTGGACTGCCCCATCTGCGACCAGGCCGGCGAATGCCACCTGCAGGATCTGGCTTTTGAGCACGGCCTGGCATCTACGCGCTACGAATTTGAGCGCCGTACCTTTGAACAAATCGACATCGGCCCTTATATCAAACTGCACATGACGCGCTGCATCCTGTGCTACCGGTGCGTTCATGTGGCCAATCAATTGACCGACGAGCGCGTGCACGGCGTCATGTATCGGGGGGATCACGCTGAAATCAGCACATATATTGAAAAAGCCATTGAAAACGATTTTTCGGGCAACGTCATTGACGTTTGCCCTGTAGGTGCTTTGACCGACCGCACTTTCCGCTTCAAAAGCCGCGTGTGGTTTCTCAACCCTATGAATGCCCACCGCGACTGCGACAAATGTGCCGGCAAGGCTGTTGTTTGGATGTACGGCAGCGAAATTTACCGGGTAACTGCCCGAAAAGATGCTTATGGCGAAGTACACGACTTTATTTGCAACACTTGCCGCTTCGACAAAAAAGAGCGCACCGACTGGGTCATCGAAGGACCGGCGCATATTGACCGGCATTCTGTTATTAGTCAGAATCACTACGAAGACGAGGAAAAAGTAGTGCGTTGAGTACTGCTTTTGTTTGGGCAAAGGCCCTGAAGACTCCCTTACCGTTTTATCAATTAAAATGAAAGGCCTGTATGTTTCTCCTGTTCACCACTGCCTTATTGCTTGAGAAATCTATTCTCGTGTTAGCGCTCTTTACCGTTACGCTGGGCGTAGCCGCTTACGCGACCTTAGCCGAGCGCAAGGTGGCCGCTGCCATGCAAGATCGCGTAGGCCCTAATCGCACTGGGCCTTTTGGTCTTTTGCAGCCCATTGCCGATGGTGTGAAATTCTTCATGAAGGAGGACTTCATGCCCAACTCAGCCGAGCGCTGGCTGTACATTTTAGCTCCGGGAGCGTTTATGTTTGTGGCGTGCATGACCAGTGCCGTCATTCCGTGGGGCACGGAGCTGACGCTTTTTGGGCGACCGGTCGCCTTGCAAGTGGCTGACTTGAACATCGGCATCCTGTACATTTTGGGCTTCACCTCTTTAGGCGTTTACGGGGTCATGGTCGGCGGTTGGGCATCGAACAACAAGTATTCCCTGTACAGCGCTATTCGGGCCTCAGCGCAGATGATTTCGTATGAGTTAGCTATGGGTTTGGCGCTCATCGCCGTGGTCATGCTCACCGGTACGCTGAGCCTGCGCGAGATGGCCGAACAGCAAGCGGGGCTGAACTGGAATGTGTGGTACCAACCTCTGGGCTTCCTCATCTTTTTTGTGTGTGCATTGGCCGAGTGCAACCGCGCTCCCTTCGACATGGCCGAATGTGAAACGGAACTCATTGGCGGCTACCATACGGAATACAGCTCGATGAAACTGGGCTTTTTCCTCTTTGCTGAGTACATCAACATGTTTATCGCCTGTGCGGTCATTGCCGTAGTGTATTTTGGAGGTTATAACTTTCCGGGGCTTGACCCCTCGTGGTTAGGCGGCCTGATGGGTCTTGTCGTGATGTTGGCCAAGACCTTTTTTTTCATTTTTGTCTTTATGTGGATACGCTGGACGCTCCCGCGTTTTCGCTACGACCAGCTGATGCAATTGGGCTGGAAAACTCTGGTGCCCTTGGCCATGGTGAATATGTTGCTCACGGGCACCTTTGTCCTTGTTTTTGAATCGTAAAAAAGGAACCATACGCCATGCAATCGCTCACCAATCGTTCGAAGGTGGTGGTCAATAAAGAAATGAGTTTTGGGGAACGGCTCTATCTGCCTGCCGTTTTCCAAGGCATGTGGATCACGCTCAAACATTTTGTGCGGGCGCTCATCAAAGGCCCTAATACCGTGAGATATCCGGAGGAAAAACGCTCCTTCGCACCCATTTGGCGCGGTTGGCACGTGCTTAAGCGCGACGAAGAAGGGCGCGAGCGCTGTACGGCTTGTGGCTTATGCGCTGTGGCCTGCCCAGCCGAAGCCATCACCATGGTGGCAGCCGAGCGTCAGCAGGGCGAAGAGCACCTCTACCGCGAAGAGAAGTACGCCGCTGTCTATGAAATCAACATGTTGCGCTGTATCTTTTGTGGCCTGTGTGAAGAGGCCTGCCCTAAGGAGGCCATCTTCCTGACAGACCGCATTGTGCCGGCCGACTACGTGCGCCAGAACTTTATTTTCGGCAAAGAGCTGCTCGTCGAGGGCATAGAGCCGGACAAGCGCATTGACGTCAGTAAGCGCCAAAAGCACCTCACCGAAAAACAAGCCCCACCCGCTTAAGCTGCCTTACCTATGACTCTGGCTGTTTTCCTAACACTGGCCATCGCCTCTATTGTCTTTGCTTTGCTGATGGTGCTGACGAAGAACCCAGTGCACAGTGTCATTTTCCTGTTGCTGACCTTTTTTGCCGTTGCAGGGCAGTACGTCTTGCTGAATGCGCAATTCTTAGCTGTGGTGCACATCATCGTGTATGCTGGCGCTGTGATGGTGCTTTTCCTATTCGTCCTCATGTTGCTCAACTTAAATACGGAAGCTGAGCCGCGCCAGACAGCGCGCTGGAAATTAGCCGCAGCCTTAGTCTCGGGCATGCTGATGCTGACGCTCGTCGGTACTCTTCGCGCCGGCGCAGCACTGCCCATACCTGAAAATACCGACCCTCACGTGGGCTTGGTGCAGAACCTCGGAAAAGTACTCTTCACCGACTTTGTGGTGCCCTTCGAAATGGCCGGTATTCTCTTCCTTGCTGCCATGGTAGGGGCAGTACTGTTGGCGAAGCGGGAAATTCGATAATCTATCACACCTTTTAATTCAACCTATATTCTTTCACGCCCTGGAGGTCAAACAAAAGGGCCTAAGCCATTCGACGGTTATCATGCTCGATGTTGTAAAAACGGTACCTATAGAGTATTACCTATGGCTAAGTTGCGCCCTTTTTTGCATTGGTGTTTTTGGGGTGCTCGTTCGCCGCAACGCGCTGGTCGTGCTCATGTGCGTAGAGCTCATGCTCAACGCTGTCAACTTGTTGCTGGCGGCCTTTTCCACCTACCTTTCGGATGCGCAAGGGCAGATATTGGTCTTCTTCATTATGGTCGTGGCCGCAGCAGAGGCTGCAGTGGGTTTGGGTATTTTGGTCATGATTTTTCGCAACACCCACACGACCGACATTTATTGGTTGGACAAACTGAGAGGCTAATTTCATGGACATTCTCATTACCCTAATTCCCTTGCTGCCGCTGCTGGGTGCTGCCTTCAACGGCTTGGTGGGCGCTCGGCTGCCCGAACGAGTGGTAGGTTGGATAGGCTCGGGCATGGTACTGCTGTCGTTCTTGTTCAGCGTATACCTCCTAGCACAGCTCCACAGTGGAGCGGAGCCTATGCGTACGGTGCTGTACCCCTTTTTGGCGGTGGACAGCTTCCACGTGGATTTTGCCTTTTGGATAGACCCTCTGTCGGTGTGGATGATGCTGATCGTTACGGGCGTGGGCTTCCTCATTCACGTGTACTCTATAGGCTACATGCACGGCGACGCGGGTTTTTGGCGCTTCTTTGCCTATTTGAACCTATTCATCTTCGCCATGCTGTTGCTCGTTATGGGCGATAACTTGGTGATGCTGTTTTTGGGTTGGGAGGGCGTGGGGCTGTGTTCCTATCTGCTCATTGGTTTCTGGTACGACCACAGGGCCTACGGCAAAGCCGCGCGCAAAGCGTTCATCATGAACCGCATCGGCGACTTGGGGCTGCTGCTGGGCCTGTTTTGGGTGTTTGCAGTGTTCGACTCGTTTACCTACGCCGACATTTTCGCGCGCTTGCCTGTGCTCAAGCTCGATCCGGCCATACTGACGGCGATATGCCTGCTGTTGTTCGTAGGCGCCGTGGGCAAGAGTGCTCAGATACCGCTGTTCACTTGGCTGCCCGATGCGATGGCGGGTCCGACGCCTGTGTCGGCGCTCATTCACGCGGCTACGATGGTTACGGCGGGCATCTACTTGGTGGCGCGTTGCCACCCGCTGTTTAGCTTGGCCCCGACGGCACTGGAAGTGATTGGCTTTGTTGGGCTGCTCACGTCGCTGATGGCTGGGCTGATTGCCCTTCGGCAGAACGACATCAAGAAGGTGCTGGCTTACTCTACGGTGTCGCAGTTGGGCCTGATGTTCCTGGCTTTAGGAGCGGGTGCTTACGCGGCAGCGCTCTTCCACGTAACGACGCATGCCTTTTTTAAGGCATTACTCTTTTTGGGGGCAGGTTCGGTCATACACGCGCTGGGCGGAGAGCAGGATATTCGGCGCATGGGCGGTTTGCGCCGGGCGCTGCCGACAACGTACCGGACGTTTGTGGCGGCAACGCTGGCCATTAGCGGAGTGCCGCTGCTATCGGGCTTCTTTTCGAAAGATGAAATTTTAGCGAACACATTTGCCGGCATGGGTGCAGGCTGGTGGACATTAGCAGCGCTAAGTAGTGCCTTGACGGCGCTGTACATGAGCCGCCTACTGTTTGTAACCTTCTTCGGCCCTTTTCGAGGAACAGAAGAGCAGCGCGCTCACTTGCACGAAAGCCCGCCCGTGATGACGATGCCTTTGGTGGTTTTAGCGGTACTTTCTATTGCGGGTGGGTTGCTCAATTTGCCTCATTTGCTGCCTATGTTCGAGGGAGAGTGGTTGGCTCATTTTCTCAGCCCATCGGTAAGCGAAGCGCGCCCGGCGCGGCTGTTGTCGGCTCAGACGGAATGGCTTCTCATGGGTATTGCTTCATTGGCAGCATTAAGCGCCATAGCTTGGGCCTACTGGGCATACCTGGTGCGCCAGAACGTGCCGAAGGACGAA
>CALHAM010000128.1 GCA_937934275.1 uncultured Saprospiraceae bacterium | reverse complement strand
CCGACCGTTGACCAGGATCCCAACCTACCTAGTATAGGCGTCAATGTGGCGGGCAGGCAAAGACTTGTACACGTTCGCACCTTCGGCAGCCCAGCCAATTCACCGCTTTTTATCCTGCACGGTAGCTTTACCGATACGCGGCCCTATCGCAACATCTGTGAAGCTCTATCAGACAAATACTACGTAGTGATCTGGGATCAGCGGGGCTGCGGACTTTCCGAGCGCATTACGGAGGAGGAGTTCACGCTCGAGACGGCCGTGGACGAAATTAACGCTTTGAAAGCCATCTATGCCCCCGGTCGAAAGGTAACAATCGTCGGGCAATCCTGGGGCGGCGGCCTGGCCACGCTCTACGCGGCTAAGCACCCTGAAAAAGTGGAGCAACTCCTGCTCATTGAGCCTATGCCTCTGACGGGTGCCGATATGCAAAAACTGTTCAAAACCATCGTCGAGTTTCGCTACGACA
The DNA here is from genome assembly GCA_937934275.1 of uncultured Saprospiraceae bacterium. Classification (GTDB taxonomy): domain Bacteria; phylum Bacteroidota; class Bacteroidia; order Chitinophagales; family Saprospiraceae; genus M3007. Next base: position 14,533 of record CALHAM010000128.1, on the reverse strand, counting down.
ACGGCACTTGGAACAACCTCGCCCGCCACGGTCGGGCCGTCAGCCCACAAGACCACGAGCAAATAGATTATCGCGCCATGATGATCCTGCGCAGCACGATGACCAAAGGCTACCACTGCGACGGCAACAATCCGCCTGATTGGCCTGTACACCGGGTAGGCGGATTCCTGGAGTACGTGCGCAACAAGCGGTTGGGCAACCCATTGTCCGGCTTCGCGTACGACTTTACTCAGGGCATTCAGAACTACAGAGATACGGTGCTGATCCTGAGTGGATCCTGTAGCTCCCTGGGCTATGCGATGCAACAGCAATATTCCAAACCACACTTCCCCAATGCCGAAGTAGTAGAAATCAAAGATGCCGGACATCGGATGAATATGGAAAAGTTTGACGAGGTGATGGCGGCCATCAAATCATTTTTAAAGGAGTATTAGGCGATGAAAAAAAGTTTATTGTTTATTTGGTTGGTGTGCATAGCCGCAAGTGATTCATACGCCCAAGGCGATAGCCTTATTTTCCATAGAAAAGCCGATAAACTCCTTGCCTATTCGGTAGCAGCGAACGTTGCCACACTCGGACAAACTCTATTTTATAACGAAGAAAATTTCCAATTGAGAAATTTCAGTCCCGCATTTTTTTTGACCAACAGCCTGCAACACTTACCCAACCTTTCTCGAGGCAAAGGCTTTGGACTTTTAGGGCTACAGGCTGCGGCAACAACTGGATTTTACGTCACAAAAAATACGCAAACGGATCCGCCTAACTTCTACAACAGAATGCTGTTTGTGCCAGCTTACAATCTGTCGCTTTTTGCTTCCTACACTGCGTATAGAGACTTGCGTTTAAGGCATCTAGGCGCTTCGGACTCTTGGCAGCCATATAAAGTACATGAACTGTTACTTGCCCCGTATCATAAAGAAACCATCAAAAACCCCTTTGTCTGGGGAAGCGCGTTAGGAGCGATCGGCATCAACCTGCTTTTTAGCAATAGCGGCCATTCGGTATTTCGAAGCGGAAAAACATTTATCGGAACAAAAGAATTTCGCCCTTTGGCGGCTCTGCCACTGATGATTGGGGCAAACCTACTGGTGCACAGCTTGGTAGGGGCAAGTGAAGAAGCCCATTATCGAGGTGTGTTTTTTGAGCAGATGCAAAGGAATGCTTCTACCGGATGGGCACACGCGTTTGATATACTTTATTTTATCGCTTCTCATTTTCCGCAGCACTACATTGCTGATCGGGAAAATGTGCTTGGTAATACTTTGCGAACTGCTGCATTCAGCTTTTTGATGAGTGCATCGTACCGGCATTCGGGGCTGAGGACTTCGAGTGCTGCCCACATGCTGTTTAATTTTTGCTCATCCACTACATATTATTTGCTCAATGGTGGTGCGGCAAACGACAATAATTACATTGGTTTCAACATTCAAAAAACATTTTAATGAAAACGAAAATCATCGTACTTATAATCATCTTCATGACATTTCAACGGACTTATGCCCAAAACTATTTCGGCTTGTTGCACGATGGAGGGCAAGTGCTTTCAGCGGGCGTTAATGCCAATCCCAATCTCAACGCCAGTGCCGATTACTTGTTTGGCTTTGGAAATGAAGGGAAAACCATTGAACACTACGGCATCATTGCCCAGGCTAATTTCCCGATTTTTTCGCAAAAAGGCTTTGACTTTGATTTTCGTGTGGGAGCGGGAGCTTTGGTGGCCTTTTCAGACAAGTTTAAATCCATTGCAGGATTGAGTTGGAATTTTTCAAGAACAGCCGACCTGAACGGAAGATATGTTCATTCAGGATTCAAAATAGACCTTTTGCCCGGTTATTATGGCAGTAAGTGGGTATTTGCGCCGCATTTGGCGTTTAATTATCAACCTTGGATAAATATCAAACACAGCGATTACGCCATCAAAGCCTTTGAAGATTTGTATCCCAACGGCAACGGACAATACAAAGCCCCCAAAAACGGCTGGTTTTACCAAAACCATTTCACCCTGCAAACCGGCATTGGAGTCGCCTATTTCAGACCCAACTGGCAGCTCAATCTCATTGCAGGATTTCAGCATCAACCCAATCGCTTGGGCGTGGTAGCCCTTCCCGACATCGGAATTATGCCATTTTATGGTGGTGTCAACGTAGGGTATCTAATTAAAAACCAATAATACAATGAGCAAAAAAATCGCCATCATCGGGGCGGGTATTTCGGGGCTTTCGGCAGGAATATTCGCCCGCATCAACGGATTTGATGCCGTCATCTACGAAATGGGGCAAAAAGCAGGAGGCGTGTGTTCTTCCTGGGAGCGGCAGGGCTACTATGTGAACGGCTCTATTCACTGGCTGGTGGGTTCGGCTCCCGGTACCGACTTGTACGACCTTTGGCATCAGTTGGGCGTGATAGAAGGCAACACCTTCCACAACCACAGCAGTTTCGTAGAGTACAAAAACATTCGGGGGCGGGACGTGCATTTTTTCACAGATATTCACAAGTTGAAAAAACACTTCCTGGAAATTTCGCCCGAAGATGAAAAAGTAATTCAGGAACTGACGGACGCCATTGAAACCGTCGCCAACGGATCGTTTCCCTTGGATAGGGCCTTTGAGTTGCTCAACGCCTGGGATTGGACCAAAGCCCTGCTATCCAACCTGCCGCTGGTGGTGGCGATGGGCAAATACAACCAAATCTCCATCAAAGCATTTGCGCAGAAATTTCAATCCGATATCCTTCGCATCGCTTTTGAAAACTTCTGGGCGTTGGAGATGTCGATGACCTTCTTTTTGATGCAATTGGCTTATGCTTACAAAGGGACGGCAGGCTATCCCTTGGGCGGTTCGGGCAGATTTATTGAAAAATTAGAAAAACGCTACCGCGATTTGGGCGGAAAAATTGAATTTGGGCAGAAGGCGACCAAAATATTGGTGGAAAACGGTCGGGCCATAGGGTTGGAACTCAACCATCATCAAACCATTCAAGCCGATTATGTCATCTCGGCAGCCGATGGACACAGTGTTTTGTTTGAATTGCTGGGCGAAGCATTTGTGGATGATAAAACCAAAACCGCTTACCAAACCCTCAAAACTTTTCCTTCTTTGGTCTATTTTTCGGCAGGCGTTGCCCGCACATTTGAAGAGATTCCGCCCTCTATTGTAGGGGTAAATATTCCCTTGACAGCACCTCTACAAGTTGGCAATTACACCCACGAGCGTATCACCTTTCAGATTTACAATTTTGACCCTACCCTTGCCCCCCATGGCAAAACCCTTATTACGGCAATGGTGGACACCGATTATGAGTTTTGGCAAAATCTGCACGAGCACAGCCAAGAAGCCTACCGAGCTGAAAGACAAAGAATTAGCGATGCACTGGTAGATGCTTTAGAAAAGAAACTTGGCAACATCAAAGCCCACCTCGAATTCGCAGATACCGCCACGCCCATCACCTACAAAAACTGGACGGGCAACCACAACGGCAGCTACGAAGGCTGGTTGCCCACGCCCGAAGCCACAAAACTCAAATTGCCCAGCCATTTCAAAGGACTGAGCCACTTTTATATGTGTGGGCATTGGGTCACTCCTGGCGGCGGCATGCCCCCTGCGGCCTACTCGGGCAGGGACGCTATTCAACTCATTTGCCGCGACGAAAAAATCCACTTTAAAACCAGCGAGTTATGAAAGCATACGCCCAATGGGCCATTACCCGCGTCATCATCCCTGTGAGTTGGTTTGCCTCATCGGTGTACGTCACAAGGCTTGCCGTAGATAATGCGCATATCGAATTTGCCTTGGGGGCTTTGGTGCTGATAATTTATGCCGTAATGCTGGATTTTCCGAGAAAAGAGAGGAAAAGAGCAACGTAAAAGTCTAAGACCTCAATGGGCCGGTTTTAGGCCAAAAGCACCCACTTTATTTATTATTTATTTTATTCTCTCTAAAAGTCTGAATGCAGCTACCGAGAGAACGCTGTTATGGTCGAGGTGGCTGGGGGCAAGTGGCGTTGGGCGATAGGATGCGAGCTTTTTCGAGGTCGAGAAATATTTTCCGTCTTAAAGGTAAATTAAAGCGTTTCTTTGCCTGTTAGCCGCTTTTCTTCAACAGCATCTTTCTCTTGAGTGCTTTTAGAGTAGGGCGACAAGCTCATTATAATAACTTTTCATGATCTTATGCATCCAGTACTACTGCCTTCCTTCCTGTTTCTGTTTTTCACTTCTTCTGTTTGCGGTCAGGTTTGCTTGTCTTTAGCGGCAGACGACTTCAACTACCCTCCTCATCAGCCTTTACACGGTCGTCAGGGAGGGACGGGCTGGGCTGAAGCCTGGTACGTTCAAGGTTTTAATACGGCGCTGCCGGGTTACCAAACGGCTGAAGGCTCGCTTGCTTACGGCAACCTGCGTACCCATGCGGGTCAGGTCCACGGTGGGCGCGAATACCTAACCGCGGGTCGGTTGCTCAACACCGATCCGGCTGGCCCTTTTGCCCAATATATTGCGGTCAATGGCAATGCCATTGGCACTGCGAAGGGAGGTGTGTTGTGGATGAGTGTTTTGTTGCGCAAGGCTCAGAACGATGACCAATCCGTTTTTGCGGGCATTCACAGCGATCCACTCGCTTGGTGTAACGACTGCACACAGCGCCGCATTGAATTTGGTTATTTCGGAGGCCACAGCACCGTGGGAGGCCATCGCCGCTGGACACTCCGCATTGGCAGCCAATACTACCCAACTTCTGCGCCCGTCATTATCGGCGAGACGGTTTTTGGGGTAATGAAAATGACCTTTTTAGACCAATATACTGCTGTTGAATTGTTTGTCAATCCGCCTGTGTTAGGCACGGCAGGGCCACCATCCGCGCCTACAATAGCTCGAAACACCCCGGAGCCGTTCTTGCTGCGCAGTGTACACCTGTATCTGGGCAACAGCCCCGGTAATGGAGCTGCTGATGAGGTTCGCTTGGCTGACTCTTACGCTTGTGTTGCTCCCGACAACAATGTTGTGGTGGACTTGCCGCCTGTGGCAGTCTTATCGGCTTCGCCTACAGACGGCACAGCTCCCCTAACGGTAAACTTTTCGGCTGCTGATAGTTACGACCCAGAAGGGCTACCTTTAACGGCCTATAATTGGGATTTTGGCGACGGCTCGCCGACCGCCTCAGGCGTGAGCCACGTGCATACGTATACGATTACAGGGCAGATACCTGTGCGGCTCACGGTGCGCGACGCCAGCGGTCAGCAGCAGACAGTTACCCGCACCATCACGGTGCGTCGGCCCGATAGTACCTTTTCGTGCCAGAGCAGCTTCACGCTTTTGCAGCCCGCTTCTTGTGCGGGCACAGGCGGCGTCCTTCGCATCAACGCTGGCAACAATACGGCTTACACCCTCCGCAATGCTGGTGGCTCCGTCCTGACACCGACGAACGCCCACGAGTTTCGGAATTTGCCTGCAGGTGTTTACACCTATGAAGCCAGTGGCCCTGAAGGGTGCTCCGATCGCTACACTCTGCACGTGCCCACAGACAGCACCACTTGCCCCAACTGGCAGCCTCCCACCTGCCGCATGGCCATTGGCACCAATTTGAGCGGCTTTGCCGACTGGGTGCCTGAGCGCCCTTTGCGCAACCGCATGAAGCACGTGCGCGCTAACATAGTGGCCTACCACGACGCTTGTTACTGCTGGAGCAACGGCAACGAAAGCCTCATTGCGCTCAATGCTGATGGCTATCCTACGCACATTCCTCAAATGATTAATGGAGTGCCCAATAAAGTGCGCTATGTGGTCTCTACGGAAGGGGCCAATTTACCTCCCGGTGCTTATGTGCTGCTCTACGACGGTCAAGGCTCTATTAGCATCAGCGGAAACGCCACGGCCGTCAGCAACACTCCCGGTCGCTTGCAATTCAACGTAACGGGTACAGACATCGTCATCCTCCATGTAGAGGCTTCACAGGCTACAGACCCTGTGCGCCATTTTCGCCTTCTGCGCTTAGCCGATGAGTTCGTCAATCTGGATGAAAAGCCGTTTTATGAGGGGTTTTTGGAGAAGATCGCGCCTTTCCAAGTGTTGCGTTTCATGGACTGGGGAGCGACCAACAACAACCCTATACGCCATTGGCACGAGCGCGAGCCGCTGACCTACTTTACCTATGGTACTGCACAGGGAGTGCCCTACGAGGTCATGATTGCCCTGGCCAATCAAACCCAAAAAGATGTGTGGATTTGCGTACCCCATGCCGCTGACGACGACTACGTTACGCACATGGCGGAGCTGTTCCGCAATCAGTTGGACTCCACCCTGACCATCTATTTGGAATACAGCAACGAGGTGTGGAACTGGATCTTCGACCAGGCTCACTACAACGAACAAACCCGACCGGCTCACCTTAATTATGGTCGGGCTATGGCCGAAAAAGCGGGTCGCATCTTCCGGATATGGCATGATGTCTTCGGCCCGCAAAAGCACCGTGTCAAACGAGTTTTGGGTTTACAGGCGGGCTTTAACTACCTGAATGAGCAGATTCTAGCGCAATTGCCGCCGTCCGATTGGGACTACGGCTCGCCTACCAGCTATATTGGTTTAGACCACAGCAGTAATGGCCAACCCGTCTTACATGCCGGCAGCACGGCAAGCGACATCATCGCTAATGCCCGCAACCACTGGGTCGAATTTCGCCCCTCCGTGCGGCAAGATTATTTCAACGTGCAGCTTTACGGCAAAGAAGTGGTCAACTACGAAGGTGGACAGCACTTTGTGGGCAATGTTTTTGGCATTCCCTATCCTTACCAGCAAGCTATGTGGAATGCTCAATACAGCCCAGAAATTTATGCCCTCTACAACGACATGCTCGATACCATTCGCGCTTGGGGGAGTCGAATGTTTGGCAATTTTAGCCTGGCTTCGCCTCAAGAAAGTGTTTATGGCTCTTGGGGGGTGCTCAACCATATCGATGTGTCGCCGCCGTACGAGCAAACGGCTCCCAAATATCAGGCGCTGTTGGACAATCGGTGCGACGATGTTGCGACAGAGGTGGCCGATTCCGGTCCAAAGGCGGGTGGCGTATCTGTCTACCCTAACCCGACAGACGGGGCGTGTGTCGTACAGTTCGACCTGAAGGAGGCTGGAAATGTTCAGCTCATGGTTTATGATGCTTTGGGTCGCCTTTTGTGGGAAAACGCAAGGCCTCTGCCGGCGGGCGAGCATCGGTGGCCGTTGGCCCTTGCAGCACTATCGCCGGGGCTGTATCGCGTCGTTGTTTTCTCAGAGCGTGGAGATCGGTATTCCTGTGGCTTATGGCTGCGGCAATAACTGTAGCCGTTGGAGGGGAGGCATCTTCTGCTGCTTTAAGGAAGCAATGGCAGCGGTAGCGACGCTATGCGCCCTTGAACGAGCGCTGAGGAGTTGCGCGCCGTGAGTAAAACGAAGGGAATAGGCTACCTAATGACCCATGTACAGGCATGTATTTTCCGGTTGACCAAAGGCATGCCAGACGCTGCCCTGGTGCGCCTTTAGCGCTTGCTTGGGTTTAGCGATTGGCCTTGAGCATCTCTCGCGTCGCATTCAACTGGATTTTTCCCATAATTCAAACGGGATGGGTGTTGCGGGCACCCAAAACTTAGGGTGGAGGCAGAGGGGTTGGCGTCTGCTAAGAGCGCTTTAGTTTAAAGCACCGATATTTTTCGCTGATGTCTTTATTTTTGATTGACGAATATGGATACTTTGACATTAAACTATCCTCCGCCGCTCAATGGGCTAGTGTTGGCCGGCGGTCGTTCGAGGCGCATGGGTCAGGACAAAGGCCTGATGAACTGGCACGGTAAGCCTCAACGGCTTTATTTGGTGGAGTTGCTGGAGCGAGTAGGGCTTCTGGCTTACGTTTCTTGTCGGCCCGAGCAGGCTGCGCAGTTGGTAGGCCAGCGTTTGATTATTGATATGCTACCCGATGCTGGTCCGTTGGGGGCGCTTTACTCGGCCTTTGAGGCACTGCCTCAGGTGGCTTGGTTGGTGGTTGCTTGCGATATGCCTCTGATCGATGAGGCGGCCCTTCGGCATTTGCTGGCCCAGCGGTGCCCTACTGCTGGCGGTACGGCCTATCGGGCGCCGGCTTTTGAAGACGGCTCGCCCGATCCGCTGTTTGCTATTTGGGAGCCAGCGAGTTTTCCCGTCATTTGTCAGCGGTTAGAGGCTGGGCAGCGCTGTGCGCGCAAAGCACTCTTAGCGGCTGGCGCTTGCATCCTGGAAAATCCGCGCCCGCAAGTTTTGGCCAACGCCAACACTCCTGAAGAGGCCATGCAAATGGCGGAGCGATTGAAGCACGGCCAAAGGGAGGTGTGATCCTCTCAGGCGAATAACGTCAGTAGGCTCTTAGCGCATTGCCCAGCGGATGCCCACCAGCAGGCGCTGTCGCTGCACGGGGGCATAGCCATAGGCCGTATCGAAGGTGTAGCCGTTGGGGTTATCTACATCCACATAGCGGTCGAAAGGGTCGAAAGCGCGCATCAACACCTCTTGGCGCGGATAGAAGCCGAAAAGGTTTTTGAGAGCGACGTAGGCTTGCCATCCGTTGGAAAACTCCTTGGTGGCTTGCACATTGTGCAGTGCAAACCACGGCGAGCGGTCGGGCCGATAGTCGTTGGGTAAGACGGGTAGCGGCATGGGGCTGTTGAAAGTGCCCGTATAGTCCAGCGTCAGTTTCCAAGGCTTAATCGGATACGATGTAGCCCACGTGCCCGACAACGGCGAAGCGAAAAGGATGGGCAGGCGCTTCCCTTCCTCTACCCGATAGACGCGCATAGCCGTAAGGCCGGCGTTGATTTTTAGCCCATTGAGCAAGTTGACGTCGGCATTTACCGATACGCCAGAAGAGACGGCATGGCCTCTGAGGTTTTGATAGATGATCTTGTCGGGGTCGGTGTCGTAATCGGGTAGGATGCGGTTGGTAAAATAGGTGTAGAACAACGAGGCATCGAGGCCAATGAAGCCAGCCCTTTTGGGAAAGAACTTGCGCGTGTAGTTGAGGTTGCCGTTCCAGGAGCGCTCAGGCTTGAGGTCTTCGGCAATGACGACCTGGCGGGCGCCGGTGAGGGCAGCGTGCTCTTCGGTGAAGATATTAGCGACGCGAAAGCCCGAGCCAGCGGTGAGGCGCAAGATGTGATGCGCGTCTTCGGCCCATTTCCAGCTCAGTCGCGGGGTGAGGATGCTGCCGTGGGCTGAATTGTAGTCGTAGCGCAAGCCAACCAGTAGGCGGTGGCGAGTATTGAAGGTGATTTCATCCTGTACGAAGACACCGGGCAACCAGGTGCGAGCGGGTAGGTTGCGGCCCGAACCATCGGGAGCCTCAGTAGCGGGCGTGTTGTCGTCGTATTCCGTGTAGCGCAGCGCTACTCCCCACAACAGGTCGTGTCTTACCCCCACCTTGGCATTGCCCGTCAACTGAGCAAAAGCTACCTGCTGACGCCCAAGGTAGGGCGTATTGCCGTAGGCGGCGTCTTGGCGGTGTGCGTTCCACGACACGTCGAGCATCACGCGGCGGCCTTCAATGGGCAACTGGTATTTGCCAATGATCTCAGCCCGATGGGTGTAAATGCTTTCGCCATAAATACTGTCGGAGCCGCGCCATTCAGGCGCCCAGGCCAGCTGACCGCCCCAGCGGTTTTCATACACGTATCGGGCGGCCACAGAAGCCCAATAATCAGAGCGCCGATCGAAGCGCCATTTATTAAACAGCGATAGCCGTTGCTGTAGCGGGAGGTCGGTAAAGCCATCTCCATTGATGTCGCGGCGCTGCTGAAAATTGAAGTAGTTCACACCCAGCAGAGTATGCACTTTTCTCACTCGAGCAGCTATGGAGCCATCAAAGTTCCATTCACCGATGCTCGTGCCGAAAATATCGGCGTAGACTCGCGGGGCGTTCATCACATCGCGCGTGATGATGTTGATAAGCCCGCCTACCGCCTCCGACCCGTAGAGCGCACCCGCAGGGCCTTTTACCACTTCGATGCGCTCCACTAAGCCGTTCGGAATGCCGCTTAAGCCATATACTGTGGATAACCCACTCACGATAGGCATGCCGTCTAAGGTTACCATCGTGTAAGGCCCTTCCAGTCCGTTGATGTGGATGTCTCCCGAGCCGCAAACCCCACAAGCCAAATGCGGCTGAACGCCATTCACCAACGCAAGAGCTTCAAATAGGTTGGGCGTGGGGTTCTTCTGAAAAAAACGAGGCGTATAAATCTCGACGGGAATGGGGGAAGCATCTTTAGAGACTTCCTTCATGGAAGCCGAAACCACCACCGTGCTTAAGGCATGTTCAGCCGGCTCTAACAAAACCAGCAACTCTACCGCAGGGTCGGGAACGCCTCCTGACCACTCCGCGTAGCCCAAAGAGCGAATGCTCAGCGCCGCATCGCGAGCAGCATACGCCACCGGCACAATGAATCGCCCTAATGTATCGGTGTATATGCCGCCCGGTATGCCCTCTACTATTACTTTGGCACCTACAATCGGCTCGCGGGTGAGAGCATCCAACACCCGCCCACGGGGGTTGCCGTTCATCTGAGCTTGTGTGCTGCAGGCCCACCCACAAACCCACAGAACCCAGCTCCATCGAATGAGGCTTCTGTACATACAATACCGTTTTTACTACTCAGAAAAGGAGAGGCGGTTATTAGATGTGGCTTATGATGGCAACAAAAATACCGCTAAAATATTTTTTAGGTATACCTAAAAAAACTATTGGACAATCTCAACAGCGTTGATTTGATACATGAATTGCTCCACGTTCGTATCGTTTAGGTGAAAAATGCCGCGAACGCGCAGGTAGTCGTCAACTCTTAGGCGTTTGGTCGTTTTGCTGAAGTTGAGGCCAACAACCGTTTCTGGGCCAGCGCCGCCGCAGAAGAAACAGGCGGCGTACGGATTTTTGCTCAAGGCGTAGGCACTGCCGCCGAGAGGGATGATGTAGCCCTGCATTTCCACTTTTTTGCCGTCGAGCGCTCTGACCTTATCGCCGAAAATAGGATATTCGAAGTATTCGTCGTATTCAGCGTGGTACTTTCGCTTGTAGCGAACGTCGCTCAGGATCGGCCATTCTAATTTTAAAAAGGTGTCTTTAGAGGCCATCAATTGCGCGTCGCGTTCGAGCTCTTCGGGCGTAAAAGCAGGCGGTGGCGCTTCCAGGATTTCGTGCTCATTCCAGGTATCTGCGGGTTCGGCCGACCAGCCACTCGAGGCGTCGAGGGCGGGCTTGTCGTAAGCCAGCAGTGGCTTGGCGTCTTGAGTAACGCTGAATTTCTGGCCATTAGAGAAATGCTGGCACAGGCGAGAGAAGTTGCCCCAGGAGAGGAGTAGAAAAGCGATGAGAGCGAGCAAGACAAATCGGATGTTACGCATACTGAAGGGTTTGTGCAATGTTGAGGCGATAAGCTTTCCAGGCTGGGATGAGGGCGGCGAGTAGGCCGATGGCTATGACAATGAGCAGCAGTCCTCCCTCTTGTCCCCATCGGAAGCCGTACTGGTCGGCAGACAAGCGCAGTTCGCGTTCGGCTGCTTGCGAGATGGCCCACAGCCCGATGCGACTAATCAACAAGCCAGCGACAAAACCGGCCACGCACAGCCACAAGCTTTCGTAGAGCAAGAGCCGCACCACTTGGCCTCGACTGGCGCCAAGCGTTCGCATGAGGGCTAGCTCGTAACGGCGCTCTTCCAAGGCGCGGTACAGGGCGACAAAAACGCTCAGGGCGGCCAGTGCCACAATAGCCCAGCCCAACCAGGTGAGGGCTTCGATGCCCACACCCAGCAAAGTCAGCAAGCGGTTGACTTCCACTTCGGGCGATACCAGCTGCATGTCGGTGTTCTCAGCCACCTGGCGTGGCCACTGCACTATCGGCATTGGGCTGCGAAACTCAAACAAAACAGCGGTAATTTCCCGCTCTGCCTCGGTGCTCTCGTCAGCGTGGGCGTGCATGTGCCAGACGCTCTCTAAAGAGCACAGGATGAGGTTGTCCACCACCTTGCCCGTAGGCGAAAGGACGCCTACGACTTGGTAAGGGTGCTCGTGCTCTTCGCCCTCGCCGCCGGTACCGTGTACGCTGAGGAATGTGCTGCCCAGCGACAGACCCAATCGCTGGGCTACCTTTGCTCCTAATACGGCTTCAAAATCCTCTGAGTAGGGGCGCCCCTGGGCCAGCGCGGCTCCGTAGTGCTCCCAGTAGGCCGGCGTTGTGCCCACGATGCGATAGCCGGCGTAAGAGTCGCCGTAAGCCAACGGAATAGCCTGCTTCACCAAACGCTGGCGCATCCAAGGAAGTGCCTCGTCGTAGCGGATGTTGCCTGTTGGAGCGTCTATTTGATAAACCGCTGACAGAATGAGCTGCAAGGGGCTACCCTTGGCTCCCATCACCATGTCTATGCCCTCGATATTGGCTTCAAATTGCCGACGCACCTGCTCGCTGAGCAGGATGAGCAGCGAGATGATGGCCACTCCAGCACTTAGCAGCACCCAGCTGAGCAAGGCATTCAGAGGGCGGTGCGTCAAGTTTTTGCGAGCGATGTAGTGGATCATGACAGGCTGACGTTTTGGGTAAATAAAGTTTTGAGGCGTTGGTCGTGCGAAACCACTACGAGGCTGGCCCTAGCTTGCTGGGCTTGCTGAAGCAGCAGCTCGGCAACGACTCGCGCATTTTCGTCATCGAGGCTCGAGGTTGGCTCATCGGCCAGTAATACAGCGGGGTCGTTCATCAAAGCGCGCGCAATGGTGGCTCGCTGTTGCTGGCCAGCGCTTAGTTGGTGCGGCTTTCGATGGGCTTGGACGCCAATACCCAAGCGGTCGAGCAATTGCTGCGCCTTGGCGCGGTCTTTTTTCCCAGAGGCCAACCAGCCGGCCACTACCAAGTTTTCCAGTAAGTTAAGGGAAGCAATGAAATGCGGTTGCTGAAAGACCAAGCCTATGCGCTGGCCGCGAAAGCGGTCGAGGGCGCGCTTGTGCAAGGTGGCGATGTTGGCATCGCCTACCCAGATTTCGCCCTCTTTCGGCGTGAGCAAGCCGGCCAGCAGGTGGAGCAGGGTCGTCTTGCCTTTGCCCGACTGGCCCGTGATGAGCAAGCCCTGGCCTGCCTCACAATAGAGGTCGGGAAAATGGAAGGACGTATCGGTGTTGTAAGCAAAGAACAAATTGTGAGTGCGAAGCATAGGGCAAAAAGTGCGTGACAGAGTGGCATTTAGTTATTGACAAACTGATAAAAGGTTGCGGTATGCCTTGAATTGCGCACAAAGAAATACAAATGATATCCACTTACTTCGAAAGGCCGACATTTGGGCTTTTGTGTAGCCGAGAACGCTGCCTTTTACGGGGTTAAAAGTTCGGGCGGGCATTGTTGCAACGCCGCCCGTAGGTATTAAAACTCAAACTGTCTTTCAGAGAGGGAAAGGGTCTTCGAAAGGCTCGCCTTCGCGCCAGGCGTCTATCTCCCAATCGCGCAACAGGCAGCGCTCCAGTTGGGCGCGCAGGCGCTCATGGTCGAGATCTTGGCCGATAAAGACCAGTTCGTTTTTTCGGTCGCCCCACAAGGGTGACCAGGTGCGGCTAAGGCGTTCTTTTTGCTCCTGAAAAGCCGGCATAGCCTCGCGTTCGTGAGGGGGGATGGCCGCCCACCACGTGCCGATGGGGTCATAGCGCAGCGAGCCGCCGGCTTGGCTCCACAGCAGCGCTTGATCGGGGCGGCTGGCCAACCAAAAAAAACCTTTAGAGCGCACGACATTGGCAGGGAAATGCTCCGTCAAATAGCGCCAAAAGCGCTGGGGGTGAAACGGCCGTGGATCGCGGAAAACAAGGGAAGAAAAGCCGTACTCCTCCGTTTCGGGCGTGTGCTGGCCATTTTTGGCCAATTCGGCCAACCATCCTGCCGATTGCTGAGCCTTTTCAAAGTCGAAACGACCGGTATGAATAACTTCCTGCAGCGGCACGCGCCCAAAGCACGTGGCCACTATGCGTGCACCTGGGTTTAGCCGATGCAGAAGAGCCGTCAACTCTTGCAATTCGGCAGGGCTAACCAAGTCCATCTTATTGATGACGATGACGTCGGCAAATTCCACTTGCTCGGTCAGCAGATTTACAATTGGACGCGTGTCGTTGGCGTCGTTGCCCATACCTCGGTCGCTCAGGCGGTCGGCCGACCCAAAATCGCGCAAGAAGTTATAGGCGTCCACGACGGTAACCATCGTATCAATGTAGCTCCATTTCGAAAGATCTATGCCGGCCTCTTCGCTAGCAAAGTGCCACGTTTGCGCTACTGGCACGGGTTCTGAAATGCCGGTACTTTCAATGAGCAGGTAGTCGAAACGCCCTTCGCGGGCCAAGCGCTCCACTTCTATCATGAGGTCTTCGCGCAGCGTGCAACAGATGCAGCCGTTCGACATCTCCACGAGTTTTTCCTCTACGCGCGAAAGCGCCGTTTCGCGTTCCACCATCTGTGCGTCTATGTTTACCTCGCTCATGTCGTTGACGATGACGGCCACGCGCAGCCCCTCGCGGTTGTGAAGCAC
>CALHAM010000127.1 GCA_937934275.1 uncultured Saprospiraceae bacterium | reverse complement strand
AAGAAGTTCGCTTTTTTGGGGTCAACCGCAGTAAGTATGCCTTGCCGATGGGCGTAGTCTACAAGAGACTGGATGACGAAAGGCGTCAGCACGCCCTTGTTGTAATCCTGAAAGATGATTGCCTTAGCCTTATGGCGGCTTAGCACCTCTTGTACGCGCTCAATGAAGCGTTGTTCTTCGTCACGGCTCAAGTCGCGCGTAACTTCTCGGTCGATGCGCAGCATTTGCTGATTATTGCCCAGTACGCGCGTTTTAACCGTGGTAGGGCGGCTGGGCAACGGGAGCAGCCCTACTTCTGACAGACCGGCTTGCGGAAGTAGGCGCTGGAGGGTTTCTCCTTCCGCATCTACCCCAATAACGCTGCAAAGGAGGGCTTCTGCCCCCAAGGCTTTCAAGTTCAACGCTACGTTGGCAGCGCCGCCTAAGCGGTCTTCGGTGTGTTGGTGCAACACCACCGGTACGGGCGCTTCCGGAGAAATACGATTTACAGAGCCGATGAGGTAGCGGTCGAGCATACTATCGCCCACCACCACGACGCATTGGCCGCGCAGACTCGCCAAAATTTGAGCAGCATTCATGCCGTGAGTTTTTTCTTCCAATAGCGCAACAAGCCAGCCACCGACATAAAAGCCGGATTGGCTGCTTCGTAACAGGCGGCAGTGCTAGCATCTATACCAGCGGCGGCCATGTCTTCTCTTACAAAGGCCAAAAAATCGGGCATTACCACTTCCACTTCTGCCTGTTGCTCGGCGTAGGGTTTCATCCAAAGCGCCCAGGCCAACAAGCGTTTCTCCAAATCGCGCAAGTGGGCATCTTTATCATGAATTGGGCCGAAGTGAGTGAGGTAAAGCATCGAAGCGGGTAAGCCGCGCAGGAGTTGGATGGATGCCTGCCAATCCTCTACGTGAATGTCGGGCGGCGGACAAGGAGGGGCCACATAGCGCTCATCTATACATACGCCGGCTACATCTCCTGCAAAAACCACGGATTTGGCATTTGGCCCGCTGACCTCCCAAGCGATGTGGTGCGTCGCATGGCCCGGCGTATGCCAAGCCCGAAAGTACAGACCTACGGCCTCGATCACTTCCCCGTGTGACGGGGCGTACAGCCGATCGGGCGCAATGGGTTCCATAGTTCCCCATAAGCGTTCCATTTCGTCACCGTAAATGCGGCGAGCCGATTGGTAGAGCTTGGCTGGTGCCACCAGATGCGGCAGCCCAACGGGATGCACATAAACGTTTGCACCCTGGCGCGCCCATGCCCAGGCAGCTCCCGCATGGTCAAAATGGATGTGCGATAAGAAAACGTGCTGGATATCCGAAGAATGCCAACCCCGACCCTTCAGCAGGTCAAGCAGGGATTCAAATGTAGAGTAAGGGCCTGTTTCTATTAGCGCTAAGCCGTTTGGCCCTTCTACGACAAACACGGCAATTGCACGCTCTAACCCTAAGAATTTCAGGTCTAAAGTATGAACGGTCATACTCCCCTACTTATCGCGCAGCAATTCCCGCGCGATGACCAACTTTTGAATTTCCGAGGTGCCCTCACCAATAGTGCACAATTTTGAGTCGCGATAGTATTTCTCTACCGGAAAGTCTTTCGTGTAGCCATAGCCGCCGTGAATTTGGATAGCGTCAGTACTGATTTGTACCGAAATCTCGGAGGCGTAATACTTAGCCATGGCTGCCTCGCGCGTGCACTTGATGCCGGCATTTTTCAGGTCGCCGGCTTGATAGGTGAGCAGCTCAGCGGCGCTGATTTTGGTGGCCATATCCGCCAGTTTGAAGCTGATGGCTTGAAAGTTGGCAATGGGTTGGCCAAACTGGTGGCGCTCTTTCGCGTATCTTACCGACGCTTCGTAGGCGCCTTTAGCAATGCCCAAAGACAAAGCAGCAATAGAGATGCGTCCACCATCCAAGATTTTCATGGCCTGAATGAAGCCTTCTCCCTCTTGACCCAGCACCTGGCTCTTATGAATGCGGCAATTGTCAAAAATGAGTTCAGCCGTCTCGCTGGCGCGCATACCTAATTTATTTTCTTTCTTGCCGCTACGGAACCCCGGTGTGCCGCGTTCTACAATGAAAGCCGTCATACCGCGGCTATCTAAAAGCTCGCCTGTGCGCGCAATGACTACCGCTACTTGTCCGCTAATGCCGTGTGTGATCCAGCACTTCGTACCGTTGAGCACGTAATAATCTCCGTCGCGCTGGGCCACACATTGCATTCGACCGGCATCACTGCCCGTATTAGGTTCGGTCAGCGCCCAGGCGCCGATCCACTGACCCGTGGCTAATAAAGGCAGGTACCTACGCCGCTGCTCTTCGTTGCCGAAAGCGTAGATGTGATTTGTACACAAGGAGTTATGGGCTGCTACACTCAGCCCTATGGAGCCACAAACTTTGGCGATTTCCTCGATGATCGCGATGTATTCTCGGTAGCCCAAACCTGCGCCGCCGTATTCCTCAGGGATGAGCACCCCCATAAAACCTTGCTCGCCCATGCGTTGGAAGAGTTCTACGGGAAAATGCTGGGCCTCGTCCCACTCCATCACATGGGGTCGAATGTATGTTTCGGCGAAGGCTCGCGCACTCTCCCGGATGAGTTGCAGATGGTTAGCGGAGTGTTCGTGCAGTGTGGTCATGAATCGAAAAAATTAATCTTGTCCTTTTGGATGCGCCTGCTCATAGACTTCTATCAAGCGGCCGATACTGTTATGGGTGTATATTTGGGTGGCGGCGAGGCTGCTGTGCCCGAGTAATTCCTTGATTGCCTTTAGGTCGGCGCCTCGATTGGACAGGTGTGTAGCAAACGTGTGTCGGAGTACGTGTGGGCTGCGCTGCTCTACTGAGCTGATAGCAGACAAATATTTATGAATAACGCGATAAACAAAGCTCGGTTTAAGTTGGACGCCTTTTTTATTCAAAAAAAGCCAAGGCTCGGCGTTGCCTGGAAATGCCTCAGCTCGAAGACGAAGGAAATGTTCTAGAGCATCGGCCAAATAATGGGCAAAAGGCACGGTGCGCATGCGGCCACCTTTGCCTAACACATTCAGGGTCATGCGACTTGTGTCTACATCCGAAACTTTTAATTGTATCACTTCGCTGCTGCGCAAGCCCGTGCCGTAAAAGACCTCCAGCAGCAATCTTTCCAATTGTCCAGCGTAGTTTGATGGAAAAGATACGCGCGTAAACAAGGCCTCCATATCCCGTTCTGCTACAAACACCGGTAGGCGGCGTCCGGTTTTAGGACCGACTACCTTGCGCATCGGGTCTTGCGTTATCCATTCTCTGGTCTTGAGGTATTTGAAATAGGTTTTCAAACACGACAGCCGGCGGTTCACACTGCGCGCACTCACCCCGCGCTGCAACTGCTCTGCAGCCCAGGCGCGTACATGCCAATGCCTCACTTGGTTAACCGAAGTGAGGCATCGCGCTTGTATGAAATGCAAGAAGTCCTCTAAGTCACTGCGATACGCCGCTACAGTATGTGCGGATAGGCGACGTTCTAAGGCGATGTGTTGTAAAAAGGACTCTTCGTAAAACATGATAAAAAAAAGCCTCTCTTGACCACGTCTACAACACATGTGCCGCGCGCATGACGAGAGGCGGTGGCTAATTTTTATTACCGTACATCTTTTCGCGATACATCGCGCGCAGCACTTCCGAGCGACGCTCTACCGACGGCTTGCTGTACGCTTTGCGACGACGCAGCTCGCGCAGGATACCTGCGCGGTCAAATTTTCTTTTGTACTTTTTAAGTACTTTGTCGATGGTTTCGCCCTCTTTGACTTCAACGATGAGCATGCAGACTTTCCTTTTTTGTTTTTGTTTAACTGTTGGTTGTGTGTAAAATGGGCGGCAAAGTTACACACAGAAATTTAAAAATGCCTGCGCGGCAGTAAAAGTTTTTGTGTTACCCCCTCCTCTCCTCTCTTTGCCACATTTCGGCTGCATTGAAGCACTGCGCTGCAGATAGCCCGCCTTTTCGGGCTGCCAGGACGCCATAGCGGATATCGTGAAGACCCTCTTTGCTATGTGCATCGGGGTTGATGCTGATGCGAATGCCGTAGTGTAGGGCTTTAGGGATGAGGGACCAGTCGATATCGAGGCGATGTGGGTTAGCGTTGAGTTCGATGGCCACGCCGTGCCTAGCACAGGCTTCAAAAACGGCATCCCAATCGAGCGGATACCCCGTTCGGCTCAACAGCAAACGGCCTGTAGGATGCCCTAGGATTGTGGTACACGGGTTTTCTATGGCTTTTACGATGCGCCGAGTGGCTTTTTCGAGGCTCATGTTCAGGTTAGCATGCACAGAAGCCACAACGAAGTCGAACTTTTCTAAGAGCTCCTGCTCGTAGTCTAAAGCACCATCGGCTAAAATATCGCTTTCGATGCCTTTAAGGACGCGGAAGGGCGCCAATTCGGCATTCAGGGCCTCTATTTCTTCCATTTGCGCCAGCACGCGGTCGGGCTTTAAGCCGTTGGCGTAAAAGGCCGACTGGCTATGGTCGGTAATGCCGATATAGGCATAGCCGAGTTCGCGGGCGTAGAGACACATGTCGCGCAAAGAATGCAGGCCATCGCTCCAGGTTGTATGAACGTGCAAGACTCCGCGCATGTCTGCGTTGGTGATCAAATGGGGTAGGTTTCCGCTTTGGGCCTGTTCCACTGCATGAGTGTTTTCGCGCAACTCGGGAGGAACGAAAGGGAGGCCTGCGCGCTGAAAGATCTCCTGTTCCAGTCGCAGTTGAGTATTCTTCAGACTGGGGAAGGCGGTATAGAAGGCCTGAAGAAATTCGGCAGAACCAGTGGTTTCAAACAGTTGGGAACCAAAGGCTTCAGCGCGGCAATGAAACAAGCGCAGCGGCGTTTGCCCGTCCAGTTGAAGGTAATAAACGCTACCTTCTATCCGCTCGACTTTGAGCGTTTCGCTACTGAGTGCAGGCGACAGGTCGCCGTTGTAGCCGACCAAAATGTCTAAAGAGGAGACGACGGGACAGCAGCGGCGCACTTCGCCGGTAGGCGCCACAAAAGCACCGGGCAAGCGTCCGGTCAGCCAAGCCCCTACAAAATCAGCTGCCGCTTCAGCCGTAGGATAGTGCAACTGGCCTCGGCTGCGCAGGTAGTACTCCAACTGATGTTTAAGGGCTTCTTGGCTTTTTAGGCCAAAGCCTTTAGCCGCTGCTAAGCGGTTCTCGTTGCAGGCATACCAAAGCTCGCCGACATCGGAAATGCCCATTTCCTGCCACACTATCCGTACTTTTTTAGGGCCAAAGCCTGCAATGTTGAGCATTTCCACGACGCCCGGCGGAGTCTGGGCGCGCATTTCCTCTAAGTTTTTGAGGCGGCCCGTGCTGAGCAATTCGCGAATCTTTTTGCTTATGGCCGGCCCAATGCCGCGCAGCGCTTGTAGTTCGCGGTCGGTCAGCTCGCTAAGCGGGCGTTCTACTTTGCGCAGCGTTAAATACGCGTTGCGATAGGAGCGCACGCGGAAGTCGTCAGCCTCGTGCAGCTCCATCAGATCGGCCAATTCATTGAAAGCCTGGGCGATATCGCGATTGGTCATGGTGTCTGCAAATTCTAATTTTGTCGGCAAAAATGCACTCTTTGCGCTACGTCCATCGCTTCCACGGTTTCCAGGATGTGGGCGCCAGTGTCAAGTGTTGCTTTTCTCTTAGTGCTGGGTGAAAAAAAGCGAAGGTCAATTCGTAGCAGTCTATGCTCAGCGTCACGCGCGGATGCGCTCGGATGTGCTGCCAGGCTTTGGTCATGTCTGCCGACCAATATATGTCGTCGAAAGCGAAAATAGTTTGGGCGTGCGCCAGAGGGAGACACTGCTCAAAATAAGCGACCGTTGCTGCTCCTCGGTGGTGCCCATCAAAAAAGACGAAGTCGAGAGTGCCCAAATCTCGCAGCGCTTGCGGCAAGGTCTGAACAAACGGTCCACTGCGGATGCGGACGCGGTCGCCTAAACGCAGCATGTCCAAGTGCGCTTCAGCCACTTGAGCACAGGCGGGGCAACCCTCGAGCGAAACTACGCGCGCCCCGCGCCCCACACCCGCTGCTAAATAAGCCGTGCCCACTCCAAGGCCAGTGCCCAACTCCAGCAAGCGCTGTGGGCGCAACCACTGCGCTGTTCGGAAAAGCCAACGTCCCTGCAGCGATGGGCTAGAAGCGTGCTTGGCTAGTCGCCGGAGCGAAACCCGCCGATGCATGGGCCTGCCTTGCTCATCAGCACGGCCGTAGTCCTCTACATCAAGGGTTAGCGAGCTGCTGAGCATTTGTCTGCGCAGGGCCTCAATGTCGTCGAAAGCGTAATAGTGACGCTCGTCTTCCAGCACTGACTGTACCCATTCAAAGGCCAGCGGGCTGTGTGTTTGATAAAGGGTCTTGGCCTTCAGCCAAAAGTGCACGAGCGTTCTTAATCGGTAAGCAAGCAATGACATGGTAGCCTTCGAGCACAGCGTGCAGGCATGCCGCGCTTAAAAAGCGAAAGGTACGACAGGGCAAAGGGAATGTGCAGATGCGATATTGCATACTATTGGACAACCACCTTGCGCACCACCGTCTCGCCCGTGTGGGTGCGAAACGTCAAAAAGTACAAGCCTACCGGCAGTTGCCCCACTTGAAGCACCACGACGTCTTCCCCCATTGGCTTTGCAGCACCTATCCACCGACGGCCTGCGGCATCGCTCAGCTGTAGTTGGGCGTCCACCTCAGCCGGAGCGCGCACCCACAGCGTCCCGCCGCGTAAGGGGTTGGGGAAAACTGCGACGTCAGCAACGGCATTTGGTGCCGCTAACGAGGTCGGGTCTAAGCCGTTGGGCAACGGCACAAAATAGTCTAAATAGAGCCGATACTCTCCTGGCCCTAAGGCAAATTGAACCTGGGAATTGCTCACGTTCAGCGTACTGGCCGTGTAATATTCGTACCAAATGCCGGGGTGTTGAAACGTCAGCGAAGCAATCGCACTTTGTACACCCACATTAGCCACCACTACCGCATTGCCTGCCGAGCTGTTGAGGTGGATGCTGCGCACCTGGCCGCCGCCCAAATTGAGCTGCACGTCGGCGGTCTCAAAAACATCTTGCGTGGTGCGCAAATGCAGGAGTGCCGCCATAACGTCGAACAGTCGCCGGCGGTTGGGGTCATCATAGTAGTCCCATCGGATAGGTTTAGGGTCTACGCGGCAGTTGTTGTTTAAAGTACCGTTGGGGCAGTAGTTGATGGAAAAGTCGTAGCCCAGCTCGCCAAATTGCCACAACATCTTTGGGCCTGGGACGGTGTAAAGCAAATTGGCCAGCATTTCGAGGCGGCGTAAGGCTACTGGAAGCGAGCGAACATTGTGTGCGGCATTGGCCGTATTGCCAAAAGTCAGGCATTCATAGGCAATGCGCTCCTCGTCGTGGCTTTCCATGTAAGCAACCAGGTGCGGCTTACTCCAACCCCGACGCTGGTGCGATACCCAGCGCAAGTCCGTATTCACCCCGCTGGCAAAGCCCAAAGCGACGTCTTTGTAGGCGCCAAACAGGTTGCCCCACAACATCATACCGTAATCAGCCAACACTTTCTCTTCGTCGTTGTCGGCAAAGTGCTCTAAAATGACATAGACGCCGGGCTTCACGCTCCAGATGTAGTCGGCATACTCTTTTAGAATAGCCACGCGGGAAGGATCGTATTGCCCCCAAGCAGCGGTATTGCCAAGGGTGTTTTTTTGGGTAAAGCCTTTAGACAAATCGAAGCGGAAACCATCTAAGTTGAACTCTTCTAACCAATACTTAAGGCAGTTTTTCACGTAGATCTTAGTCAGGGCACTCTCGTGGTTAAAGTCGTAGAAGACATTAAAATCGTGTCGCGGCACGGGGTTGAGCCATGGGTTGTTCGGCGCTGGGCGGTTGTTGGCCGCATCCCAATAGAGGCGAGCCAAAGGACTGGCACCTGTTACGTGGTTGAACACCACGTCCACGATGACCGCCATGCCGCGCCGATGGCATTCGTCCACTAAGCGTTTGAGGGCCTCGGGCGTACCGTAGTATTTATCAAGGGCCTTGTGAAAGGCAGGATTGTAGCCCCAGCTGATGTTGCCGTCAAATTCTTGGATGGGCATCAGTTCGATGGCATTGACCCCAAGGCGTTGCAAGTAGTCGAGGGTATCGAGCAGGGTTTGGTAGTCGTGCCGTGCGATAAAGTCGCGCAACAGCAGTTCATAAATGACCAGGTCAGTTTTTTTGGGTCGGTCGAAGTTTGGAATTTGCCAAGGGTATGGCGTTGGGTTGGTTTGAAACACCGAGACGATGCCGTTCGTTTTGCCCGTAGGATAAGGCAAGAGGTTGGGATAAGTCAGCGGTGGAATGAAAGGGTCGTTCCACGGGTCGAGCACGAGCGTACTGAGCGGGTCAGCAATGCGCAGTGTGCCATCTACCAAATATTGAAAGCGGTAGGATTGGCCGGGGGTGAGGCCAGAGAGTTCGAACCACCAAATGTTGCCCAGCGCATTGCGCTTCATTTGATAGGCATCGGAAGGCGTCCAGTCGTTGAAGTCTCCGATGAGGTGAACGACCTGCTTGCTCGGAGCATACAGTTGGAAGCGCACCGTTTGAGCGTTGATGTGGTTGATGCCGTACTCCGTGCCAGCAGGAGGGTTTTCAGGCGCCTGGTTGAGCGGAGCGATGTACACAAAGCGAGCTGTGTCGCGCTGAGCACTTGTCTCAGCTACAAATTCGACCGTATGCACCCCAGACCCTGCCATAAGGGTAGTTTCCAGCAATGTGCCCGTAGTGCTGCTCACCAGCACACCGTTATCGTACAAGCTCAAGTCGGCTGCTAAGGACGCTGCTGCACGCACCTTCAAGGGGGTGCCCATTGCCGTAAGGATCGGGCTGCTCGCCGGCTCTAGCAGGGCCGTTTGTAGGCCCATGTTGTCGGGGTAGACCGGATAGAAAATATCACTGCCATCCGCAGCTCGGCCCACCACAGAGCCGTTAGCATTGCGAAAAACAAAGGCCAATTTGAGCACTTGCTCACCGGGTGGAATGCCAAAGAAGCTGCGAATGTGGAAGGTCTTCGTCCACCGATTAGGGCCCGCTTGTTGCATCAAGCCTATAGGGTCAGCTACCCCCCAAGTGGTCTTTACATAGCGCCAATCGTTGGGCGACGTGCTCTGTGAAGTGATGACTCCCATGTGCGCATACACGGGGGCAACACCTACTAGAGCACCATTGCCCAGGGTGGCGTCGTAAGTGATGGTAACCTCATCGTCTACGCGTGGAAAAACGGGCAGACATGTTACTTGCGCCCAAAGAGACTTCACTGAGACCAGATGCCACAGCATCGAGACCACTAAAACGAAGAGGCGCAAATAAAAGACGGAAGCATTCGAGGTAGTGCGAACCATAGGACAGCGCAGTTTTTTAACAAAAATCCCATTTCTCCTGGAGAACAGGGAAATAGGACTCCGGCGATTTCACATCGGCGAAGAAACAGCTTTTTGAGATGACGAGGCCGCTTAAAGCCCTCTTTTTGAAAAGAGAAGCTAAGTGCAGAAGAAAAAGAAGAAGCAAGGGGTGGCATTCTCTCGCCGCGCCCTCTTCAATGCTGCGTTAGGAAATGGACGACTATAGCCCCAACAGGTGGCCCATGAGCTCTTGTTTGGTCATCAGGTAACGCCGATTTTCGTCATGCGGAGGAATGACAAGAGGGATGCGACCCACCACCTCAATAGGTGAGCGTCGCAAGGCTTCTACCTTATCGGGATTGTTGGTAATGAGTTCGACTTGTCGGACGCCGATGTCTTGCAGAATAAAGATGGCACACTCGTATTGCCGAGCGTCCACGTCGAAGCCTAAATGGGTGTTTGCCTCGGCAGTATTAAGCCCCTGATCTTGCAGATTGTAGGCCTTTAATTTATTGATAAGGCCAATCCCTCGGCCTTCCTGTCGCAAGTAAATGAGCACGCCGCCCTGTTC
>CALHAM010000126.1 GCA_937934275.1 uncultured Saprospiraceae bacterium | reverse complement strand
GCTAAGAAGGTGTCTCATTTTTGAAGATGTTGAAGGTGTGCTAATTTTGTCGAAAAGCGAGGGCTGCTTCAGGCTTCATCTTCGCCATACACGTCGTCAATCCAAGACAAAAGCATTATCGTATGCGGAAAGCCTAGCGTGGGCAAGGCCAGCAGCGCGACGTGCTGAACCTCTTCGATGGATATTCCCTGCTGCTTTGCCTTGCGGACTTGTGCATGGAAACCACCTTCCAACTTTGCAGCGCCTGAAAGGGCGCATTTGACAAGTGCCCGCATCTTTTCATCTAAGGGTCCCGCCTGATGCACGGCTTCGCCCAGGTCGCGATAGGCTTTGGCAAGGTCGGGGTATTTTGACATGAACGCCAGGTAGTGTTTAGGAAGTTGCTCTTTCATTTTTTCTTTTATTAATTCTTTTGTAAAAAAGAATAGACCAACTCTTCAGCACAGGGCTATGCCCAGTAAAACTCAGACCTGTTACACCGGTATAACCCTGTGCTGAGTTGTCATGCCACTATTTTTGTCCGCAGGTACACTAACTGGTTGGCTTGATAATTGCCGTCAATTTTCAGACAATAGGTGCTGCCGTGCCTTTTTTTCGCTACCTTTTAAAGGTTACATCATCCATTGAAGAGATGGGTTGATGTAGCTAAATCCATCGCTGCGGCTTTCGCCGTCCAGGAAGAACTGCTTTTTCCCAATCACGTAGTGTAGCCCTAATTTCAAGCGATTTCTTTTAATCATCCAGTTGACACCACCTGCCCATTCTTCATGTAAGTTGGCGCTTGTCAACGGGTTTCTGGCTTGTGCTTCGTAGCGCTTGTCGGGCTTAGTGGCGGTGTACATCAGGCAAAACTGGAGAATTCCCGCATTGGGCAGCGATGTGTTCCAAGCACCTTTGACGACGTAGGAACAGTCAGTTGTTCTTGTGAATGAGCCATCGGAGGGCGTTTCTCGGTATAGCCAGAGGTATTCTCCGATTAAATCCAATGGGCCATAGTTCAGTTGAGCGTCTGCACCATAGACGAGGTTGTTCTGAAACAGATCGGTTTTGCTCTGATAAGTAACGTTAGCGCCAATGCTAAGCCCTTTCCTTTCCATGAAGCCCGACTGTGAATACACCATAGTGTAGCCTTCCATTTCGGGGTCGCCTATCATCCACACACCTCTAGCGGTGAACAAAGGAGACCAAACCTTGCCGGCACCTCGAATAGAGGGATGGTTGGTGTCGAAGATGCCCAGATCGTACAGGAAGCTGTGCTTGTAGCCTCTTTTAAATCCCCCTAAGTTGATGCCGGTTTCGCGCCCGATGCCTCGTCCTACCATGTGGATGCGCGGGTGAAAGCTGGGCTGCCCTTTCTCTTGTGAGATATTGAAGGCCGACGTGTAAATAGACTCTTTACCGGCTCTGGGCCTGAAGTAGCCAATAGTGAGATTGAAAAGCGGATTGAACTTATACGTAAAAAATGCGTCCCGAATAGAAAATATGAGGTTGTCGAAGGGGTTGGGAGTACCGGCTGAAACGCTGAGGCTGTCCTTGCCGATGCCATCGTAAGTAAAGCCGACATAAAAGAGGCATTTGCTGTTGACTTGCCCGCCAAAGCCCAAGCGCGCCCTGCGCAGATACGTATCCATTCGAGGAGGCACATCGTCGCCTGGTGCTTTGAGCGTAATGACATTCCATACTTGGAAATACTGAAGAATATCGACGTACCCACTATCGCTCAGTGGAATATTGGCTCTCCACGACGGCAGGTCTTGTCCATACAGCGAAAATGTGGCAAAATATACAAAGCATAAAATACCCAAAAATGATGATTTCATATTTCCAAAATTTTAGGTGAAAGAATATTGGTTTATCTTATTTGACTTATTGGACGAACGTTCGCTCCAAAGTGTCCATGACCCGCTCCTTCACTTTTTCGAGCCGAACAGCCGAGTCGAAAAAGGCTACGCTTCCGCCCACCATGTCGGTCAGGCAGGTGTTCTTCAAATGCGGATCTACCATCATAGCCGCATTGGCGTGAAAGCCAACCCCGCGCTCTTGCTCTCCTTTGATGACCACGCCATCAATTTCGACATCCGCAGAGCCATAGGCCCAGTGGCCGAAGCCTAGCGAGTATCCGATAACTCCCGGCCGAATGCCCTCGATGATTTTAACTCGGCCGATAATGTGCTTTTGGCCAAAGTTGGGCAAGAGCCACACGCCAGAGGGGTTGGTGTCTGAAACAATCCGCACTTTGTCTGCATCCCTCAAGCCCAGCCGTTTGGCATCCACGGAGTTAATGAGCACATAATTTTCCGGATACAGCTCTTTTAAGAGCTTGTTACCTGGGGTTCTACTCTTGGTGTGGAAGATTTCCTTGTGCGTAATGAGCTGCAGCGTCCCTTCGCCATGAACAATTGGATTGCCCATGCTGTCTGAGGGTGGCATGAAAGTAGGATAACCTTTGAAAGGCTCGCCAGTGAGGGCGTTTTTCGATTTGGCCACTTTTTCTACATACATGTTGATGAGCTTGCCGTACTTGTTGGCTACCTGTTCGCCTTTGTAGGCTTTTTCGTAGTCTTGATAACGGCCACCTCTGTTCATCACATAAACCGTTCTGCGCCAAAGTGCTTCGTCGCCAACAGCCTTCTTCCAGCGCTCGTAGTCGTACACTGCCTTAGGCAAGTGCCTTCTGGCTTCTTTGAAGATGCGAATTTCCTCGTCTGAGGCCTCTGGCACTGCCTCGCTGCCGTCTGCAGCCTCTCCGAAAGCGATGTTGGCAATCATTTTCAGATAAAAATCCTCTGGTCTGGTAAAGTCCATTCCCGCTTGGAAGCCATCCTTGCCGAAAGGCTCCATTTGCATTTCAGCAGCTACGGCCAACATGAAGGCTTCCAAGGATATGGGCATCTCTTCGCCGTTTACGGTGACGATGTCGGTGTAAGGCTTCATTACCGGTTGCCGAATCGTCTGCACTTTCCAAATGTTGTTGGGGTGCGAGCCATGGAACTCCCATCTTTCGTAGAAGGCCAAATCGGGTATGATGTAGTCGGCGTACATAGAGGACTCTCCGATAGTGATGTCGGAGGCAATGATCAAGGGCAGTTTTTCGACATCAGCCAGCACGTTTATTTGCGTTTGCCCTGCCGGCAAAGAGTAGCCGGGAGTACCCATGTAGAGCAGTAAGGCCTTAATGGAGTAAGGGTATTCGTCCTGTATGGAGGGGAGAATTTCCTGGTAAACGTCGGTGGAATGCGGAAACCACGGCCGTTTGGCGGGATAGCCGCTAAACAGCGTGCTCTTTTCGTAGTCCATGTGTCGGAGCAAGCCCAACCCGAAGGGCTTCATTTTGCCCCGACTCATGCTGTTGGCGAAGTCAAAAGGCCCTTTAGCCTTGCCGCCGGTAATGTCGTAAGTGCTCGCTTTGACGAAGCCACCCTTCCAGTCAAAGTTGCCGATAAGGAGATTAAGCGTATTGCCAGCAAAGCTATTGTAAAAGCCGTTGGTGTGTTGAGACACTCCGCGGTGCATGTCAAAAACGGCCTTTTTGCCGTGTGAGGTAAATTCGCGGGCGAGCTCTTCGATGTCACTTGCTTGAATGCCGGCAATTTCGGCCCATTCGGCAATGCTGTGGGCGTTGGCTTCATCTCGAACGATTTGCAGGGCAGACTTGACCTGTATGCCGCGGATTTGCGTCGCTACAAAGAGGTCGCCCATAACCGCCTTGTTTTCGTCTTCGTGGTCAACGGCCACGGGGCTTCCGTTCACCATAACAACGAAAGGGTCGTACTCGTAGGGTACGGACTCTTCCGACCCGTCTTTGTTTTTCACTTTGGCGGATTTGCGAAGTTTGGCCATGCCGATATCGGACGCCCGCAGGAAAGCACCTGGTCTGCCGTTCTCTATTTTAACCAACCAAGTGGCGTTGGTCAGGGTGGGTTCGCCATTGGCGTTCGCAGCGGCCTTGTTGGCACTGGCAAGGTAGTTTTTGTCGTATCGCTCGTTGTCTAGTATCCACTTAATCATGCCCATAGCCAAGGCGCCTTCCGTGCCAGGTTTGTTGGGTATCCACTTCCAAGCGTGGGCGCATGTTTTGGAGTAGCGAGGGTCAATGACGGCATACTTCAACCGCCCACTGGCCAAGCCCTCAGTAATATTAGGCACGCGCAGCAGCGGATAATTGGCCTCGAAAGGAGAGGAGCCGGCAAAAATGATGAACTCCGCGCCGTGTTGGTCGGCCTGCCAAAAGAACTTGTCGCCACTGCTCCAATCTACTTTTTTCTTTTTTGGGTCGAAGCCGTATTGCCTGGACATGGCCTTCCCCGTAAAGTACAGCGAACCTTGGCAAATGGTCGTGTGCCCGTGGAAATTGACTGTGCCGAAGCCGTCTTGCATGAAGCGCTTAAAGAAGTGTTCTCGGCCGGCTTTCAGACGCCCGTGCATCCAGACGAACTGGTTGTTTTTGGGCCCTAAGTCAGGGTGATCGGGGTCAATGAGGGTATCTAAATAGCTAGCGAAGCGCTGTTTGAAGGCAGCCACTTTTCCTTTCTTTTCCTCTTCGCTTTTCGATGCCCAAATTTCGTCTATAGCGTGCGCCATATCGGCCGCTACCTGTTTGTCTTTCAGGGCCATGATGTCTTTCAAGCCTTGCACATGGCGGTTTTCTTCGCCCGGCACTTTTGAGAAAAGCACACCGCCATGCACAATTTCTTTCACCGCTTGATGAAAGTCTATGGTTTCCCATCTCTGCGACCCTCTCGGCCCCACTCGTTTGAGAACTTTAGTGATTCGGTACGGATCGCTAACGGTCATGATGGCTGCCTGCCCCTTTGGACAAATGGCTCCGTCTCGCTTGGCAGCCTCTTCTAACGGCGTAGAGTAGGGCAAATGAGGCATTAGGTTCCAGGGCGTGTAGGGGTTGCCGTCGATCTTGACGATTTCACCATTTTGTATTTTCACCTTGGTTGGGCAACCCGTATTGCATCCCAAACATACGCTATACACAAAATTTTCCACGTCGTTGTGGTGGTACTCGAAGGTATCGCCTGCCGTAGGTGCTTCAGCCTCCGGCCCTTGTCCGAATACCTTCGGGGCAAGCATTAGCCCTGCACATGTAAGGGCACCCTTTTTGAGAAAAGACCTCCTGGAATTATCCTTTGCTGAGCCGTTTGGAAGGTCTGCGATAGTCCTGTTTTTATTTTCTTTTTTCATGTTTTTTTCAATTTAAAGTTTCTACTTCTTGCTCTACATTGAGGGGAAGGAATTTATTGGCCAATAGAAAGAGCCAAACAAACAAAGCTACTCCGCCCAAGACCAAAAACACTTCTATCGCACTGGGGCCATACCCTAAAGCAAATCTGAAATGGTGGTTGGCCTCGTGAATGCCCTCTATCAACTCTGCGTACTGCGCGGGCATGACAATATTCAGACGGGTACCGTAGATTCCAACAGCGATAGCCAGCCCTGCCAGCTTAAGCCATTTAGCGGTGTTAGAAAGTCGTTGGTTTGTGGCCACAAAAACAGGAAAGGCGATCCCTACGCCCAGCTGCAAAAACCAGAAGGTGTACCAATACTTACCGAACATCATCTCTCGCCAGCCTACAATGTCGTGCTCGATGCCTCCATAAAAAGCGGTGAGCATCTCTGCCATCAGCATGAAATAGTCGAAGAGGAGAAAACCCACCGAAATAAACAGGATATTCCTCAAGAGCCGAACCATGGCCCTCTCTTTCAAATCCAGAAGGATACCGGATAAGAAGGTCAGTAGCCCGCCGCCGGAGGCAACAGCAGAAACGATGAAGACTACCGGAAACAAGCCACCAAACCACGCCGGCCGAGCCTTGGCTACCGCGAAGATGGTCCCCACTCCACCGTGAACACCTAAGGCAATGGGAATGCCTATGAGACCTAATAAGAATAATATCCGATGATTTCGCTTGAGCTTTTCCTCGCTTTCTCCGTGTCCCGCATTATTTTTCAAAAAGAGGTTACTCATCGAAAAGCGCATCTCTAAGACAATCACGGTGAGATACAAGGCATAGAACAGCCCCATCCATGCCATCACCGAAGAGGGGTTCCACGACAGCAGGATATTAACCATTCGAAGGGGGTGCCCCAGGTCTATGATAATGAAAAAGCCTGCAATCACCATACATATGAAGGCTTGGGTGAGGGCCACATGGCCCGCCGCCTCAAACTGCCTTAACTTGAATACATAGACCAATGAAGACAGCAGAAAAGACCCCGCCGATAAGCCGATGAAATAAATATAAGTGGCAACCCACAGCCCCCACGGCGTACCCTGCGTCGCATTAGTAACGATATGCCCTTTAGTCAGGGTCTGATAAACGGCTATTAGTCCTAATACACTGAATAGAATCACGATGGCCAACCCCCATTTAGGCATCTTAAAGGTGTTGGACCGCATGGTATGTATGATAAATGTGTTTTTCATGATGAGACGCCTTTTTAGGTCAGATAATATACTCGTGGCTCATTGCCGAGTTCCTCTTTGAGCCTCATGTAGTTTCTTTTAGCCAATAGGTCTTGTAGATTGACCCCGTGCACCATACACTTGGCATTAGGGTCAGCTAGGTTGCCGAAGTAAATAGCATGCCCCATGCACGTGGTCGCACAGGCCGGAGCGATGCCATTATAAATTCGATGTAAGCAGAAAGTACATTTGCGCACATTACCTTCAGGAGACCGGTGAGGTTCTCGCACGCGATTTTGACCGTACTCTGGGCTGGGCTGGTTTTCCCACCCTAAGGTGCCGTCACCGCGATAGTTATGGCCGAAATCAAAAGACCGAGCGCCGTACGGGCAAGCCGCAATACAGTATTTGCACCCGATGCACTTGTCGTAATCCACCACGACAATGCCGTCTTCTCGCGTGTACGTAGCCGTAACTGGACATACATAAGTGCAGGAACTGTGCTCACAGTGCATGCAAGGGCGCGGGATGAACTCTCGCTTTGTGTGGGGAAAAACGCCGACCTCCCGCTCCACGACGACGTTGTAGGCCACACCCGGCGGCGTGTGGTTTTCCACCTTACAAGCCACAGTGCAGGCTTTGCATCCTACGCACTTTTTCAGGTCGATGATCATTGCCCACCGAATGTTGGTCTTGCCGCCTGCCAATTTCTTAGTGCCGCATCCTGCTAACGAAGCCGCTAGAGTAGCTACGCCCATTAAGGTGACGCTCTTCAGAAACTCCCGGCGCTTATTAACAGGAATCTCTTCCAGCACCGAGGATAATTCCGCTTCCTTTTGAGCCGCGAGCTGTTGTTCAATTTTTTCTCCCAGGCGCTCGAGCATGGGCTGAAGCAGGTCTTTCAACGCTGGGTTGAGCTTAATGGCGCGAGCAGCATCGGCCTGTGCCCCCGTATAATCCTTTGCAGCCACTTTGGCCACGGCGCGGTCGGCCAATGCCGCGTCAAAATCGGGGTCGATCTGAAGAGCCATGTTCCAGTCGCTAATCTCTCCAAAGAAATCGCCCATGGCTGCCTTAGCCCATCCTCTTCGATGATAGGCTACCGCATTCTCCGGATCCCGTTCTATCACTCTCGAATAAACCTCGACCGCTCCAGCGTAATCGTGCAGGTATTCTAGCCTTTGGCCTTCCTGCAATAACTCCAAAAGCTCTTCCCGCACATCGGATGCACCAGAAGATAGGCTTTGAAAATTGGATGACGAATTCATATGTAACCCCTTTAAGTAATTTTATTTTCCCTTTCCTCAATCTTGATTGACCATCCAAAATCTATGATGGAGGTCAATTTCAAGAGCAAAGTTTGAGGACATCAAAACTGCCCTAACTGTTTAGGGTAAGCTATTCACATGATACTTGTCACCCATTTGGAGGGCGGTCAGTAAGCTACTCCACCTGTACTGCCGCGAAGCAGTGGCTCAGCACGCCCATTTTTCATCCTGAAAAACGACCCCACCCTAGGCATCATTAGCAACAAAGGTTTTGAGGGGCTGCCATTTCTCATCCAATAGACACGACGCAAATCGGATGGGCTAAATCCACCGCTCTTTCCGAACCTAACATGACGGAAAGTGTGCTGCAGCAGGCCCTCACACGTGTGCTCACAAACTCGACTTGTTTAGGGAGGACATCGGCTACAGTAACCGCTCAAAAGGCATCTACAATGCCCAAAAGCAAAATCCGTTTATCTGGCACTGTTTGGCCAACCTTGGGCGAACTTTGCGCACCCAAACAAGGCGCCATGGGCGTGACTGCGCATTTGCAGTGGTCATGCCCTCAAATACGCACGAAACAGCTATGATGCTTTCCCTTTTTCACCTGCGCTCTTCGTTTTTGATCTTCTTCCTGCTTGGCGCACCTGCGCTTTTTGCCCAAAAATCAGCCTATCAAGTCGTGCGCTGCGGCGCAGTGAGCCGCTCCTCATCCGTCAATCACATTTTCGTTGACGCCGACAATACCAAGTGGGTCGCCAGTAGTACGGGGCTATATCGCGTATCAGCCTGCGACTTAGGAACCTCTGTAGCACTTACCTCCGGCGAGCAAAGCGCCCTCCAATTTGCCGGCGGCAACGCCGACGTGCGCTGGACGCCTGAAGTGCTGCAAATGGTGCTGGGCGTTGCGCCAGAAGTTAGCGCTGCTTACTACGACAGCGACCGCGATTGGCTGTGGTTAGGCACCGAAAAACACGGCCTTTTTCAGCTCAATACTCGACCAGCCTTGAAATTGATCGCCAGGTTCAACGCCTCAAACACCAAATTGAAAACCAACACCATCACCACCATCTTTCGCGATCGCACTGGGCGCTACTGGATTGGCACCGATGAAGGCATGTTGGTAGGCACCCCTGAGCGCTGGAAAGTGGAATTGGAAGGCTACGACGTACAGCGCGTGCGCCAGCTAGGCACCGATATTTATGTATTGGCTGACGGTGAGTTTTGGCTGGCCCAAAACGGACAGCGCTGGCAACCCATCAATATAAAAGACAAAGCCATAGAGGGAGAGCCGGAAGATTTTGACCTCGATCAAGAGGGAAACCTGTGGATTTTGTCGCGCATCGCCACTCGATATAGCCTGCTGACCGACGAGTTCGAGGTCTTCAGCGGCGCCGAATACTTCACCAGTGAATACGGCCTGTGCATCGCCACCGACCAAGAAGGTGCTGTATGGATAGGCACTGACGATAAGGGCATCTATCTGATCAGCAAAGCCTCTTCTCTACTGGTCAACTGCTCTGTAGAACAAGAAGTTTCTTGCAACGGTGCTGGCGATGACGCCGTCTTGCGGGTAAACGTCAATGGTGGCACGCCGCCTTACCGTTACGCTTGGTCCGATGCCCGAATGGATGGCCCTAACCCTAAAAACGTTAGCATCGGTACTTATACCGTTACCGTTACTGATGCCACGGGCAGGTCCAAACAAGGCAAAGTAACCGTAGAAGACAAACGCCTGAGCGCCTCTGCTGAGCAGCGCAAAATAGAGAGCGCTTTGGGCGCTAAAGATGGAAGCGCCGAAGTAAAAATGCGCGGCGGAACCCCGGAGTTCCGTTTCAAATGGGATAATGGCGAAACGACCAACCCCGCAGTACGGCTTTCCGAAGGAACCCACTCCGTAACCGTTACCGACAAACGTGGCTGCACAGCGGTAGCCAGCGTTGTCATCGGGCGAAAAATAGAGGCTCTTTCAGCCCGCATCGAAGAGAACGCACCCATCCCTTGCTTTGGCGGCAACGCTATCTTAGGCGTCAAGGTAGAGGGCGGCAAGGAGCCGTACCAATACGAGTGGAGCAACCCCAAATTTAGCGGCACAGAAATTTCCGGCGTTGCCGCGGGCACCTATACACTGACGGTGGTAGACGCCTTGGGCAATCGTACCGTAACCCAAATCACTGTAGGGCAACCTGCAGCCTTAAGCATAGTAGCTACGCAGCAAGCGCCTGCCCTGCTGAACAAAGCCGATGGCAAAGCCCAGGCCAACGCTCGCGGCGGAACAGCTCCCTATGCTTACACGTGGGACAACGGCGAAACCACGCAAACAGCCACTGCCCTAACAGCTGGCGAACACGGCGTTACTGTTACCGACGCCAACGGTTGTACCCTGTCGGCACGCGTCTTCGTTGACGAAAAAATTCCTACCCTATCGGCCAGCATTAAAGAGACCTCTCCTATCGAGTGCTTTGGCGGCAAAACCAACCTCGAAGTAAGTATCCAGGGCGGCAAAGGCCCCTTTCAATACCAGTGGAGTCGTCCAGAGCTGGTAGGCCATCAGCCCGAAGACGTTACTGCCGGCACCTACACAGTTACCGTCACAGACGCCGCTGGCAATCGAGCAACCGCCACCTATACCCTCCTCCAGCCCGAGCCGCTAAAAGCCTCCGTAACCTTAGATGCCCCAGCCGCCATAGCCAGCGCCGACGGTCGCGCCACCGTAAAAGCCCAAGGCGGCACACCGCCCTACCAATACCGCTGGGACAGCGAAGAATACACCGAGCAAGCCCGACGGCTGTACCCCGGCCCACACCAGGTAACCGTAGCCGACAACAACGGCTGCGAAACGGTGGTAGATTTTGTTATGACGGAAAACATCCTGCCGCTCTCCATCCGCATCGAAGAAACGGGCAAAATCCCCTGTGCTGGAGGTACTACCAGCCTTCGCGTAGACGTGCGCGGCGGCAAACCCCCGTTCGAGTTCATCTGGGCGCAACCCAACCTAAAAGGGCAAACCCCCACCAACGTACGTGCCGGCGTCTATCAACTCGTTGTGGCCGATGCCGCCGGCGGCCGAACCTCCACTGCCTTCCAGGTGCTCGAACCCGACACTCTGAAGGCTACGGCAAGGGTCATGCGCACAGCGGACCCAGACCAAAACAACGGCAACGCGCAAGCCATCATTTCAGGCGGAACCCCTCCCTACCAGATCCGCTGGCAAAACGACGAAGTGGGTGAAAACGCCTACCGCTTGGGCGTCGGCACATTTAGCTTCACCGTAACCGACGCCAACGGCTGCACCACCGCCGCCACAGTAAAGGTAGACGAAACCTTGCTCCCGCTGAACGCCAACATTTCTGAGCTGGTTCCCATCAACTGCCACGGCCAAAAAGCTACTTTGCGCGTGCATGCTAGCGGCGGCGTCAGGCCTTACCAATATAGGTGGAGCACCGAAGGCCTTAGCGGCGAA
The DNA here is from genome assembly GCA_937934275.1 of uncultured Saprospiraceae bacterium. Lineage (GTDB taxonomy): Bacteria > Bacteroidota > Bacteroidia > Chitinophagales > Saprospiraceae > M3007. The sequence continues at coordinate 12,015 of CALHAM010000126.1, read as the reverse complement.
CAACCCAACAACGCCGGAGCAGGCATACACCACGTAACCGTCACAGATGCGCGCAAAAGCACTGTTTCTGCAACGATCGAAGTCAAAGAACCCTCTCCCATCATCCCCTTTGCCGTACTGCAAGCTCCAGCCAGCACCGGTAAAAACGACGGCAAGGCCCGCGCCGAAGGTCGAGGTGGTACCGGCAAACTCTCCTTTGCCTGGGACAACGGCGAAACTACTGCCACCGTGAATAACCTCAGCCCTGGCCTCCACACCGTAACCGTAACCGACGAGCGCGGGTGCTCCGCCACCTTTACCTTAGAGGTGCCTGAAAATATCTTGCCCCTGGCAGTAAACATTGATGAAACCAACCGCATCCTGTGCGCTGACCAAACATCTACGTTAAAAGCCACAATCAGCGGGGGCAAGCCGCCTTACCAATATCGATGGAGCGAAAAAAGCTGGAGCGGCCTAGAAATTACCAAGGTCGCACCAGGCACTTACACCCTTAGCGTAACCGATGCTCAAGGCAACACCCAGGCCGCCGTCGTTGTCGTCAGCAGCCCGCCCTTTCTCGAAGTAGACGTTACGCGCCTCGTAGGAGCTACTACTGAGCGCAGTACCGACGGTAAAGCTACTTTAAAAATTAGCGGCGGAACACCGCCCATCGCCATCGCCTGGGACAGCGGCGAAACCACCCCCACTGCCTCCAAACTCAAACTTGGCGAACACGCCGTTACCGTTACCGATGCGATGGGATGTAAAGTAACCAAAACCTTTGAAATCAAAAAGCGAATCTTGCCCGAACTCAATGCTACCGTGTTGCGCAGCGGCCAAACCATTCGGATGGAGCAACTGCGCTTCGAAGCCGATAGCTTTAACCTTACCCCCGAATGCCTGCCTACCTTAGACGAACTTTACGATTTCATGGAAGAAAACGGCAACATCGTCATCGAAATCGGCGGCCATACCAACAACATTCCTCCCGACGAATTTTGCGACCAACTCTCTACTGCACGCGCCAAAGCCGTAGCCGAATACCTCATCCAAAAAGGTATTGACCCTCGCCGCGTTACCTACAAAGGCTACGGCAAACGCCAACCCATCGCCAGCAACGCCACTCCCGAAGGACGAAGGCTCAACCAACGCGTAGAAATCAAAATACTCGCCTTGAAGCGCGAGTAGCATCCGCATTCCTAATGCATGCGTATGCGTTTAGCCATCCAAGTTTGTAAAATAGGCACAAAACCGCGGTTAATGTCGGCTTCTACAAAGTCAATCTGGTATTGCAGACACCGCAAGCGCAGCTGTTCTGTGAAGCGCTTTACTTGTTTGGTGTAAAAGTCCTTTACCTCCGAAGGCTGCAATCGCACCTGATCGCCCGTTTCCATATCGACAAACAGGTATGGGCGATTCTCAAATTCAAAATCCAGCTCGCGAGGCTTGTCAGAAACGTGAAAAAGAATGACCTCGTGCTTGTTGTGCTTCAGATGCTGAAGCGCCGAGAAGAGCTGACCTGCTTCCTCAGCCCGCTCAATGACGTCGGTAAATAAGATGACCAACGATCGGCGATGGATACTATCAGCAATGTGGTGCAGCGTTCCAGCCACATCGGTAGCGCGATTAAGCTGAGGCTTTTCGATGCGCTCAGCCAAGAAGGCCAACAACTGCTGATAATGCTGTGTAGTCGATTTGCAGGTCGTGTTCACCCGAATAGCATCGTCAAACAGCGTCAGGCCAAATGCATCGCGCTGTCGCTTCAGGGCATACATAAGGGCAGCCGCCGATTGGGCGGCAAAGCAAAACTTGTTCTCATACTTGTACTTGTCGGGATTGCGCGCGTCCCAAGGGTAATACATCGTCGAAGAGGCATCTACAACAATCTGGCAGCGTAGGTTGGTCTCCTCCTCGTAGCGCTTGACAAACAGCTTATCCGTGCGGGCATACACCTTCCAGTCGATATTGCGCGTGCTTTCACCCGTGTTGTACAGGCGGTGTTCGGCGAATTCGACCGAAAAACCGTGAAATGGGCTGCGGTGCATACCCACAATAAACCCCTCTACCACTTGCCGCGCTAGCAACTCGAGGTTGCTGCCCAAAGCGCGAATATCTTGCTGTTGTTCTAAGAAGTTGGCCATAATAGGCTTGCATTAGGCGAGCAAAGGTAACGCTCTGAGGCGCACTCTGGCGCCACAAGAAAATTACCTGTGCTTAGATTTCCTCCTCCAAAGCACTGCCGCAATATTTGCAATAGCGCGCGTCGTCGTCATGTCCTTCTGCGCCGCAATTTGGGCACGATTGGGTCGTGGTGGACTGGTGACGCATCATCTCCATAGTAACCACACCAGTGGGCACGGCAATGACGGCATAACCCAAGATCATAACGACGGCCGAAAAAAAGCGACCCAAATACGTTTGCGGCGTAATATCGCCAAAACCCACCGTCGTTAGGGTTACAATAGCCCAGTAAATACTAACGGGGATGCTCTGAAACGCCGGATTTGTATCGCCCTCAATCACATACATAATGGCTCCGATGACCGTTACCATCAGCGTAACGAACAACATGAAAACAATGATCTTACCGCGGCTGGCGCGCAAAGCCCGCAGCAACAAACGCGCTTCCCGCAAAAAGCTCACTAATTTAAAGACTCGAAACACCCGCAGCAAGCGCAACACTCGCACAGCCAGCAACAACTGTGTCCCTTCTACCAGCAAACTTAAATACGTTGGCAAAATAGAAACTAAGTCCACCACTCCGTAAAAACTTCGCGCATAGAGCCAGGGCTTTCGCACACAATACAGCCGCAGTACGTATTCTAAAGTAAAAAGAAGCGTCAGGAACCATTCCACAACGTGGAACCAATAGCTGTACTGCTCTCCTAAAGATGGAATGCTCTCTAAGATGACCACCAGCAAGCTCACAACAATAGCCGCCAGCAAGGCCAAGTCAAAGGCTCTACCCGCTGGCGTATCGGCTTCGAAAATAACAGTGTGCAAACGCCTGCGCAGGCGTTCCCCCCGAGTTGATACCTCCTTTTTATCCATGCCTTTGCAGGTTTTTGCTGACAAAAATAAGCGGCCATCTGCCATTTAGGGCATCATCAAGGCAAACAATACAGGCTTAGAAGGGCTGACATCTAAATCAAACGAAACGGTTTGTAAACAGAGCCAATATAGCCCATCCGACACCTCGTCGGGCACGTAGATGAGCTCCGTAATCGTGCAATCGCTTCGCACGGCACCCGGATAGCGCCAAAAGGCCCGATGAGCGGCTAAGGCTCCGCCATCCTCTTCGCGATCTACAGAGGGCAAGTCGATGAGCAAATGGCGCACTCCGCACTCGGCCAAAAAAGCTGCCGCCTCCACGTGCAGGTAGGGCGGGTTAGTCCCGGAGTATTGGCGCATCCTTTTAGAGGGTTCGTTAGGCAGCGTACGGATCACCAAAGCCTCTGCCTCATCAATACCCGGCACAGCGGCCAACTGGTCGCGCATTAGCACGCGGTCACCATTGCTGAAAAGGCGAGGCGTGAGGCTCACCACTTTGGCCCAAAAGTGAAACTCGTTCAAACAATTGCGCAGCACATAGCGCTCCCGAGCAATGTGGCCAACACACTCCGTATGCGTACCGTTGCCGTGTGGGTTTAAAAAAACATTGAAAAAATTGACTGGCCCACCTTCTGCTGTACTACCTACAAAATCACCCGATCGCACTGGGCAAAACGACGGAACAGGCGCCCAAAAGGCATTAGGATTGGCCGCGCCATCGCATAGCGGAAGCGATAGGTCAATGCCGCTCGAGAGATCGACAACAAAAGACTGACCGTGGTGAGAAAGGCTGACAAGCATACCGATGCGTCAAGAAAGCCTGAAATGAAAGAATGACGAACCAAAAGTCAATCTCCGCACAAGTTTGGCCAAGAAGTAGCCGTCTTTTTTTCGATTCAGCCACAAGAATCAGTGGAAGCGCACCGAAATCGACCGCCTCTCTGCGCTGCTAAGATGTCGTTTTGGGATAGTTTTAAAATAGCAAAAACGCTTAAAAATCAGTATTTTGCCAAAAAAATCAGCGGTTATTCCCCTAAAAGCCTTTCCAAAAAATCAGAGAAAAATGTCCCTCATCTGGCTTCCACGCGCCTGCACTTTTGTACTGTCAATGCCGCTGAAGGAACGTCAAATGAGAGGTTCGGGCCAGCTGCAAGACACTTCTGGACAAAAAAAGAGGACGCTTTTCATGAGAGACAAATAGCCACCGGGCCCCAGTGCAAAAGAGCGCTGTGGCCCGGTGGGCTTATCAGCAGGCAAGAGTAACTTCCTTTCCAAGGAGGCATATTAAACCATACCTACAGAGCAGGCAATTTCTTTCTTTGCGATTTTTTTATGCATACCTTTGCGTTAAATCCACACCATCATGGATAATAACACCACTAACGGACAACCTTTAAAAGATGCTTTCAATGAAAAAGGCGAACGCATCAGCCCGGTATTGCCGGAAAACATTCGCAATTTTTTAATCGACATTGACGGCACCATTTGCGACGACGTGCCCAACGAAGAGCCGGAACGCATGAAAACAGTGCTTCCTTACCCAGACGCGTTGTCTATGCTCAACAAGTGGTACGACGAAGGCCATATCATCTACTTTTTCACCAGCCGCACCGAGGCGCACAGAGCCATTACGGAAGAGTGGCTGGCGCGCCATGGTTTTAAGTACCACGGCATCATCTTCGGCAAGCCGCGCGGTGGTAATTACCACTGGATCGACAACCACATTGTGCGAGCAACGCGCTTTAAAGGTAAGTTTACCGATTTAGTGGTGCGTGTACACCCCATAGAAGTCTTTTCGGAATAAGTCTATGTCATGCGCGAGCGCCATCGGGAAAGGTCCTTTGCAACAAATCCAGCCTTACTCTCAGCAGCCTCAGGTAAGCCCCTTCTGTATGGCCTAAGCGCAGTGTTCTCCTTGGCGCTGTGCTCCATTTCGAGTGGGCAATCAGCAACAGAAATTTCCGATTATGCCTTTCCCTACGACTTGCAAGCTCCCGATACCGTCTTAATGTTGTCGCAGCCGGAACTCCAAGAGATCTCGGGCCTAAGCGCCACGGGCCAGCCAGGCATCCTGTGTGCTGTATCGGACGAGCGCGGCGAAGTATTCTTTTTAGATGCCGCCTCAGGAAAAGTAATACATCGGCTTTTTTTCAGAGAAAAAGGCGACTTTGAGGGCGTAGAAAAGGTGGATGACCAAATCTACGCAGTTCGCAGTAACGGACAGGTGTACAAAATACAAAAACTCAAGCGCCGAAACCCTCGTATCACCTGCTATGAAACCTTTCTCACAAAAGAAGACGATGTCGAGGGATTAGGCTACGACCAGCAGCGCCACGCCCTTTTATTGGCCTGCAAAGGCATACCTGATAGTGCCCACAAACGCTATATCTATACCTTTGACCTAAAGAGCCAACGCCTGCTCGACACCCCCGCCTATTGGATTGACCCGCGCCTCATCAATGAACAGATTCCGTACACCGAGGACGAAAAGCCGCACTTTTTCAGCCCTTCTGGAATTGCTTTACACCCTCATACAGGCGACGTTTACATCATCTCTACAGCACTCAAGCGACTAATCGTTCTTGACTACACTACCGGCGCCCTGCGCTATGCTGCGCGTTTAGACCGAGCACTCATGCCCCAACCCGAAGGCATTGCCTTCGACGCCGATGGGCGGCTTTTCATCGCCAGTGAAGGCAAGAAAGGCGATGGCCGACTGCTGCGCTTCAGCCCAAAACTACCGCCCGCCGAAAAATGACAATGCCCCCGCGCCTTAATGGCGCACGAGCTTGAACGCCTGCCACTCGCTTGGCGCTGTGCGCACGCGTAAGACGTAAAAACCCGCCGGCAAGTCGCCTATCCAGAGGGCATCACCTCCACTTATCTGGGCAAACCGAATGCTTTTGCCCGCAGCATCGACCAGCTGAATGTCTATAGTTGCCGTGGGTTCAAGGCCCGAAAAGCGCACCCAGGTGCCCGCTGGGTTTGGGAAGACGCCGGGCGCCTCCTTGTTATTCACGGCATCAGCCGCTGAGGAACCTACCCCGGCGAATAACCACTGATATGCCCTTGGAAATTCGCGACGCCAGAACCACTCTTGGTGTTCGCCGTCGGCAGGCACGGAAAAGAATTGCTCATCGGGGCCGAAGCCCGCTTTGCTCAGCGAGTCCGCCACCACCTGCATGTTCTGCGCCACGGAGGCTGGCTCTTTGCCACCCGCCAAGAAGTACACGCGCGCTTCACCCTGACGCGAATGGGCGGCAACGTGTTCGGCAGGTTTACTGCCTGCAAACCAAAAGGCTGGCGAAAAAATACCCGCGCGCGAAAACACATCCTGACGCTCCGAAAAAGCGTACATTGAGATGAGAGCGCCCATGCTACTACCCATGATGCCGGTCGTTCTGCGACCGGGCAGTGTTCGAAACAGGCTGTCTATATGCGGCTTAAGCGTGCTAACGACGAAATCTATATAGGCATCGCCTTGCCCGCCAGCGTTGTATTGGGCGTTTACCCAGGGCGAGTACTCGTCTAAGCGGAACTGACCGCCATTGTCAATACCTACGACGATGCAGCCGTAATCGCCCTGTTGGTGTAAGGTGTTGAGCGACTCATCGACTTGCCATTCGCCGGCAAAGCTGGTAGCGGCGTCGAAGAGGTTCTGGCCATCGTGCATGTAGAGCACGGGATAGCGCTTCAACGTATCGGCGGTATAGTCGGGAGGCAAATAAATCCAAATGCGCCGATTGCGATTGAGCTGCGGCATGTAGAAACTGTTTGACAGAATACTGACGTTAGGCGCAGCGGTAGAGTGAACGGCCCCCACATCTTCCCACGACAGGATGGTTAGCTCCAGCGTAGTGGGCTGGCCATTGTAGTTCCACATGCGGTCGGGCAAGAAGCCGCCGTTGGCGTTGCCCTCCACGGTAGCCCAGCTGCCGCGAGTAAATTTATAGCGGATTTGCCCTACTGGCGGCATTAAGGTAATGCTGTACTGGCCGTTATTCAGCAGCGTTAAAATCTTGGTAGTATCGCCGGGATTCCAGTTGTTGAAGGTGCCGGCCACATAAATGCTGGAACCCGGTGGCGTATTGGCAGGTATAGACTTGACCAGTAGGGTCAGCTGGGCTTGCGAAGTGCTACCAATACACAGAAGAAGGCAAATAAGGCGCGCGTGGCTACTCATAGGATTGCAGTGTTAAGAGCGCAGCAAAGATAACTCCTGCGCTCTACGGCTTGGGGTGCGCCTTAGCTTTCCTCTCTTTGAAACGGCGTATCTCAACAAATTAATATAAATGCCACCTACAGGGCAAGACGCCTCGCACTGGGCTATAGGCAGCACGTGAGTGCTCCACCTTGACGCCACACAACCGATAAGGACTTTGGATTGTATGAAGCGCTTTACTCACTCGTCTTAACACATCTAAAAAATCATAGGGTGCTAATGGAGTAGAAAATACGCCTTAATGTACTGACTTTTGCGCTCGCGGATGCTTATGCTCGCCTTCAGCAACCGCTTATGCATTGCCAAATCCATTGAACACCCACAGCGAATGCCAGCGTCAGTAAAAAAGCGATACTTAGTAACAGCAGCCCTGCCTTATGCCAATGGGCCATTGCACATCGGACACCTGGCTGGAGCCTACTTGCCTGCCGACATTTACACCCGCTATCAACGCCTAATGGGCCGGGAAATCCTGTTCGTATGCGGCTCCGACGAACACGGCGCTGCCATCACAATGCGCGCCCGAAAAGAGGGCGTCAGCCCACGGGAGATTGTAGATAAATACCACGTCCTCATTCGCGACACTTTCCAAAAATTGGGCATTGCCTTCGACATCTACCACCGCACTAGCGAGCCTCTACACCACCAGACCTCTCAGGACATCTTCCGAAAACTTCTAGAAAAAGGCCACTTTGAAGAGCGGGAAACCGAACAGTACTACGACGAGATAGCGGGCCAGTTCTTGGCCGACCGTTACATCTTAGGCACTTGCCCGATGTGTGGTAATCCCGATGCCTACGGCGACCAGTGTGAAAAGTGCGGTGCATCGCTCAGCCCCGACCAACTGCTGCAACCGCGCTCCGCTCTCAGCGGTGCTATGCCCATCAAGCGTCTCACAACGCACTGGTATTTCAAACTAAACGAGCACGAGGCTTGGCTGCGCGAGTGGATCAACACCGGTCAACTCGACGGCAAACAATTGCACGACCCCGCCACGTGGAAAGCACATGTCGTAGGCCAGTGCAACTCTTGGCTCGACCAGGGCTTGCAACCTCGCGCCATGACACGCGACCTGGACTGGGGCGTGGATGTGCCTCCTGAAATACCGCACGCCGAAGGCAAGAAGCTTTACGTATGGTTGGATGCCCCCATTGGCTACATCTCTGCCACCAAACAGTGGGCTACTGAGCACTACGACAACTGGGAGCGCTTCTGGAAGAGCGATGAAACCGCCCTCATCCACTTCATCGGCAAAGACAACATCGTCTTCCATTGCCTCATATTCCCAGCCATTTTGCGCGCCCACGGCGAGTTTATCCTGCCCATTAACGTGCCGGCCAACCAGTTCCTCAATTTAGAGGGCGCCAAACTGTCTACCTCGCGCAATTGGGCCGTGTGGGCACACGAATACTTGGAAGACCTGCCTGGGCGCGAGGACGAGCTGCGCTATAACCTCATTAAAAACATGCCCGAACAGCGCGACAGCGAGTTTACTTGGAAAGGTCTGCAAGAGACAACTAACACTGAACTGGTGGCTAATTTGGGCGGCTTTATCCAGCGTGTATTTGTCCTCTTGCATAAAAATTACGGCGGCTTAGTGCCCCAAGCCAACTGGGAGCAGATCTTCCGAAGCGGATGGGATGCCGAGCAGTATATTACGATAGACCGCGAGCTGTTTGCTTTAGCCAAAAAACTGGAAGCTATGGGAGCGGAGGTTGAGCGCTTTCAATTCCGCGATGCCCTGCGCACACTGATGGAAATTTCCAGTGCGGGCAATGCGCTATTGCAGTTTAACGAGCCGTGGAAAGCCACCCCCGAGCGCGTCGAAGAGGTTAGAGCCGTGCTCTTCACCGCCATCCAGTATGCCGTGGCCTTGTCGGTAGCCATGCGCCCCTTCCTGCCCTTTGCCGCAGCGCGCCTGCGCGCCCAGCTCAATCTACTACCTTTCGAAGACGGCGGCGAACTGGTTGCCCTCATCAACGATCTACTCGAAGGCAATCCTGTGCTCTGGCCTAACCACCCTGTAGGTCTGCCTGAGCACCTGTTTAGCCGCTTAACCGATGAAGTCGTTGAAAAACAAATCCAAAAACTGCACACCGCCCAGCCACCTACACCTGCTGAAGCACCTCCCTCATCCGACAGCGCATATCCGCCTCTCAAAAAAACCATCCCTTACGAAGTGTTTGAGCAACTCGATTTGCGGGTAGCTACAGTAGTGGATGCTCAAAAGGTAGAGAAGGCAGACAAGCTGCTGCGCCTAACCGTAGATTTGGGCTTTGAGACGCGCACCATCGTAGCCGGCATCGCCCAGCATTACACCCCGGAGCAGGTCGTGGGCCGCCAAGTGTTGGTCGTGGCCAATTTAGCTCCTCGCAAAATGCGCGGCATTGAGTCTCAGGGTATGATCCTCATGGCTGAGGACGCCCAGGGGCACCTATGCTTTGTGCGGCCTGACGAAGGCTGGCCCCATGGCTTCAGCGTTCGCTAAGTGAACGAGTGCGAACGGCCTCGCCTTCTGCAACACACACAAAGCCTTACTCCGTTGAGGCCTCTATGCCCATGCTATTGCAATATGTGCTTCACCCTCGGCCGATGCGGAGTGATATCTCCTAAGCGCGCTTTTTTGGCCTCTTCATAGGCCGAAAAGTTGCCTTCAAAAAAGACGACCTGGGCATCGTCTTCGAAAGCCAAGATATGAGTGGCTAAACGGTCAATAAACCAGCGGTCGTGGCTGATGACGAGCACACAGCCAGCAAAGTTTTCGAGTGCCTCTTCCAACGCGCGCAGCGTGTTGACGTCAATGTCATTGGTCGGCTCATCGAGCAGCAATACGTTACCGCCGTCCTTGAGCGTCATAGCTAGGTGGACGCGGTTGCGCTCACCACCAGAGCAAACGCCGAGTTTTTTCTGTTGGTCAGGCCCTGAAAAATTGAACCGCGATAGATAAGCACGCGCATTCACCGAGGCATTGCCTACTTGCAGGACGTCGTTGCCACCCGAGACAATTTCGTATATGGTTTTATCGGGCAGGAGTGCCTCGTGGCTTTGGTCCACATAGCTGATTTGGACGGTATCGCCGATGATGACTTCGCCAGCATCGGGTTTTTCTTTTCCCACAATGATCTTAAAAAGGGTAGATTTGCCCACGCCGTTAGGGCCAATAATGCCCACAATAGCGTTCTTAGGAATGTCGAAGTTGAGGTTTTCAAATAAGATGCGGTCGCCGAAGCTCTTGGTCAGATGGCGCGCTTCAATGACTTTGTCCCCCAGCCTAGGGCCGTTAGGAATCCACAGCTCGAGCTTTTGCTCTTTTTCGCGGACTTCTTCGCTGGCCATTTTCTCGTAGGCGTTCAAACGCGCTTTGCCCTTGGCTTGGCGGCCTTTTGCGCTCATTCGCACCCATTCGAGCTCGCGCTCCAGCTGTTTGCGGCGCTTGTCTTCTTGCTTTTCTTCCTGAGCCAGTCGGCGAGCTTTTTGTTCCAGCCACGAAGAGTAATTGCCTTGCCACGGAATCCCTTCGCCGCGGTCGAGTTCGAGAATCCAACCGGCCACGTTGTCCAGAAAGTAGCGATCGTGAGTAACGGCGATAACCGTTCCGGGAAAGTTTTGCAGGTATTGCTCCAGCCACCACACCGACTCAGCGTCTAAGTGGTTAGTCGGCTCGTCGAGCAGCAAGATGTCGGGTTGGCTCAGCAGCAGGCGCGCCAAGGCGACCCGGCGGCGTTCGCCTCCTGAGCAGACGCGAATCGGCGTGTCGTCGGGTGGGCAGCGCAGCGCATCGGTGAACAGACCAATGCGGTGATCAAGCTCCCAGCCGCCCAGCTGCTCGATCCGTTCAAGCACCTCACCCTGGCGCTCGATGAGGCGCATCATTTCGTCGTCGTCGGTGACTTCGGCCAACTTCGCGCCAATCTCGTCGTTCTCGCGCAACAGATCGACAATAGGCTGTACTCCCTCTTCGACGATCTGGCGCACCGTCTTATCTTCGTCTAACTCCGGCTCTTGGGCCAAGTAGCCTATTTTATAGTGCTTTTCAAATTCGATTTTGCCTTCGTAGTTCTGGTCGAGGCCGGCAATGATCTTCAGTAGCGTGGACTTACCAGACCCGTTCAACCCCAGAACGCCAATTTTGGCTCCATAGAAAAACGAAAGCCAAATATTCTTGAGAACCTGCCTCTGCGGCGGAAACGTCTTGCTGACGCCCGACATGGAAAAAATAATCTTTTCTGACACGGGTGAATTATGGTTGAAGGAACAGCTCTTGCAATGGGAAAAACGGCAGTACAAAGGTAGGATGCGTTGCGCGCTCGCACTCGACAATCGCTTTTCCCTGCCTCAAATGAGGTGAGCGTCGAGAAGATGCCGACCAATCCCACGATGGCAGAGGTCAAGAGTGCCCTGTGTGTTGGACAGCTCAGCTCCTCTCGCCAAAAGATGCGGCGCCAAGGGAGAGTAGAACAAAAGCAGGCCCCACTTCGAATGCCCTCAGCCTGGTTTGCCTTCTCGGGTGAAGCGGAAGCCTTAATTTGCACCGCTTTATTTGCCTGACGACAAGACCATCGCATGGGAGGTATGCATATCCTGTTTCATCCTGCTGTTCTGAAGCACGACACCGGCCCAGCTCACCCTGAGCGCCGCGAACGCATTGCCGCTTTTGGCCCTTTGGCGATTACCGAGCCGCTCCATCTTGCCGAAGCAGGGGAGGAGCTCTACCGCGTCCACCGTCGTTCCTACGTAGAGAGTGTGCAAAGGGCTTGCGCGCT
>CALHAM010000125.1 GCA_937934275.1 uncultured Saprospiraceae bacterium | reverse complement strand
TTGTTCCAGCCCGCTTCAGTGCTCACGTCGGTCAGCACGGCGTTTTTGGACAGCGTTGCCAACGTCAAGGGGGTAACGAAAGCAGTAGCTGCTGCAGTCATCAAAACGCGTACCTCTGCGTCCTCTTTGACCAACAAGCGGACGAGATGTGCTGCCTTGTAGGCGGCTATCGAACCGCTGACGCCAAGGACAATCTTCTTCATGCCAAGACGCTAAGGCGCTATTGTTCGTCGGCTTGGCCTGACTCGCGCCATTGCAATTCCCCGCGTATAAATTCGTGGGTGGCAATTATAGCCGGGTTGGGCAGGCGCTCGTAAAAACGCGAAATTTCGATTTGTTCCTTGTTCTCCTGCACCTCTTCAATGGTATCGGTAGGCACGGCAAACTCCTCCAACTTGCGCTGAATTTCCCACTTCAACTCATTATTCAGTTGAGCAGCGCGCTTGCTAATAATGGCTATGCTCTTGTAAATGTTACCCGTCGGCACCACTAACTCATTCACGTCGCGCGGCTGCACGTTGGGATCCAAGCCTTGGGCTTTGATTTTGATCTCTGTCATATCGAAGAATTTGCTTGTTTTTTGTTCAAAAAGTAATGTTGACTCAGGTTTGCATAAGCTTTTTGGCTGCTTTCATTTCTCGCTCCGCGGTTTGACGCATTTGGCGTACCTCTTTGGCGTATTTGCCCGAAGGGTGCTTTTCCAAAAAGTCGTTGCAGCGCTGAATGGTCTCTTGATAGCGCTCTGGCTTTTTTTCTAAGATGCTGTTTTGGCTCAACAACAGCGAGGCCTTAGCGATCAGGTACCGCACCTGTTCGACGTCAGGGCTTTCCGGATAGTCGCGCAACAGGTTTTCGAAGGAAACCACAGAAGAGCGATACTGGCGCAAATTGTAGTAAAGTTCGCCTTCAGCAAAGGCTTTTTGTTCCAGCTTTCGGCGCAAAATATCGATGTACTTATTGCATTCCGCTACGCGTGGGCTGTTGGGAAATAGGTTGGCAAACAGCTGAAAATCTTCAATAGCCTGGCGGGTACTGTTTTGGTCTAGGCGAAACGACGGCGACAACAGATAATTGGAATAGGCCGACATAAAGGCGGCCTCCTCTCGATAGGGCGAAGTTGTAAAGGTGTTAGAAAAATTCCGGAAATAGTAAGCCGCCAACATATACTGCTTTTGGTGATAGTAGGTATACGCGTGGTAGAAGTAGGCTTTTTCGGCTTCCTTGCCTCCGCGCAGTGTATTAAGCACGAGGTCGAACAGCCCTTGAGAGCGCAGGTATTCGCCTTTATCGTAGTATTCGTAGGCTTTTTTCAGGATCAGGTCGGCGTCTCCACTGTTCCGGACGCGTTCGTATTCGCTTTTGCATGCCCAAAAGAGCAGGGCAAACAACAGCACAGGAGTTTTTCTCATGGCCGGCAAAGTTACGGTGTTTTGCTGCAAAATTATGAGAGAGAATTTTTGCCAATGGCTATGAACGAGTAAAGACAGTAGTATATGCGCCTGACGTTAAAAGGAGCGCTGGCGTTGTCGAGGGCAGATCTCCTTTTTAAGGAAAAATCGGCAAACTTAGGCAGCTCCAAGAGCGCCATTGCGCGAAAAAAGGCAGCGAGGTATGGAAAACTTAGCCAGCTTTGCCCGGCAAACGTTTCGTTTATGAAAAAAAAGACCCTTCGTTTAACTCTCTTTTTCGTTATACTACTGCTGGTAGCCGCCATTGCTTGGCCACCGTTGAAGGCCATCTATTTTTCAGGTGTGCCCAGCAAAACGCCGCGCCGATACGTTTACATACCTACGGGAGCCACATTTGAACAAGTTGTGGACAGTTTAGAACAGGGCGGTTTCCTGACTGACCGCAGGAGTTTCATCTGGCTGGCGGAGAAGATGAAATACCGCCGCCCTCAAATGCGACCAGGCCGCTTTGAGATCAAACCCGGCTGGAGCAATCGCCGCCTCATTCAGCACCTTCGATCCGGTGAACAGGCGCCTGTGCGCTTGGTGCTCAATGTGGAGCGCCTGCCCGAAGATATCGCCGGCTTAGCGGGTCAGCTTTTGGAGGCCGACTCAGCGGCCTTTGCTGCCGCTTTTCACGACCCTGAGCTGCTGGAAGAACTGGGCTACACGCCCCAAACCCTTATCGCCCTGTTTATTCCGAACACTTATGAACTGTTTTGGACTACGACACCGCGCGGCCTTTTGGAGCGCATGGCCAAAGAAAACAAGGCTTTTTGGGACAAAAACGACCGCCGAAAAAAAGCTGGAGCTTTAGGGCTGTCGCCTGTAGAAGTGTACACGTTGGCCTCCATCGTCGAGCGCGAAACCAACGTTGACAGCGAGCGACCGACCATTGCTGGCGTCTACCTCAACCGCCTGCGCGCAGGCATGCGCTTGCAGGCCGACCCTACCTGCGTCTTCGCTACGCGCGACTTCAACGCCCGACGCGTTACCCTATACCACACCACTTTCGACTCACCTTACAACACTTATCTCTACAAAGGCCTGCCGCCTGGGCCTATTAGCATGGCCTCTGTGCGCAGTATTGACGCCGTGCTCAACCCCGAACAACACGATTATTTCTTCTTTTGCGCTCGGCCCGATGAGTCGGGCATGCATGTGTTCGCCGCTACTTACGCCGCGCACATGGTCAATGCCCGCCGTTTCCAGGAGTGGGTGTCTAAAAGAAAGCGGTAGTGCCCTAAGCCCAATAAAAGAAATGCTCGTAGGGGCAGATCTGATAAGATGAAGCAACCCGTGGATGGCTTTACACTTGCGCCTCTTTCCATTTTTTTTAAAGGATTTACTCACCGATACCCTTGTTCGTCTGCCACCAGACGCCTATTGACTGCATTCCGGTACACTTTTGGCCCGGCAAGGGGGCGACCTGCCAAGCCAAGAAGTATTAACTTCGCCTGCCCTTTTGGCTGCGGTGCTTGCTGAGTTTTTTGTGCACAGGCCAAAATTCTGTTAACCGCATATCGTTTTTACGACCAACTTTTCATCATCTGCCTCTATGATTTCTATACACCTCCTGTATGCCCCCGAGAACCGCGCCTTAGCCAACCGTCTGACGGCCGATTTGGGCCGGGCGGGCATTGTCTTTGAACATCACACGCCTCAGCCCAACGAGCTGCCGGGCCGCTTAAGCGCCCGCATGGAAGCTACTGGCGGCCCGGTATTGTGGCTGTTGACCGACAACTTTTTGAAAAACCCGCTGTGCATGGCTGGCGCTTGGAAGATGTACCAGACGCTCTCGGTGCAAAAGCGCTTGCTCACGGTGGTGGCTGACGGCTGTGAGGTGCAACCCGACGGCAGTCGTCGCCCTGTACCTACGCATTTTGAGCGCGCCGGCGAGGTGGTGCGCTACATGAATTATTGGCAAGAAGTCTTCCTAAAAAGTACCGATCGCCTGCGCGAGGCCCCGCTGGAGCAACGTGAAGCCTACGACCGCGAGGTAGAAACCTACCGGCTGATAGCCAACGATATCGGCGAGCTGTTTACGGCGCTGCGCGAGGCGGGTTATGCGCGTTGGGACGCCTTCAAGGCCGATGAATACGCGCTGTTCTTTCAGCACTTCGGCCTTATAGACCGCTACCATACCTATCGAGAGCTAGCCGTTTTGGATGCCGAAGCACCGCCAGTGGCCGCTGTAGAGGCGCCCATCGCCAGTGCGCCGATAGCCCCCCCAGTGTTTCGCGGGCCGCTTACACCGCAGCCTGTAGAAGCGCCCATTGAAACGGTGGTTAAACCACTCGATAGCGAAACGGTGGACGCGCCTCAGCCGCCGATCGAGCCTCCTAAAACAGCGTTACCAGAAGATGAAGAGATACGCATCCGACAAGACATCCGCAACGCCTGGACGTGGATAGATAAAGGCTACCCGGAACGCGGCATCGAGATGCTGCGCCAATTGACCCAACAACATCCCGGACACGCCATCGCCCTGGCCGAGTACCACCGCGCTCGTGCTCATTTCACTCAGCCAGAACCCATAGCTGTAACGCCTGCCGAAACGCTGCCTCCTCCGCCACCACCGGCAGAAAAGCCCACCGCACCCTCCAACGGATACGCCCCTACGGAGGCCGATGCTTACAACGCAATGGGCGAAACCGCCTCTACAAAAGGCGACTACTTACTGGCTAAATACTGCTGGGACCGCGTGGCTGACCTCGACCCTAACTATCCGGAAGTGTTCCGCAAGTTGGCCGACCTGACCACGGAACACCTCCTGGAAGACTTCCCCGAAGCCGCGCTTTATTACATCGAGCAGGCCTTGGCAGCCGAACCCAACAATGCCGATCTGCATTCCCGATACGCCGCCTTCTTGCGCGACCGAATGGACCAACCTGACCGCGCTCGCCAAGTGTTCGGAACTGTAGTCGCTCTGCAGCCCGACCGCGCCGATGCCTGGATGGCCTTAGCCGAACTAACGCACGCCGCCGGCGACCACAAACAAGCTTACGACTTATACCAACACGCCGGCACGCTGGACCCAAACCTGCGAACCGCTGAGCGCGATGCCCTCTTCGGACCCACTCCAAAAGAGACACCTACACCTACCTTAGCGCTCCAGCCCGCGCCCGAAACGCTACAGCAGCACCCAGTTCGGGTGCTAACGGTGCTCATCACCGGAGCTACCTCGGGCATTGGCTTAGCCACCGCTGAAGTGTTTGCCCAACACGGTCATCGCCTCGTGTTAGTGGGCCGCCGCTCCGACCGATTGGAGGCCCTGCGCAAGCGATTCGCCGAGCAATACCCCGACGTCGAAATGCTCAGCCTGCCCCTCGATGTGCGCAACCCTCAGGCAGTTGTAGAATCTCTCTCTCAGCTGCCCGAAGAGTGGGAAGAAATAGACGTATTGGTTAATAACGCCGGCCTAGCCAAAGGCTTAGCCCCCATTCACGAGGGCAGCCTCGAGCATTGGGATACGATGATTGACACCAACATCAAAGGGCTGCTCTACGTTACGCGCGCCGTAGCGCCCGGCATGGTGCAGCGCCGCCGCGGGCACATCATCAATGTCAGCTCAAGTGCAGGCAAGGAAGTGTACCCCAACGGCAACGTGTATTGCGCCACGAAGTTTGCCGTAGAGGCCCTTACGCGCGGCATGCGCTTAGACCTACACGCCTACGGTATCCGCGTTAGCCAAGTTAGCCCAGGCCATACGGAAGACACCGAATTTGCGCTGACGCGCTTTGACGGCGACGCCGAACGCGCCCGCATTTACGAGGACTTTCAACCCCTCAAGGCCGCTGATGTGGCCGAAGCCATCTACTTCATCGCCACCCGACCGCCACACGTCAATGTGCAGGATATTTGGATGTACAGCACGCAACAAGCGTCGGCAACGACAATTGACCGTTCGGGGCGCCAATGAGCTGCAAAAAGTTCGAGACTGTTTGCCCCGTTCGGCTGTTGTGAGGGGCGATGGTTAGCGACCCGCGCTGGCCGAACCGCGCGCGTATTCGGAGCGAAAAACTTCAGGCGATACGCCCGTGTGCTTTTTGAAAAAACGAGCGAAATAGGCATTGTCCTCAAAGTTCAACTCGGAGGCAATTTGCGAAACGCTCATGTCTGAATTGACCAATAGGCGTTTGGCCTCTAATAGTACGCGTTCGCGAATGAGTTCGCCCGCCGATTTGCCTATAGCAGTGCTGACTAAAGCGTTTAGGTGGTTCGGGGTGATGTACAGCATTTCAGCGTACTCACGCGGCAAGCGCTTTTGGCGAAAATGCGTTTCGATGAGGCGCTCAAACTGTCGCAGCAAGTTGAGCTGATGACGCGATACTCGAGGCTGTGCCAGCCGAGGCAAATGCCGCGAAAGGAGCACGATGACCTGCAGCAACATGGCCCGCAAGATTTCGGCTTTGTATTCCCAGTCCTGCTGAAACTCTTTGAGCATTTTTTCGAGTAAAACCTGCACTTCGCTGCAGCACTCCAAATCGAGCATATTCACAGGCGAGCCACTGACGGCGTTGAACAGCGGAAAACTCTCCACAAAATGGGGGTCGTGGCAGATGGCCGTAAAAAAACTCTCGTTGAAGTTGACGATATATCCTTCGGTTTCGGGAGTGAATTCCCAGGAGTGCACCTGTCCAGGGGCCATGGCGTATACCTGGTGGGCCTCAACTGTGAACTGTCGAAAATCGATCGAATGCGTACCTCCGCCTTGGGTGAAAAGAACAATCTGGTAAAACGTATGCCGATGGGGGAAATACAAGTTGGGATGCGCGCGCAGAAAATCGCCGATGCGCGAGACGACGAATTCCGTGTAGCACTCGTCGGCCCCCAGTAAGTTACAGATGCTGTACGTGGGAATGCGCTTAGCCACTGATCTTGACGTTTTTAGGCAAATGTAAAACAGGCCGGCCAAACGCGTCTGAGGAAAGGAGCACAAAATAGCCTAGAAGTTCTATCATTCACGAATCATTTTGCCTGCGGTGCTTTGGCCATTGGCCGTCAGTCGAAACAAATAGGCTCCCGGTGGCGCTGGCCATGCGCGGCAACTCAATTCGAAGGTGTGATGTCCGGCAGTAAAGAAGCGCTTTTGGGAGAAAACCTTTTGGCCGGTTAGGTCGCTAATTTCTAAAAATACCTCAGCATCGAGGGGCAGAAAGAAGGGCAATTGTGCTTTTTGGCGCCAAGGGTTAGGGATACAGCCGTACGCCTTGAGGCTGGGCGGTGAAGTGGTGTCATGAGCCGCGGCCTCAAAATTCAAGCGCAGCTCCAGAGGCTGAGAGTAGCCCTTGGCAAAAGCCGCTGCGGGTGTAATAGCATCCGATAAACTCATACACTGCTGCAGTTCGCCGCTGGCAACAGCGCGAAAGAGAGCCTTCCAGGCCGGTTGGCCAATGCCATCCCAGGCCACCGTGAACGCCTGCTGTTGGTCAAAAACGGCGAAGTGCTCAAAGGAGACGGCGCTAAGCGGCACGAGATCGAGCAATTCTAAGTCGAAGTAGTGAAGGGTGCCCTGAAGCCCTACTAACGGAATATCGGCCTGAAACAGGACCTCGAACACTTCCCCTGGCTGAAGTGCCCTTAGGGGCTGCTGTCCGAGGGGCAACACGCGCAAGTGCGCGCTCCCGTAAGTGCGCTCAGCAACCGCAGCAGCAGCGCTGTTCGTTATGGCATTGCCGTTGAGGTCGCCCACCTTGATGGCCACGAAGCGCTCGTTGAGCGCATGTCCCGCCAGGGTCTTTAAGCTCCTGTATTCAGGAAAAGGCGATTGAAGCGGATTGTTCGGGTTGGGGAAAACATAGTCAGCGTCCACAAAACGCCAAGAGGTATTGCTAGGCAGTTCGGTGTAAATGCCCAGAATAAGCTTGCGCAGTTCGACGATGTCGGCGGTGGTTACGGAGCGACTGTTGTTGGCGTCGGCGGCGATGATTTTGTACGGGCTGTCTAAAGGCTTTAAGCCGATAATGTGTTGATTGAGTAGCGACAGGTCTAAGGTAGAGACGCCGTTGAGCGGGTCATCGTTTTTCGAAGGTATCAAAGTGTAGTCAGCGTAGGTAGGCACCATCGGGAAGTAAAAGTCGCCTTGCTCTCCCGACAAGGCAGTAGCCTGCCCGCCGGGCAGAGCGTTGCCGACAAGGATTAGGGTAGCATCCTGCAGGCCCCTGTCGGAGTCGGTTTTCAGCCAACCTGCCACCTGTGCCGACACTGCCATGCAGGCGGAGGAAGGGTCTTGCACGCGCACGAAAGTGTTGCATTGAGCAGTATTACCCGCTGCATCGCGCGCCCAAAGTTCGACGGCCTGGAGACCTACATCAGCACAATCGAATGTTATGGCTTTCTGAGCGGAGCCGTCGGGTAGTGTTGGGAAGCCCTGCCCGGCACCTGCGCGTCGTACGCCGATGCGGATCAGCGGCAGCGGTGTACAGTTGTCGCCAAGGGATTGAAGAAAATCCTGGTCGTACAGCACTTGTGGGTGGCTGTTAGGCAAGTTGAGGTTCACCCCTTGCATGCATACAAGGGCCGGCGGTTGGCAGTCGCGTATGTGCACGTCGTAGCCGCACACAGACCGGTTGCCACAACCGTCGTCGGCAATCCATTCGATGCGGTGTAAACCATGGGGCAATTGAGGTAAAATGTACGTCGTCGGCTCTTTTTCCGTATTCCAACGCAGGAAGCCCGCGGCGTTGACGGTACCGCCTTTCTGGAGGGTAAAGCGGTATTTTTCCTCGGGAGGCACGGGGCGTTGGTCAAACTGGCGCAGCTGCCCTCCATCAAAGTTGGGCGTAAAAGCACTGCCGTAGCGCACCATGCCGGGCGGCGGAGGGTTGCTGCTGCTCACGACAGTTTCCTGCACACCGTCGCCGTCGAGGTCGAGGTACAGGCGATACTGGAGGTTGAGGTTGCCCTTCGAGCATTTGTCCATGGCCGTGGCCGTTAAGTCAACAGCCACTTCGCACAGGTCATGGCTGTTCGGGATAAGCGGGTCTTTCCAATAAGATGCGTTCCAGAAATTAGGATCGTTGGAAGTGTTGTCGCATACTTGCACTAAAGCATCGGGACAGCTGCGGAACTCAGGCGGCACAGAGTCTCGGATGAGGATGATTTGCCGATACAAGTATCCGTTGGTCGCGGGTGACCAAAAAGTGCTGAAGTCCGTTGGCGCTGCATCGTTGGGCTGTATGCGCCGCACCGTAGGAGCTGGGGAGAAGCCCGCTGGAGCCACCACTGGGCCGGGCAGGTTATCGGGCGAGAGGGGGTCGGGCGATGGGTTGGGGTTAGGCACCTCCACCAAGGGCCATGCAGGATTGTAGGAGCACCAATCGAGGAAGCGCCACTCGCGGTCTATCCAATAGCAAGCCAGCGCACCCGCTTGATGGACCCTATCTTGAAACGAAAGGCTGATAGAAGCGCAATGCGGCCCATATACAATAGGCCCAGGAGGGTAAAACCCGGTTGAGTCGCATTGGGTTAGCACGAGGTCGTCCGGAAACTTGATGGCGTAAGCCGACTCGTAATGCACTACGATGCGCTGTGAGCAGCTAGTGCCCAGCCCATGGCAATCCATGGCTCGAAAGGTGCGCACAATTGTACCGCGTTGGCAAAGCGAGTCGAAGGCCGAATAGTCGGGCGGAAGAGCCTCTGTCTTGTCTAAGCAACAGTTGTCTGAAAAGGTCGGCGGCGGATAGCTCTGGAGCGAAGGGTCAAAGTTAGCGCACGAGACGTATACCTCTGGTACGAGGGTGCATCGAGGTTTCTGTTTGTCTACGACTTGTACCCACACCGCGCATTCGTTGGCTTGCTGCTCGAAGAGCTCCGGGCTGATGGCATCCTCAGGCAAGGGCACATCGTAGGCGCGCATCAGGACGGGCACGAGCTTGCCCACATCGGAGCAGCAGAAGCGCAGGCGGTCAAAAAAGCGATCGGTGGCTTGGCAGGCGCCGGCGTCGTCTCGGCGCGCTCGGAAGCGCACCGGCGAGCAGTTGTCCTCTGAGCCAGCATCAAAGGCATCGGCCCATATCCAGGCCTCGCCAGCGCTGTTTAAGACAACTTGAATTAATTGCTTGCAGCGAACTTGAGGCGGCACTCCATCCACCACCGTAACGCGAAACGAGCACGAACCCGTGTTGCCACAGCTATCGGCAGCCACGTAAGTAAACACGGTTGTCTGACCAGCCGGCAAGAAGACGGCTTCTGCCCAAACGCCCAGCGCGTCGGATGCCTCTGTAGAGCCGCCGGTGGGCATCAGAACAGCCGCTTGGCTCTGCTCAAAACCGCCTGCGCTCCAGCGGGCTTGTAGCGACGTTACGCCCGAACAGGCGTCTGACACCAACACTGGAGGCAGCGCCCAAGCGCGCCCACAGACGAACGGATCCGTCTCAACAAGCGTATCGGAAGGGCATTGTAACTGCGGCCCCACCTTGTCTTGCACATGGAGGATTTGCACGTGCTGCACGGGGTTGCTCACACCCACGGATGGGCAATCGGCATGCACCAACCAGGTGCGCACTACGGCGTAAGCACCGCCGCAAAGAGGCAAAAGCTGGTCTTGATGTGTCGCATTAAGCCCACACGTCGGCTCGCTCAGCGATAGAGGCCATTTTTTTTGGTTGAAAAAGAGGAAAGGTTCGCCTCCCACTGCTGGAGCAGGAAAAGCACTGCCACAAGCCAGCGCTGTATCGCTAGGAAAGGCAATACTATCGGTTGGGATGCGCACTACGTCGATGCGCTGCGCACAAGTGCCCGCGTTGCCCGCAGCATCGGTGGCTATCCAAGTGCGCCAAATGCGCCGAGTGAGCGCTTGCCCAGGTACGCAAGAGAAGACTTGCTCGGTATCCGCATGCGTCAGTGTAAACGGCCCACAGGCCTCCACTACAGTGGGGTAGGCGGCCGAAAGCCCTGCAGATGCCAGCAAGAAAGCCGGCGAATCGCCAGGCAGCGCGCAGGGAATCTGCAGCGGCACACACGTCAGCGCCGGCGCTAAAGCATCTATTGGCACCAACCGCCCCCAACAGGAATTGCCGCTCGCCTTATGCGTTACTAAGGCTCGCACGGTGTCGCCCAAGTGCGACGCCGTCAGAACATTGCCTATCGGCACGCCTTTAGAAGTGAATAGCTGAACGACATAGCCCGTATCGCCAACTTCGCCTTCCAACACTGCGCCGGGTGTGATGAGAGCCGAGCAAGAATCTCCTAAAGCAACGACACTGACATCGTTGCACGCCATTTGTGCCTTAAGTGAGACGCAACAGAAAACCAGCATCGCCCAGAAGCTCTTCAAAGCCGCTGAGAAAAATGAAATACTTCTCATCAGACTGAAGTTAGTTGCGTGAGCAAGCGCGGATTAGTTAGGGAAGGTTTTCTCGCTTCTCACCGTATGTCCTGTTGCCTTAGAGGTGGGTCAAAGGTAGTTCGCCCTACGGTTTTGAGCGGCGTACTTTCTGCAACATTAACACCTCTGAGCCGGCGGCGTTTACTGGCCTCGCCCTGTTGTTTAGGGTGTTTTAAAAAACTCTGTAGACGGTCGGCTGTTCAAGTATTTTATGGGGCGTCCGTTGGTTCATCTCGTTTGGTTTAAACGCGACCTTCGGCTCAGCGATCACGAGCCGCTGCAGCAGGCCATTGAGGCCGGCTTACCGGTGCTGCTACTTTATTGTTTCGAGCCGTCGTGGATGCGCGCGCCTGACAGTGACGAGCGGCACTGGCGCTTCGTGCGCCAAAGCATAGACGAGATGCAGCATCAGCTAGTGCAGCGCGGCATTCCCCTATACGTCTTTCACGCCGAGGTATTGGAGGTACTCGAGGCACTTCGCGCGTTGGTAGAGATCAAGGCCATCTTCTCGCACGAAGAGACGGGCAACGGCATCACTTTTGAGCGCGATCGAGCCGTAGCCGCCTTCTGCCAACGGCACGGCATTGCCTGGCGCGAAACCCCTACGGGAGGCGTTACTCGTCGGCTCTACCACCGCCAGGGTTGGGAGAAAGCTTGGGTGGATCGCATGAGCCGCCCTCTTGCGCAGCCGGACTGGGCGCGCTTCAAGCCCTTTCAGTTGCCGACCGAAAAAGTGGCCGCCCTGTCGAAAAGCTCACTGCCTGCTGGCGTATGCGCGTCGAGCAGTGCATTTCAGCCTGGCGGCGAGTCGGCTGCTTGGCGCTACCTGAACAGCTTCCTCTACGAGCGGGGGCGCCAATATTTCCGCAACCTATCGAAGCCCGAAGCGAGCCGGCGCAGCTGTAGTCGCATCTCGCCTTACCTCACGTGGGGCAACCTCAGCATGCGTCAAGTATGGCAGGCCACTCGAAGGGCCATTGAACGCACGGGCGACCGCTACAACTTGGGAGCCTTCACTAGCCGCTTGTTTTGGCATTGCCACTTCATCCAAAAGTTCGAAACCGAATGCCGCATGGAATTTGAGAACCTCAACCGAGGCTTCAACACCCTGCGCACGGAGGTGGATGAGGCGTGGGCCGCTGCTTGGTGCGACGGCCGAACGGGCGTGCCTTTGGTGGACGCCTGTATGCGCTGTGTGATGGCTACGGGCTACCTCAATTTTCGCATGCGCTCTATGCTGGTATCGTTCCTGACGCATCACTTGTGGCAGCCCTGGCAGGTGGGCGTACACCACTTGGCGCGCCAGTTCCTTGACTACGAGCCGGGCATCCATTACCCGCAATTTCAGATGCAAGCCGGTACGATGGGCGTCAACACGGTGCGCGTCTACAACCCCGTCAAACAAGCGGCCGAACACGACCCCGACAGTCTTTTCATCAAAAAGTGGGTGCCTGAAGTTGCTCACCTACCCGCTCTTTTCGCGCGCGAACCGTGGCGAATGACACCTCTGGAAGCGGCGTTCTACGGTTTTCGCCTCGGCTACGACTACCCCTTGCCGCTTGTTGACTTAGAAAAGGCCGCTGCTCGCGCGCGCGAGCGCTTGTGGGAACACAAGAAAACCCCTGAAGTGAAGGCCGAAAACCAGCGCATTTTGCGCGTGCACACCAAGCGTCGGCGCCCTGAAGAAACGACCGTCATGGGCGACGCAGCTACTGTAAAACACCTGCTTCGGGAAGCTGATCCGAACAAGGCCGCCCAGCAGGAATAGGGCAGTAGCCCTCCGTACGGCCCTTTCAATAAGAGGTGTGGTCTATTGCTCGGCCCCAATATGAGTATTTTCTCGAGGGTGTTGGTCTAAACGGCAGCGCGCTCTACTTTCGCCACATGCAACACGATGCTCTGCTATCGGCGCTTGCTTTAGCGGCCATGCTCTATGGAGGGCTGTGTGCTCTTTTTTACTTTGGGCAGGATTTTTTCTTCTTCCGACCGGAGCGCTTGCCGCAGTGGTTTGCCTATGAGTATCCGTTTCCTTTTCAAGAGATCAATTTCGACATGGAGGATGGCGGGGTAGTCAATGCCCTGCATTTCCAAATACCCAACAGCAAGGGCGTGGTCTTCTACATCAAAGGCAATTCGCGCAGCATTAAGGGCTGGGGCAAGTTTGCGCGCGACTTCGTGGGCAAGGGCTACGATTTTTTTATTTTGGATTTTCGCGGCTTTGGCAAAAGTCAGGGCCGACGCACGGAAAGCATCTTGTACAGCGACCTCCAGCAAGTGTATAAGTGGCTGGCGGCGCGCTACAGCGAGGAGCGCATAGTGCTTTACGGGCGCTCGTTAGGCAGCGGGCTGGCGGCTCGAGTGGCCTCGTGGAACAACCCCAACTTGCTGATTTTGGACTGCCCCTACTACTCTTTTCTCTATCACATTCGCCGCTATGGTTTTTGGCTTCCGCTGCGCTGGCTGCTGCGCTACCACATTCGCACCGACCTATTCATTCGAAAGGTGCAATGCCCTATTTTCATCTTACACGGCCGCCAAGACCGCCTCATCCCTTACCGACAAAGCGAGATGCTTCAGGCGCTGGCACCGGAGCACGTTCGGCTCATTCCCATAGAGGGAGCCGGCCACAACAACTTGACGGAGTTTCCAGAGTACCATGAGTACTTGTACGATATCTTGCACACCACACCGACCACGTCGGTGCGACGGGCGTAAACAAGCCCTCACCCTCCTAAACTGGGGCCATGAGTGTTGAAATCCTATTGACAATAGCCATCCTCATTGGAGCAGTCGTGCTTTTTGCTACGGAAGTGGTGGCCATAGATGTTACGGCCATGCTTGTCATTGCAGCGTTGGTGATCACGGGCATCCTGACGCCACAGGAGGGGCTATCGGGTTTTAGCAACACGGCCGTGGCTACAGTGGCCGCCATGTTTGTGTTGAGCTCAACGGTAGATAAAAGCGGGGCGCTGTATCCGGTGATGGCCTTTTTGGAGCGGCTTTTTCGGCGCAGTTATTGGCTGGGGGCCAGTGTGATGTTGGCTTCGGTGGCCTTTTTTTCAGCCTTCATCAACAACACGCCGGTGGTAGCACTTTTCATCCCGGTAGTGCTGTCGTGTAGTCGGGCCATTCAGGCCAGCCCCGAGAAATTGCTTATTCCCCTGTCGTTCGCCTCCATGTTTGGTGGTGTTTGCACGCTGGTGGGCACTTCGACCAACATTTTAGTGAGCGATTTGGCCGCCAAAAACGGCTTAGGGGCGTTTGGCATGTTTGAAATGACGCGCATGGGGCTGGTTTTTGCGCTGTTTGGTTTTGTGTACTTGCTCTTCATCGGTTGGCCTCTGTTGCCGG
The DNA here is from genome assembly GCA_937934275.1 of uncultured Saprospiraceae bacterium. GTDB lineage: Bacteria > Bacteroidota > Bacteroidia > Chitinophagales > Saprospiraceae > M3007. The sequence goes on along the minus strand of CALHAM010000125.1, from coordinate 23,042 downwards.
GGCATAAGCGCGAGCAGAGCATGGAGGAAAGGTTTCACCTGGGCGAATACGTAACGAATGTAGTGCTGCAAGCAGGCGCTCCTTCTGTAGGCACGACGGTCAAGACCTCGCCTTTAGTGACGGAGTTGGGGGTGGAAATCATTCAGGTGCGTCGGGGCAACCTGCGTTTTTTTTCGCCTCCTGAGGATTTTGTGTTGCAGGAGGGCGACGTTTTGAACGTGAAAGGCGATGTGGAGCAAATACGCAAGTTGCAAAAGCGCAACCGCGTATTGGTGCAACCGTTGCCCAACCAAGAGACGCTGCCCAAATCGGGCATTGGCTTGGCCCTACACGAAGTGGTAGTTTTGCCAGAGTCCGACCTGGCAGGTAAGCGCCTTTCAGAGGTGGATTTTGAGGGCAAGTTTGGCAATGCTGTCTTCTTGGGGGTGCGCGGGCGCAAAGGGCTGGAGCACCGCCTACTGAGCGATTGGAAACTCAGCGCAGGCGACTGCCTTCTGTTGGGTTCGCCTAAAGATCAATCGGAGCTGTTGCATCGCAAATACCCCGACCTATTTGTCATTAGCCACACGGAGTACACAGATTTCCTCCAACGAAAAGCGCTCATCTCGGCGTCGGTCATTGTTGGGGTCATTGTGCTGGCCACGCTTGAAGCTCTTCCGATTGTAACGGCTTCGCTGCTGGGGTGTTTGGCGCTCATCCTTTCGCGCGTTATCACACCTGAGGAAGCCTACCGCAGCGTCAGTTGGAAGGTGGTGCTGCTTTTGGCTGGCTCGCTGAGTTTGGGTTTAGCTTTGGAGAAAACCGGCGCAGCGCGCCTGTTGGCCGAACAGATACACGCCCTGGGCGATGCCGTCAGCCCTTTTGTCGTGCTGAGTGTGGTGTATTTGTTCGCCAGTCTGCTCACTGAGGTCATGTCGAACAACGCCACCGTCGTGCTGTTGGCGCCCATCGTGATTGCCGTGGCAGAGTCCATGGGTGTGTCGGCTCGGCCCTTCCTAATGGCCATTACCTTCGCCGCTTCGGCCAGTTTCATGACCCCCATTGGCTACCAGACTAACACTATGGTGTACGCCGCTGGCAACTACACGTTTCGCGACTTTTTCCGCGTGGGTGCGCCGCTCAATCTGTTGTTCTGGCTCTTGGCCAGCTTGTTGATACCGGTATTTTTTCCTTTTTGAGACTTTTGCCGAACTTCTGGGGGTTAAGCCTCGCGACGTCTTGCTGCGCACATGACACGCACTACTTGCAAGAACGAAGCAACTTTTGCATACAGCGAAGAGGCATTGGTAGGGGCCAAAGAGACCACAACGTGAGTTTTAGCGGCTAAGACGGCGGCTGTCAGAGCCATCGAGCAAAATATTTGTAAAACACAGCCCGCTGTTTAGCGTTTTTAAATGGTGTGATATGTCATCTACTCCCCCTTGCTAACGATGTTTGCTTTTCCTTTTCTTCCCAAACGACACGGCGCACTGGTAGCGCTGCTGCTGGTGCTAGCTGGGCCAGCAATGGCCCAACAATACACTACCGTTGAGACTACCTCACCTAAGGCTCGGGCAGCATATTTAGAAGGCCGCCGCTACCTACGCGAGGGCAATGCCTTTCGCGGCTTGCGCTTTCTAGAGGATGCTATCCGCGAGGACTCCGTCTTCATTGAAGCCCACATGCTGTGGGCCGAAGTGCACTTCGACCAGGAACAGTGGGAAGCAGCTGTGCGCGGCTATGAAAGAGTGCTGCAGCTAAACCCGACGTTTCACCCTTCGGCGCCGTTCAACATGGCGCTGTGCAAGTGGAACTTAGACCGCTTTGAGGAGGCCAGCGCCTACATCGAGATGTTTTTGCAGTCGGGCGTCAAAGACGCGCGCCTGCTCTATCGGGCGCGCCGACTGGCCGAAAACAGCCGCTTTGCTGCTGAGGCGGTCAAAAACCCTGTGCCCTTCGTACCGCGCTCGGTAGGGCCTGCCATCAACACGCCTTCAGACGAGTATTTGCCCTCGCTAACGGCCGACGGCAACACCATGATCTTTACGCGCCGCGACCTATACAACGAAGATTTTTACAAAAGCGAGCGCCAACCCGATGGCTCCTGGGGGCGCGCCGAAAACCTCAAGGGCATCAACACCCTGCAAAACGAAGGCGCACAGGCCATCAATGCCGACGGGCGCTGGCTCGTCTTCACGGCTTGCAACCGCCGCAACGACGGCTCGCAAGGCAGCTGCGACCTCTACTGGTCGCAACTCAAAGACGGCTCTTGGACCAAACCCGTACCGTTCAGCGCTACGGTGAACTCGCCTTACTGGGATGCACAGCCCACCATTAGCCCCGATAGTAAAACCATCATCTTCAGCAGCGAGCGCCCCGGCGGGCTGGGCGGTAAAGACCTGTGGTTCACTACTCGACTGCCCAACGGGCGCTTCACAGAGCCGCAAAACCTCGGCCCCCCCATCAATACGCCTGGCGATGAGCAGGCGCCCTTCCTACACCCCGACGGCCAAACGCTTTACTTTACCTCCGACGGCCTGCCCGGCATGGGCAACAACGACCTTTACTTCAGCCGCCAAGGGCCAGACGGCTCGTGGAGTACCCCTCAAAACCTCGGCTATCCGATCAATACAAAAGGCCACGAAGGCACGCTTGTCGTTAGCTTAGACGGTAGCACTGCCTACTTCGCCGCCAAATTGCCCGGCGGTGCCGGCGGCTTAGATATCTACACCTTCGATATGCCTGCCCACGCACGCCCGAAGCCCGCTACCTACGTGAAGGCTATCGTTACCGACGCCCTCAACGGCCAACCGCTCGTGGCCCGCGTCGTGTGCACCGACCTGACTACTGGCCACGAGTACATCACCGCCTACACCCAAACTGACGGCTCGTTTCTCATCTGCCTTCAAGCGGGTAAGGACTTTGCCCTCAACGTCTCGAAGGAAAACTACCTGTTTCACTCCGAACATTTTAATCTGAGCGGGTCAGCTTCGTTTGAGCAGCCCTTCCAATTGCACATTGCGCTGCAACCGCTCGTGCCCGCCGATGAGTCGGTCGCCCTGCCCCCAACAGCACAACCGGTCGTGTTGCGCAATGTCTTTTTTGAAACCGGCTCCGCCGAACTGAAAGCAGCCTCTACCGTCGAACTCGACCAGTTAGCAGCCTTACTTCGCGAGCATCCAAACTTGCGCATCCAAATCAACGGCCACACCGACGACGTCGGCGACGAAACCAGCAACCAAAACCTCTCCGAGCGCCGTGCGAAAGCCGTGTACGACTATCTCATCGGCAAGGGCATTGCCCCAGAGCGCTTGCGCTATCGCGGCTTTGGCGAAAGCAAACCCATACAGCCCAACGACACGCCCCAGGGGCGCGCCCAAAACCGCCGCACGGAGTTCGAACTGTGGTAAGGAAGAGGAATGCCCGCACTGAAGGCACTTCCTCTTCCGCCTCTGCCAAAGCCGTTGATGAGCGCTTTTCCCTTCCTTTGTGTAATTGTGTAAGCAAAATAAAAAGACGCGCCTTTGCATCCGAAGAAGTCATACGGCCAGCATTTCCTGAAGAGCGACCACACCGCTGCGCGCATTGCCGCTGCCCTGCAAAGAGCCGCCGAAACAAAGCAAGTGCTCGAGGTCGGCCCGGGGACAGGCATCTTGACGCGCCAGCTACTGGCTCACAGCGAGCAATACACCACCTACGCCATCGAGGCAGATCCGGAATTGGCAGACTACTTGCGCAAGCATCTGCCTCAACTGGGTGAACGCCTCATTCAAGGCGACTTCCTAGCTTTCGACCCTGCAAGCGTCTGGAACGACCAAGCTTTTTGTCTGATCGGCAACTTCCCCTACAACATCAGCACCCAAATCCTTTTTCGCGTGCTCGAGTATCGCCGCAGCATACCCGAAGTTGTGGGTATGTTTCAGAAAGAGGTAGCCGACCGCGTGGCCGCTCCGCCCGGCAGTCGCATTTACGGTATTACTAGCGTTCTGCTGCAAGCGTACTACCGAGTGGAAACGCTCTTCACGCTTGAGGCTGGTGCATTTCAACCGCCGCCCAAGGTGCGCTCTGCTGTCATCCGCCTGACGCGCAAGGACGGCTTCGAGCTGCAGTGCCGCGACGAGACATTCCGACAACTGGTAAAAGCCGCTTTCAATCATCGGCGCAAAATGCTGCGCAACACCCTAAAGGAATTTTTTGCCCCCGAACAGCTCGGTAGCGACACCTTTTTTGAACAGCGCCCCGAGGCGCTCTCTTGGTCCGATTTTGAGCGCCTCGCAGTAGCGTATGAAGCCAGCCGAACCTGAACCTTCCCAATACGCCTCTCCCTAAAAACCTTCAACAAGCGCCATCATGGGTCGGGTCTTGAACAAACCGAAGCCACGAGCGGGCAAACATTACGGCATTAAAGAGCAAGAAAAAGAGGTTGTTTAGCCCGGCAAACAAGATAACACCCTCGATTTGTCGCAGGTCTAAGGCGGAAATGAGGAGCAGTTGTAGCGGCAAAGCCACAGCCACGTAGTACCGATTGAGCGAGAGCCAGGCACGGGCTGTGCAAATTTGATATAGGACAGCAGCCAGCTGACCAACGACGCTGGCCAGCAAGAAGGGCAGCAGTTGCTCTGTCAAGTCGGCGTAATTAGGCCCCAAAATCCACAGCAGGGAGGGTGGGTGTAGGGCCGCCCACACGAGTATTGGCGCCAGCAATACGGCAGCAGCGCCCAGTGTTCGCAGCGCCTGACGCAATACCAACGTCGGCGTACGGGCTTTGGCTAAATCGGGCAAGGTATAACTGGCCACAAACGACTGGAAAATGCCAAATAAGACGCCCAGCCGCCCCAGCGCCCCAACGTCGGCTAAACGCTCAGCAGAGGCGAACCACGCGCACAACAATATCGTGATTTGACCCTCAAACGACCAGTACAACGTGCGCACGGCATTGGCGCGCACCAGCACGCGCATAGGGCGCAGATAGATCTCGTCGGCATCGCTGCTGTCGGACAACAGCGGCTGCGCCGCGCGCATATACGCCCAATAGTTGAGCCAAAGGCAAGCGACAATCCAGCCCACAACGGCCCAAACAGGCCAGCCCAACTGTACTGCTGCGAATACTCCCATCAACTTGAGAGCTGCGCTCATTAAATCATGGCGCAGCAAAGCAGCCACCGCCTTGCCCAACTGAAGCACTATGGCGTAGAAATTCGCCTGCATTTGCACCCACGCTGCCACCAGCACCAACGCCGTAAGCAGCGCTGTCTGAGGCACATCTACGCCGATATGGGGCAACTGCCAACCGCAATACGCTACAAAAGGCAGGGCCAACACCGCGCCAATGCGGTTGCGCAACTGCTGAGCCGAGTTCAGCACCAACCGCACCGATGTCGCATCGGGCCACACGCGCCCACCTAAGCCCAGAAGGGCCGACGTTAGGCCCATATTGCTCGCGTTGACGGCAATGGCCAACAGCGAAAAGGTCAGGGAGTATGCCGCATAGTCCGCCTTCTCTAAACCGCGCACCAGCGCAAAGCCCGTCAGCGCATTAACGCCAGTGAGAGCAGCCTGCCCCAACACAAAACGCCACGCAGGAAGCACGGCGAGACCCTTTTCGCTCGGCGGTTTTTGTTTGTCCGACACCACAGCTCGTTTGAGCGCAAAGAAAAGAAAGGCTTCTTAAGGGCCGAACCGTTCAGGCGATAGAGTCGCCCAGCAATCGCCGCATTTGTGGGATCTCTCCTCAAAACTCCCATGCGTGCAACAGCAGCCAGAGGCAGCCAATGGGCCTAAATAGTGCTGAAAAAATTGCGTTAAGATTTTGTTTATGTCCGGCATTTCCTGCAATGTTGCATTCGTAAGCATTTCGGCGTTCCTGTGAGCACAAAGCGGGGTGGTTGTTATACCAACTCCCCGCTCAACTCTTTTTTCTCATGGCCTTTTCGGTCGGTCAACAAAGCCGATTTTTTTCGCAAGGCCACTCTTCTCTACTGTCCAAAAACATCGCTCTCCCATGCAAACACGATTTGGCTTTACGCTGCTTACCCCAGATGAGTTTGAAGGCTGGATAACTCAGCAAAATGTCGCGCGCACGGTGCTTTACCTTCAGCAGCACCACACGTGGGTGCCCAATTACGCGCATTTTCGGGGCAACAACCACTTTGAACTTCAGCGCTCGATGCAACACGTACACCGAAATCTCAACGGCTGGAGAGACATCGGCCAACATTTCAGCATCTTCCCCGACGGTATGATCGTTACAGGGCGCGATTTGGAGAGTTCTCCGGCCTGTATTTTGGGCTTCAACGCCCATGCTATTTGCATTGAAAACATCGGCAATTTCGACCGCGACGGCGATACGATGCGCCTCGAACAGCGCGAAACCATCGTGCGCACTACAGCGGCTCTTTGCCGGCGTTTCAACATACCGATAACGACCGACCGCATCGTGTATCACCACTGGTTCGATTTAGGCACGGGCAACCGCACCAACGGAACTGGAGGAGCCACCAAGAGTTGTCCGGGTACGGCTTTTTTCGGCGGAAACAAGGTACCCGACGCCGAGGCCAACTTTTTACCCCTCGTGCGCGAATTAATTCAAACAGGCCACGTGCCACCGCCTATTTTAAAGTACGGCTACGTAACGGCTGAATGGCTCAACATACGCAATCAACCCAGCGCGCGCGGCCGAAAGATGAACGCCACGCCCTTTGGCTCCGTATTGCGCATCTACGAGATGCAGAACAACTGGTACCGCATTTCTGCCTCCAAACAAGAGTGGGTATCGGCCAATTACGTGCGCGACGTCAAGCGCGCCACCGTCATCAACACCGATGCCCTAAACGTGCGCAGCGGCCCCGGCACGCAGTTCAATGTTATGGGTGCCCTAATGCGCAACGAGGAAGTCTTCATCTTTGAAGAGCAGGGCAAATGGGCCAAGATCGGGGTAGAAGAACGCTGGGTGTCCAAATCCTTTTTACACGTGCATGCGTGAGGGCACCCTACCTTTGCGAGCATATTTTCTCTGATAAGCGTAAAGCCATCACCCTCTCGTCATGACATTTGAAGAATACCGGCAGCACGATGCCCTGGGATTGGCTGCGTTGGTGCGACGCGGTGAAGTTTCGGCCGTTGAACTCGTAGACTTGGCCACGGCTCGTTTAGAGGCAGTTAACCCGCGGCTCAATGCCGTTATTCACTTGCGGCTTGAGCGAGCGCGCGAGGAGGCACAGCGCATCAACCGCGAAGCGGTTTTTGCTGGCGTACCTTTTTTGGTAAAAGATTTAGGCATGGAAGTCGAGGGCATGCCTATGTGTGCAGGCAGCCGCGCCTATGCGAAATACCGCTCTGCTCACGACAGCGAAGTAGTTAGGCGAGCCAAACAGGCAGGGCTGCTCATTTTGGGGAAGACGAATACCCCAGAGTTTGGCCTGACGCCGTTCACCGAGCCGCAGGCCTTCGGCCCAACGCGCAACCCTTGGAATGAGGCGTATTCGCCCGGAGGCTCTAGCGGTGGTTCGGCGGCAGCGGTTGCCGCGGGCATTGTCCCCTTAGCCACAGCCAACGATGGCGGGGGTAGCATTCGCATTCCGGCTTCGTGCTGCGGTCTTTTTGGGCTTAAGCCCACCCGTGGGCGCGTCTCTTGGGCGCCGCTGGTGGGCGAGCTGTGGGCCGGTGCCGCCGTCGAGCACTGCGTTAGCCGCACCGTGCGCGACTCGGCGGCCTACTTAGACGTCGTTTGCGGTGCAGCACCCGGCGACCCATACATGATTGAACCTCCTCAGCGACCCTACTTACAAGAGATGGAGACCTCGCCCGGACGGCTTCGCATCGGGTACTCGCTCCAACATACCCTTGGATTTTCGGTGGACGAAGCCTGCGAAGAAGCGCTGCTGCGCATGGTAGACATCCTGCGCACCGAAGGGCACGAAGTGGCTGAAGTCTCCCTACCCTATCGCCGCGAAGACCTAGCCGAAGCCTTCCTCATCGTTGTCGCTGGCGAACTGGGCAGCGACCTACTCACGCTCCAGCAATTCTTGAAGCGCCCCGTTCGGCCTTCCGACGTAGAGCCGAGCACCTACGCACTCTATCTGTTGGGCCAATCCCTCTCCGCAGCCGAGTATGCCTACGCCAAACGCCAGTGGGGGTTCATCAGCCAGCGCATCGCCGCCTTCCACCAAAAATACGACCTACTGCTGACGCCCACCTTGGCCCGACGCCCCATACGCATCGGCACCTTACAGCCCAGCCCCGCCGAAGAGCGCCTCATGCGCGTAGTCAATACCCTTCACCTGGGCAGCGCCGTAAAGGCCTCTATTCAAAAATTGGCCGACAAAATCTACGATTACATGCCTTGGACTGCTTTTGCCAACATCACGGGCCAGCCCTCTATGTCTGTGCCCACCTTGCGCACCGAAGAGGAAGGCTTGCCCATTGGCGTCATGTTTACTGCCCGAATGGGCGAAGAGCACCTCCTCTTCCGATTGGCGGCACAGCTGGAAAAAGCCATCCAATGGGACCGAGACAAAGCCCCCTGACCGAGCCCCGCAATTTCAGCCTCATTCGCCCCCGTCAAACCATGAAGAAAGCAAGGCCGCTGTCTGTGCACTTCCACCCCGAACGCCCTGCGGCTGGTCGTCGCCAACCTCTTATCGCTTGACCGCCCCCGCCTCTCTCTATCCTTTCCTTACCACCACCTATTGTGGCCGTCTTTACTGCCACACGCTGAACGAGCATGAGGATGTTTTTTATCAGGTTTTTTCCCTCTTGGCAAAGGCCATTTAGAGCCTCGCGTAGTTGGGAAAAAGTCCGCGGCTTAAATGAGAGACTTTACTACGAGCAGGCCCAACATCTAACGTTTCTGTTTCAGCGAGAAATTCGATACGAGGCAGACCTTCAGAACCCAATCCAAGGCCGAGGGATGTGGTTTTCGACATAGAGGCCAACGTCGGACAGTACGCCCTATTCTTTAGTGAAAAGGTGGGCGACGATGGGCGGGTGTATTGTTCTGAGCCAGACCAAAGAAACTACGCTTTTCTGCAGTTCAACTTGCACATTAACCGGTGCCGCAATGCGGCGTGTCAACATAGTGGCGTAGGTGCCCAATATGAGGAGAGGAGCGAGAGCTGTTTAGAGATACAGAGACGGGTGAGAGGAGGAGTTCGTTCAAAAGCGCATTTGTGGGCACCCACTATCGGGGGCACTGCGAGAAGGTGGTAGTAAGAAGCCTCAACAGGCCGATAGCAGCCTTCGGGCAACCCAACTTTGTTAAAGTAGACATCGAAGGTTTTGAAGAGGAAGTGCTCGGTGGGCTAACGACCGATTTGCTCAACTGCGTTTTCCTCATAGAAGTGCGCACAGAGACTAAGAGCGGCGTCTTTGAATACTTCGCTGACCACGAGTACGAGTGCTTTTGCATAGATGGGCCGGATCGAAAGATCGCCTGTGCCGATGAAATTCCAGGGTTTGCTCACTTTGTTTTCCAAAAGACCGATTGCGCCCAGGGTACCCAAGAGGCGAAAGCGAGAGCACCGCGCGCCGACGTTTAGTCGGCTTTTTTTCGGCCCAAAAGCCACAAGGAGACAGCAGCAGCAGCGCCGACCAGCGTCGCTACCGTCGCCGCCCCAAAGACGTCCCACTCGAGGAAGCCCGACAGGGCCAGCCCTAAGTACACCGCCGGATTGAAAGTAACTACTGGGTGGCCTCCCATCACAGCCGCCGCCGCAAAGGCCATAGTGCCCGTAGCAGCAGCTCGAAGCGGAGCGGTGCCTTCGGCCTCGCAGGTCTTGAGATAAGCAAAAGACACGGAGAAGGCCCCTACGCCCGCCAAAAACAAGTTGCAAAACACATCGTCGAGCCGCCCTGCTCCGGAAAGAGGAAGACTGAAACACCGCACGGCAAAGACAGCCAACAGCGCCCCTAAACCAGCACCTGCCAGTTGGGCGGCAAAGCGATAGGGCAAAAAGCCCGGCAGCCGCTCTCGGTCGTCCGCCAAATAGACCGCTACAGTTAACGCCGGATTAAAGCCCGCCGACGTCGGCACAGCCAACATCAGCGCTACCAATGTGGCGCCGTAGGCCATGGCGAAAGTGCTTTCGCTTGCCCATACCTGCCCTAAAACCGCCAGTAAAGTCAGGATGAGCGCCCCTGCACCCTCGTTTACGTATTCTTTTGTCAAAGGCCGTTACTTTTGCTGCAAATACAAAAAGGCCCTCAAAAGTAAAAACAAACGCTCCATGCAGTATATCTCTTCCTTTTTACTCATTTTACTAATGACTTCACCGTCTTTTGCTCAAGCCCAAAAGCAACTGCTCACTCCCGAATTACTGTGGAAAGTCGGGCGCGTCACGCTTGAGGCCGTCTCCCCTAACGGCCGGTATGCTGCCTATACCGTACAGCACTTCGACATAGAGAAAAACCAAGGCAGCAAGGTGCTTTATTTAGTCAATTTGCAGACATTGGAGACATACCCTCTGACCAAAGCTCAAGAGGGCAGCGCCTCAGATGCCGTTTTTCATCCTTCCGGCCAGCGCATCGGCTTCTTGCGCAACCGCAAACTGTGGGAGGTTGGCCTCAAGGGCGGCAAGGCCATCCAAGTAACTGATTTTGAGATCGAAGGTTTTTCCTACTCGCCTACCGGCCGCCACCTGCTCTTTGTGCAGCGCGTCAAGTTCGACCCGGCGCCAACCGAGCGCTACCCTGACCTGCCCCAGGCTACGGGCCGCATTTACGACAGCCTTTTCTACCGACACTGGAAGAGTTGGTACGATTACCAGCACGCCAACATTTTTTACATGCCCTACCGCGATGGGCGCGTATTCGGCAGCCCCATCAACATCATGAATGAACCCTACGACAGCCCGTTGCGCCCCTTGGGCGGAATGGAGCAAATCACCTGGAGCCCCGACGGGCGCTTTATCGTCTACACTTGCCGCAAACTTAAAGGCACCGACGAAAGCCTGAGCACCAACTCCGACCTCTACCTCTACGAGCTGGCCTCGGGCCGAACGGTCAACATTACCGAAGGGCTACCCGGCTACGACCTCGACCCCATCTTCTCGCCCGACGGGCGTTACTTGGCCTGGACGAGTATGGAGAAAGCAGGCTATGAGGCCGACCGCACGCGCCTCTTGGTGCTCGACACACACACCAACGACCGCTGGGAACTCACCGAAGGTTGGAAGTACGAAGCCAACCACCCGCAGTGGGCTGCCGATAGCAAATCGCTGTATTTCCTCAGCTCCAACGACTTTACCTACCAAATTCACCAGATTGACCTGGAAAATCGCAAAATCCGACGCATTACCAACGGCCTGTACGATTATACCAAAGTACTTGTGGCTGGCAACCGCCTCGTCGCCTCGCGCGTCTCAATGACCCATCCGCCCGAAATTTTCTTGGTGAACCCCCAAGACGGCCAAGCCATGCCCATCAGCCAAGCTACCGCTGAAGTGTGGAACAACATCTTGACGGCTAAGGTGGAGCGCCGCACGGTGAAAACCACCGATGGCCGAGACATGAACGTGTGGATGGTATTGCCCCCCGACTTTGATGCGAAAAAGAAATACCCCGCTCTTCTCTATTGCCAAGGCGGACCGCAATCGGCCCTCAGCCAGTTCTTCTCCTTCCGCTGGAACCTCCAACTAATGGCCTCTCAAGGCTACGTCGTGGTCGCTCCCTGCCGGCGCGGCATGCCCGGCGGCCCTGAAGGCCAGGCCTGGAACGCCGCCATCAGCGGCGACTGGGGCGGCAAGGCCATGCGCGATCTGCTCTCCGCCGCCGATGCCGCAGCGCGCGAGCCGTTCATTGACGCCAACCGCATGGGCGCCGTTGGGGCTAGCTTCGGCGGCTACTCCGTCTTCTGGCTGGCCGGCAACCACCAAAAGCGCTTTAAAGCATTCGTCGCCCATTGCGGCATGTTCAACACCCTCAGCTGGTACGGCACCACCGAAGAACTCTTCTTCGCCAACCACGACCTGGGCGGCCCTTACTGGGAAAGACCCAACGACCCTGCCTGGACTGCCTTTAGCCCGCATACACACGTCAAAAATTGGGATACCCCCATCCTCATCTTCCACAACGAACTCGACTTCCGCGTGCCCCTCTCCGAAGGGCTACAGGCCTTCCAAGCCGCTCAACTCTTGGGCATCCCCTCCCGTCTGGTCGTCTTCCCCGACGAAGGACACTGGGTAACTAAACCGCAAAACAGCATCATGTGGCAGCGCGAGTTCTTCGGGTGGCTCGACAAATACCTCAAACAGTAGCGCCATCGCAACGCCAAAACCATCCTTTGCGGAAACCGACCCAGAACAACAGGCTGGCGCCGGCCTAAACCCATTTCGCCTAACATCCAATAAATACCAAAATTTAATTTTAATAAAAATCACAACAAAGGTTCAGGCAAGTCGTTTTTAAATATGATAGCAACCCTAGGGGTCTTGCACCCAATTTTAATTCTTTATTAACCTTGTAAAAAACTTTCCAACCAACTATTGTTTTGGAAAAAGACTCTGCCTACCTTTGCAGCGTCGAAAACGAGAACATTTAAACATAGCGTGTTTATGACTATTGCACAGCTTGTAGAGGCGCTTGACGCCGAAGTACTGAAAGGCAACATTGCTGGCGCTTTTGCACAATTCGCCGCAGAAGATTGCATAACCTGGAGCGACTTAGCACACAAAACCACCTCTAAGGCTCAAAAAGCAGAAATTTTAGGCTGGTTTTTCCAAAACATTGCCCGCGTAAATCGCATTGAGCGCTTAGGCGTACAGGTAGAAGGAGACGTTACCCTGTCGCAGTTTGTGTTTGATTTCACGAACCACCAAGGAGAAAATTTGGTGTATAATGAAGTCATCCGCCGCGTGTGGAAAGACGGCAAAGTCATCGAAGAGCAATACCTGCTGAACCAAACGCTGGAAACGCCCAAAAAAGCGGCGGCCAAAAAATCCATCAAAAAAGAAGCTGTTCAAGAGGCCACTCCTACGGTGACCGCTGAACCAACGCCAGCCCCGGCGGAAGCGTCCAAAGGCAAAACGAGCGCGCGCAAGACGACCTCGAAGAAAACGGGTAAGTGAAGCCGTTGTGGGCAAAGCGGCCTATCGCCGGTAAGTTCTTGAAGCACAGCATAGTAGTTTGAGCATAACACAGAGCAGTAATGTAGGGCCCGCCCAGCGCAATGCGAGGCGGGTTTTTTGTTTTGTCGGCGCGCGGCGAAGAGAGGTTGTACCTTTGGCGTTATGTTAACCCACACGCGCGCATGTCTGCTCATTTTAGACGGCTGGGCATTAGGGGCTAAGCCCGAGGCCGACGCCATTCGCCAGGCGCACACTCCCTTTATGGATGGCTTATGGAACAGCCGCCCTCATTGCACCTTGACCACCCACGGTGAAGCCGTAGGCCTGCCCGAAGGGCAAATGGGCAACTCCGAAGTAGGGCACCTCAACATCGGCGCCGGCCGCATCGTATGGCAAGAACTGGCCCGCATCAACAAGGCCATTCGGGAAGGCCTGCTCCGTACACACCCGGTGTTGCAAACCGCTTTTCACACCGCCAAAGCCGAAGGTAAACCCGTGCATTTTATCGGCCTAGTCTCCGACGGCGGCGTTCATTCGCACATCCACCACCTCAAGGCGCTGTGCGATGCCGCCTGCGAAGCCGGCGTGCCGCGAGTGTTCATTCACGCCTTCACTGATGGGCGCGACTGCGACCCCAAGAGCGGCGCGAGCTTCTTGAAAGACCTGCAGCAGCACCTCGAGCAGCAAGGGTATGCCAAGCGCGTTAGCATCGCCTCCGTCATTGGGCGCTATTACGCCATGGACCGCGACAAGCGCTGGGAGCGCATTAAAGTCGCCTACGACCTGCTCGTGCGCGGGCAAGGCAAGCCCGTACGCGACCTCATAGCCGCCGTGCGCGATTGCTATGCGCGCGAAGTAACCGACGAATTCCTGCCGGCTTTGATGGGCGTAAACGCCGAAAATCAGCCTGTAGCGACCCTACAGCCCGGCGATGTGGTCATCGCCTTCAACTTCCGCACCGACCGCCTGCGCGAACTAACCGTAGCCCTGACGCAGCAGGACATGCCTGACTACGACATGCATACCTTGCCGTTGCACTACCTCACCATGACGCGCTACGACGAGCGCTACACGGGCATACCAGTGCTGTTCGAAAAGGAAAACTTGGAAAAAACTTTTGGCGAGGTGATTGCCGACGCCGGCCTAACTCAGCTGCGCATCGCCGAAACGGAGAAGTATCCGCACGTAACGTTCTTCTTCTCCGGCGGGCGCGAAACGCCCTTTGAAGGCGAAAGCCGTATCCTCATCCCTTCGCCCAAGGTGGCTACCTACGACCTAAAACCCGAAATGAGCGCCTATGAAGTAACAGCGGCTGCGCTGGAACACATTGGGGAAAAACGCCCCAACTTCATTTGTCTTAACTATGCCAACGCTGACATGGTGGGCCACACTGGAGTTTTCGCCGCTGCTGTAAAAGCAGCCGAAACGGTAGACGCTTGCCTAAGTCGCTTAGTGCCCGTTCTAGAAGCCAACGGTTATGCTGTACTCATCACGGCCGACCACGGCAATGCAGACTACATGGTCAACGATGACGGCACTCCTAACACGGCGCACACGAAGAACCCTGTGCCCTGCCTCCTGGTCAGCCAGCAGCTGGCTGATGCGCCCATAGGGCTACGCAACGGCATTTTAGCCGACCTGGCCCCCACGCTGTTGCACCTGCTGGACCTATCCCAACCTCCAGAAATGAGCGGCCAAACGCTCCTGCGTAGCCTCTCTTAATCGGGTACAAAATCGAGCGATGCGGCGTTGATGCAATAGCGCAAACCCGTGGGGCGCGGCCCATCGTTGAACACGTGGCCCAGGTGCCCTCCACAGCGGGCGCATTCCACCTCCGTGCGCACCATACCGTAAGAGCGGTCTTCGTGCTCGGCAATAAACTCCGCTCGAATGGGCTTCCAAAACGATGGCCAACCCGTACCGGACTCAAACTTGGCCTCGGAGTGAAAGAGCGGCAGCCCACAACCGCGGCAGGTGAACGTTCCCTTGCGCTTTTCTCGGAGCAGGTCGCCCGTAAAAGCGCGCTCGGTGCCTTCCTGGCGCAACACGTAGTACTCCAACGGACTGAGCTGAGCGCGCCATTCGGCATCCGTCTTCTGGACGCGCACTAGCCGCCCCAACTCGTCGTACTGAGGCGGAATGAGTGTATCGGTGTGCTCTGGCCGCACCGTTTGGGCACCCGCATTGGCAGACACTGGCGGCGGCGCCGTCGCCGACTGGCAAGCGGCCCACAAAGCGAGAAAGACGAAAATGCGCATATCGAAAAAAGCCAAATTCGAATGTTCGAACTGGAATCAGCGCTGGCGACGGCGCGGAGCGTTCCACTCCTCGCGCTCGGCAAAGGCCACAATTTTCCGCATTAGATTGATGATAGACAAAAATACCAAAAAACAGATGGCGATGACCACGTACGTCCACCGATACGACTGAGCCTCACCTAAGGCCAGACCAGAGATGAGCCGGGCGGCCACCCCATTGCCAAGGGCCACTACCGCAAAACCGTAAATAGAGCGGCTCCAATACTTCAATGCGCTGCTGGCATTAAGGCTCATGACGCTAATGAAAACCGCGTACAGCAGCAAAAATGCCGTAGCCACAGACCACGGAAAAATACGGTCGATGGCCGACACGCCCATCCAGCGAAGCAGCGCCGCAAGCAGCATAAAGACGGCTGAGCCGCCCACAAAAAGTGCAGCCTGACGCAGGGGATCTACCTTATGTTCAAAAAACAACATACTCACGGAGAAAAAGAATAACTCAACCCATAAAAGAAGGGCATCCAAAAGCCCTCAACCCCTCATGCCCGTAGGCCGCCCGCACCTCATCTTACTTTTAATTCATCGGATCATAACCCCTTGGCGCTGGAGCAGTGGAATTTCGCAAAAGTGCATTTCATCGAAAATGCCGGGCACGAACATATACTGCTTGTCGTAAAGGTAATCTTTGTAAACAAAGCTCACCCAATACTCGCTGGTTAGGCCAAAAACCGCTTTGCAAACCGGCTCTATCTTAACGGCTGTGTGCGGATCGATGCGTTCCCAAAAGTAGCGCAGCGAAGTCGTTCGCCGCGGCTCGCCTTCAATTTCACCGTATCCACTGGCGTTGACGATGACGGAATGGATAGGTTCGTCCTTCAGATTGAGCAAATAGGCATCCCAGAAGTCCTCGTGGTCTTCTTCAAACACCAAGCGCGGCGCCATGGCAATGGCTAAATCGGCTACTTTGAGAAAAGCAATGTCTTTAATCATAGCGTTTCAATTTCGCAGTCAAAGACTGCACAGAAGTGATGCTTCAAGCGCTCTTTTACGGCCTCCACATCAACGGGGTGACCGAGTTCCCAGGCGAGCGAAGTTACCGTTTTGTCCGCATCTGTAATACCGCAGGGGACAATGTGCCGGAAAAAAGCCAGGTCGGTATGGATATTGAAAGCGAAGCCGTGTAGCGTAACCCATCGGCTTAGGTGCACTCCGATGGCGCAGATTTTTCGAAATTTTTCCCAAAAGCCGATTTCCGGAGCGGGCAGCGAACAGGCGGGCCGAGGCGGACACCACACGCCCGTGTTCGGAGGCAGGCGGATTGCTTCCACCTCGTAGTCGTTGAGGGTGCGCAGAATTATTTCTTCCAAGCTGCGCACATAGCGGTGCACGTCGGTGAAGAAGCATTCTAAGTCGAGGATCGGGTAACCCACGATTTGCCCTGGGCCATGGTAGGTGATGTCGCCGCCGCGATTGATGGGAAAATACTGGATGCCGCGCTCACGCAGTTCGGCTTCACTGAGCAGCAAGTGTTGGCTTGAGCCGCTTTTGCCCAGCGTGTAAACGGGCGAATGCTCAACGATGAGGCAATAGTGCTCCTGTTCGTATTGGCCGGGTTTCAGGTGTCGATGCTCCAGCTTTCGCTCCACCATTCGGCGGTGCAATTGCGTTTGATAATCCCATGCGGGCTGATAGTCCAAGCGGCCCAAGTCCTGCCATCGTACGAGCGGCATAGCCGAAGAAACATCGGGAGGCAGCAAAAGTTTTAGCTGCGGAAAAAACCACTTTTTCTGCGGCGACGGGCCGCCATGACCGCCTTACCTTTACGCCCCGTAACCATCTGAACATGCGATGACGAAATATATCTTTGTTACGGGGGGCGTCACCTCGTCCTTAGGTAAGGGCATTTTGTGCGCTTCGTTGGCTAAATTGTTGCAAGCGCGCGGGTTTTCGGTCACCATCCAAAAATTCGACCCCTACATCAACGTGGACCCCGGTACGCTCAACCCTTACGAGCACGGCGAGTGCTACGTAACGGACGACGGCGCAGAGACTGACCTCGATTTAGGGCACTACGAGCGTTTTTTAAACACACCCACTTCGAAAGCCAACAACGTAACTACAGGAGCCGTCTATCAGACCGTTATCAACAAAGAGCGTGCAGGCGACTACTTGGGAAAGACCGTCCAAGTGATCCCACACATCACCGACGAGATCAAGCGCCGCATGCTGTTGCTGGGCCAAACCGGCCAATACGACATCGTCATCACTGAGCTCGGCGGCACGGTGGGCGATATTGAGTCCCTGCCCTACATTGAGTCGGTGCGCCAGCTGCGCTGGGAACTGGGGCGCGATAATTGCTTAGTCATCCACCTCACCCTCATCCCCTACCTCCAAGCGGCAAAAGAGCTGAAAACCAAGCCCACGCAGCACTCCGTCAAAGAGCTGCTCAGCTTGGGCGTACAGCCCGACATCCTAGCTTGCCGCACCGAGCACCCTTTGAGCACCGATATTCGGCGCAAACTGGCGCTGTTTTGCAACGTAGAAATGTCGGCGGTCATCGAGGCTTTAGACGCCGACAGCATCTACGATGTGCCGCTGTTGTTGCTCGAAGAGGGGTTAGACGCCGTGGTTATTTCCAAATTGCACCTCAGCGACCGCCGCGCCCCTGACCTCACGCGCTGGAAGGCATTCCTCCAGCGACTTAAAAACCCCACTGCCGAAGTGAACGTCGGCCTTGTGGGCAAGTACAACGAACTGCCCGATGCCTACAAATCCATCTACGAGTCCTTTGTGCACGCCGGCGCTGTGCACCGCTGTAAAGTGCGCGTCACCCCCATACACGCCGAAGCCTTAGAGGGCAGCTACGAGGACAGCTGCCAAACACTGGCGCCGTTCGACGGCATTCTGGTCGCTCCGGGCTTTGGCGAGCGCGGCATCGAAGGCAAAATACATGCCGTGCGCTATGCGCGCGAACACAATATCCCTTTCTTCGGCATTTGCTTAGGCATGCAAATCGCCTGTGTGGAGTTTGCCCAAAATGTGCTGAACTTGCACGGAGCCGCCTCTACCGAAGTAGACCCCAGCACTCCTTACCCTGTCATTGATCTCATGAACGAACAAAAGGGTGTTACCCAAAAAGGCGGCACCATGCGCCTGGGCGCTTTCCCCTGCGTGCTGGACAAAACCTCGAAGGCCTACGCCGCCTACCGCCGCACCGAAATCTCGGAGCGACACCGGCACCGCTGGGAATTTAACAACGCCTATTTGGAGGATTTCCGAAAGGCGGGTATGATCCCAGCCGGCATCAACCCCCAATCCAACTTGGTGGAAATCATGGAGCTAAAAGAGCACCGATGGTTTGTAGGCGTGCAATTTCACCCCGAGCTCAAGAGCACGGTCGAAAACCCACATCCGCTGTTTGTGGACTTTGTGCGGCATTGCCTGCAAAAAAAGGGCCTCTAACCACCCTGCGCAGTGCCGTTGAGCTTGCTCAAAAGACTTGGCCTACCCATAGGCGCCAGAACCAACTAACCTCTGCTAGCGTTAAAAAGTCGTATTTTTGTTGCGTCAATCGGCCTGTATTGTTTTATGGAAAACACAAACGACAATGTTCTGACAGCGACTGCGCCCATCCGGTTAACGCCGGGTGCTGTTGAGCAGTTGACGCTTATTCGACAGCAGGAAAACATTCCAGAAGAATATGGCCTGCGCGTTGGCGTTAAAGGGGGCGGCTGTTCGGGTTTCACCTACATTTTGGGCTTCGATTTGCCTCAAGAGGGCGACGATATGTTTGAAGTGAGCGGCATCAAAGTGCTCATGAACCGAGCACACGCTATTTACTTGCTGGGCATGGAGATCGACTTTGTGAACGGCTTAGACAATCGAGGGTTTAAGTTCAACAACCCCAATGCCTCGTCCACTTGTGGTTGTGGTACTTCGTTCACGGCCTGACGCCCGAGGCTCTTTTGAAGCCTTCAAAGGGGAATGCCGGTCTGGGAAAGTTGACCAGGCCGGCATTCCCTTTTGAACCACTCGATGAGGTTACTCAAACTCGACGATAAACGTTCGCGGGTATCCCTTCTGAACGGCGGCTTTTTGCTGGGCTTCTGCTTCCTTTCGCGAGGCAAACGGCCCTAAGATGAGTTTAAATGTAGTAGATACTGCCGTTTTTTCGTGGCTGATGATGATTTTTTGCGGCCACTTGGTTTGGATTTTCTGAATTTCTCGAAAGAGATTCTCGGTAGAAGTGAGGACGAGCAGCTGCACGCCAAAGGTTTTGGCCGGCACAGGTTTGATTTCGACCTGGTAGAGTTCAGACACACTGATCTTGTTGGGAGCAGGAGCCGGCGGCATTTTCGGTTGGGGCGAGGCCGCAGAGGAATACGCCACTGGTTGAGGAGCGGCCGGTTGCGTTTGGGTAGCGGCCGATGAGGTGCCGGACAAAACCAAACGAGAGGCTGCGCCTTTGGCCGAGGTAGCGGGCTGTTCTGTGGAGGAGGAGGCGGCGGGCGGGGCTGCTTTCGAGGCGGAAAAGGCAGATGAGGTTGAGGAAGGAGCCGCTGGGGCTGTTGGCGCCAGATTGGCGGGAGGAGCGACTACTTCTACCTTTACTTTGGCGGCACCGTCGCGCGTTAGGCCGAGAATATCGGCAGCCTTGCGCGAGACATCCACGACGTAGCCGCTGAGCAAAGGAGCGTGGTCGTTGACGCGCACTTCAACGGATTTTTTGTTGTCTAAGCGCGTAACGCGCAGGATGGTCCCGTAAGGATGTGATTTGTGCGAGGCAGTGAGCAGGTTTTTGTCGTATGTCTCTCCTGAAGTAGTCTTTTTGCCGTGTTGCGCATCTGGGTAATAGCCGCATTTGCCGAATTCGGGTTCGTTGCTTTGGGCAGACGCCAGCGACAGGGCGAAGAGGAAGAGCAAAGGGGTTAGGGCAAGAGCATCTGGCGATAATCGCATAGGTCAGGAAGATTTTCTTGGAATGAGAAGAACGGCCCACAGGGATGTAGGGGCGAAAATGGCGCTTTTTGCCCAAACTACTCGAAACAGGAGCCGTCTTTTTGACGTGCGCGTGCGACTTCCATCAGTCTATGCGCGTCAACTGAAACTCTACGCGCCGGTTAAGCGCCCGCCCTTTAGGCGTACTGTTGGTGGCGATGGGTTTGGTTTGTCCGAAGCCAACGGCGTGCAGGCGTTCGGGTTCGATGCCCAGTTCGATGAGTTTTTCTCGGCATTGGGCAGCTCGTTTTTCGGAGAGTTCCTGGTTTCGCTGTTTTTTGCCTTGGCTATCGGTGTGTCCAGCGATGGTTACGCGGTAGTTAGGGTAGTTTCTAAGGATTTCCGCCACGCGCTGTACGACAGCGAGGGAAGCCTGGGTGAGTTTATCGGAGCCGGTTTCAAATTGGATTTGCTTGCCGGCTTCTTGCAGTTGATGAACGACTTGTTTTTTCAGTTCTGGGCATCCTCGGTTGGAGGTGGGGCCAGCCACGTAGGGGCATGCGTCGTCAGGGTCGGGCAAGCCGTCGCCGTCGGTGTCGGGGCAGCCCAAGTATTCGGGTTTTCCGCTTTGGTTGGGGCAGCGGTCGGCGTAATCGGGAATACCGTCGCTGTCGGTATCGGGGCAGCCGTAGAAGGCGGCCAGGCCCTTTTGGTTGGGGCAGTGGTCGTCGTAGTTGGGCAGGCCGTCGCCGTCGGTGTCGGGGCAGCCCAGGTGGATCCAAGCGCCGGGTTGGTCAGGGCAGAGGTCAATCAAGTCGGCGATGCCATCGGCGTCGGCATCGGGGCAGCCGAAGGTGAGGGGCGGCCCCCAGAGGTAGGGGCAAGCGTCGTAAGGGTCGGGAATGCTGTCGGCATCGGCGTCGGGGCAGCCGTCGAGGTGGTGTAGACCGGGCAGGTGGGGGCATCGGTCTTCGAAGTCCGGGATGCCGTCGCCATCGGCGTCGGGGCAACCGCAGGCGGCGGGTGGGCCGGCCAGGCGGGGGCACAAGTCGAGGCTGTCTTGAATGCCGTCGCCGTCGGCGTCGGGGCAGCCGCGGGCGCTGGGCACGCCGGGCACGAAGGGGCAGTCGTCCACGTCGTCCACGATGCCGTCGCCATCGGCGTCGGGGCAACCGCGGTACTTGCGCGGGCCGGGCGAAAGCGGGCACTTGTCGCGGCGGTTGGGTATCCAGTCTCGGTCGGAGTCTACGTATCGAATGCGGTGTGAGAGGGTAATTCCGGCAAAGGCAAACCAATCGCGGTTGTTGGGAATGCCGGCGATGCTCACGCCGTCGAGGTAGTCGGAAAAGACGGAGCGCATGCCCAGTTCGAAGCCCAGCAGCCAGTAGCGGCTGAGGTCCCACTTAAAGCCGCCGCCGAAGTGAAGGACAGGCGTGGGTGGCGGCGCTGGGGCCTGTTTGTCGGCTAAGATGCGCTCGGCCGAAACGCTAGGGTTAGGCTGATAGCTATCGTTATAGTCGGTGGTCGTGCGGAAGTAGTTGTACCCTGCCCCTGCAAAGACGTAGGGGCCGAAAATTTTGCGGAATCGCCAGCCGTTGCGGCGCCGATAGCCCAGGAGGTCCCACTCCAGCAACAGCGAGCCTTCGTGAAACTGACTACTGAATTTGAAGCGGCGTTCCGCGCGCCAGTAAGGCTCGGAAAAATGCGACTCGTCGCCGGCAACTTTACCGCCTAAGTAATTGATGCGCAGGGCAAAAGAGGGGCTAAAATGCTGGCGCAACAGCAGCCCATAGCCGATTTCTCGCACCTTGTAATCGTAGTAGGCATGCTCGTTTAGGTCGCCGGCATAAGCGGTGAAGCCTCCCATCGCGCCTATTTCCACGGTCGTTTGAGCAAGCAGGCCAGAGAGCCTCAACGCAACCCCGAGCAGGGCACCGAAGTACTTCATGTGTAAACCGAAGGTGTTTATAGATTTAAAACGGTCAGGCCGAGAACAGGCCAATGAACGGAGGGAGGCTGGCGATTAGTGTCGCAAAATTCGCTCCAGATCGGCTTCCGAGACGGTAACTAAGCCTGCGGCGCGCAGGCGGGGCAGGGCGATCTTCCAAATGGGCGCTTGCCGAAAGACCTCCGCGAACAGGGGCAATGCAGCGTCCATCTGCCCGACATTAGCCAGCGCAAGCGCCGTCCAGAACTGCAGTTCGACCTGCTCAGGCAAGAGGCGGCGCGCCTCGGAGTATTCGCGCATGGCGGAGCGCATGTCGTTGGTTTCCAAGTAGTAATCACCGCGGTTCATGTGTTCGTAGGCCTGGTGTACGCGGTAGAGGCGGCGCAATTCGCCGATGGCTTCCGGGTGATCGTCTACGCGCAGGTCTACCCGTCGGTCTTCCCAAGGTTGGTCGGTGCGTTCCCCGCGCACAACGAGCAAGGCGGCCGATTGCTGGCCGCGAAAATCACCTCCTACAGCCTGGGCGGCCTCCAAAGCCAGCAGCAGCCGCTCGGCTAAAGGACGACCGCTGCTGGTCTCCAGCGCCTGTTGCATGGCCGCGCAAACGTCAGGCCCCAGCATCATGTTGGCCTGAACGGAATACTGCACCCCCGTGGCATGGCACGCGTAGGCAATACAATGCTCGCCCGTATGCACAGCCACGCCTCCGCGAGCGTCGAGCAACGCTACCTGGCGCACCGCACGCCCCGGATCGCTCCTCAGCAAACTATCTAGGGCCTCCTGCGCACTCAATCCTTGGGCCATCAGCGCCAACCCGCGCGGCCCAAACGACTTATTGACGAACGACTGCGTGGCCAC
>CALHAM010000124.1 GCA_937934275.1 uncultured Saprospiraceae bacterium | reverse complement strand
CTAAGCCGCAAAAGCCCACCGCTCCCCCCTCGGCCAAAGGCGAGGCTTTTGCCGTGCAGTTGGCCTCTCATTCGGAAGACTTTTCGGCCAGCCGCCTGCGCCGCTTCAGTGAGTTCACCTCTCTGGGCAACTTATACACCGTGCGCGAAGGCAGCCTTTACAAGCTTCGCTTAGGCGCTTATCCGTCGCGCGAGCAGGCGGATGCCGTATTGGCCCAGATAACGCCGCTCATCAAGGATGCCTTCGTCGTGCGCGAGACGCAGGTCAACCCCGACCTCTTGGTCAATGAGCCTCCCCTTGCTTCGGTAAAATCGGTCAAAAGCCCAATGGCCTATTCTGCTACCTCAGTACCTGCCCAACAATATGCAGTTCAGATAGCATCATCGCCTACCGATAAACCGCTGCAGCTGAACGACTATGCCCGTTTGGGCAGCCTTGGCTCGGTGTATATCCGCACCGAAAACGACTTCATGCACGTGCGCATCGGCCCATGGGCTACGCCTGCTCAAGCTGAGGCCATCCGCGCCGAAGCCGCCCGGCAAGGCTTCCCAGCAGCGTTAGTGGTGCTGGAAAGCGCGGCAAACGCCCTTGCGCCGAGTGCCACAGCTCCGCGCGCAGATAGCCGCTCGCCGATGGGCGTATCGGCTGCACCAATAGCACCGACGGCGTATTCGACGCCTTCCGCAACACCGCTCACTAAAAGCAAAGGGGGTAAAGAGTATTACATTCGCCTGAGCGCCGTAGAAAATCCGAACAATTTCAACCCTCGGCAGGTAGAAGGTCTTGGCGGACAGCTGGAAAAGTGGCCGCTGCCCGACGGCAAGATGACGGCCATCATGCTGACGGGCTTCACCGATTTGGAGGAAGCCAAACGCGCGACCGATCGCTTGCGCGCTGGCGCCTTCCCCGACGCCTATATCATTCAAAACGAGGAGGGTAAGATGAGCCGTTACCGCTATTAGGCTCTATATTTTCTGAGGTGCAGTTGTCATAGGGCTTTGCAAACCTTCACTGCCAGCAGGTAAAGAGGCCTCGCTTTTATCGTCTCGCCTGCAGCGACGATAGGCAGCCCTCAAGCGCGTATTTGGGCGCACTTGGCACTCGCTGGCAAGTATTTTGCTTAATTTACGCTACTTTTGTTGCTCGGAAAAGCATTCTGCTTCAGGCGAAAGCACAAACCAAATACCATGGGCTTCATCGTTTCATTACTCAACCACAAGGGGGGCGTCGGCAAAACAACGAGCGCCATCAACATTGGCGCGGGCTTGGTAGAGCTGGGCAAAAAAGTGTTGTTGGTCGACTTAGACCCTCAAGCCAATCTAACAATATCGCTGGGTATTCCGCGTCAGCGCTACACCATCTACGAAGCCCTGCGCGGCGAAGGGGAGCTGATGCCGGTATCATACAAGCCAAACTTAGACGTCATCACCTCGTCGCTCGACCTCTCCGGCGCTGAAATGGAGCTCATTAACGAGGCCGGCCGAGAGTTCATCTTGCGCGAATTGCTTGCCCAAATAGAGGCCGACTACGACTATATCCTCATTGACTGCCCACCTTCGCTGGGGCTGCTCACGCTCAACGCCCTGACGAGCAGCCGCTACGTGCTCATCCCCCTGCAAACGGAATTTCTGGCCGTGCAAGGGTTGGCCAAAATCAAGCAGGTCATTGATAAAGTGCGCATGCGCCTCAATACCCAGCTGGAAATGGTGGGTGTGATCGCCACGATGTACGACAGCCGCCGCGTCTTGAACCGCGATGTGGTGGACATCATTCATAAGTACTTTGGCGATAAGGTGTTCAGTACCTACGTCCGCGACAACATTGCCTTGGCCGAAGCGCCTGCCCAGCGCAAAGACATCTTTGCGTACAGCCCAAAATCTACCGGCGCCCACGATTACTTAGAGCTGGCCCGAGAGTTCCTGTCTCGCGTCGAAAACACGGTCTTTGTGCCCGCTGCCCAACAAGAGCAAACCGCCTGAGCTTATGAGCAAGAAACGTTTTTCGGAAGGCCTCGATGAGCTGTTTCAACCCGCAGACAGCAATACGATTACAGCCGCCCAGCCTCAGGCGGAAAGTACTGTGCGCGAACGCCGCAGCAGTACCTCTAAAAATTTCGTGCGCGATTTGGAAGCGCTCTTTGAAGAGGCGATGATAGACCTCGAAGACGCGCCCGAAAGCGATAGCAACACGCCGCCTATGGGTGTGGCACCGTCGTCTGCGCCCGCCCGGAGTGCTGGCATAGATGCGCTCATACGACCTACTCAAACTCCCTCGACGGAAGCGACGGAGCCTGCCGCCGCCCTCAAGCGCTTGACTGTAACGATAGAGCGCGCTAAGCTGGAAAAACTGCGCTCCCTGGCCCGCGTTGAAAACCTGTACCTCAAAGACCTCCTTCAGCGCGCTATCGACGACTACCTGAAAAAGTACGAGCCTAGCGCTGACGCCGCCCCATAGGTGTGCTCAGCCAGCTCCCTGCGCCCGTATGCACCCCTATCACGACTTTCGGGTTTTCTACAACCAGAACATTTTCCCGGAATTGGTCAACTTGGAGCGCCGGCGCCGGCGGCTTATCCGACTGCTGGGCGGCTCTATAGCTTTGCTGGTGGGTGTTGGCGCGGTGCAGCTGTATCTGAGCATTTTCGTGGTTACGCTGCTGCTCTTCCTTCCAGTGGGCGTATGGATAAGTTATTGGGCCTATCAGGTACAGGTATATTATTTAGAATTCAAGCCGCGCATCGTGGGGTTGGTGCTCGATTTTATCGATAACGATATCAATTACCGCGAGTTGCGCTACCAAGCCAAGGGCGCGATCCCTAAAGAGAAGTTTTTGGCCAGTAAGATCTTCACTCGGGCCGACGTCTACCACGCCGAAGATCTCATAACAGGCTGGGTGCGCGAGTTGCCTTTTGAAATGTGCGAGCTCGACGTGCGCGAAATCTCTCCGGTGCGTAGCCGCTTAGAGCCGGTCTTTCGCGGCGTGTTTGTGTGCGCTGATTTTTATCGGGCCGACATGTTGGGCAGCGTACTCATCTTGCCCGATGCCTATCGCAAATATTTAAGCCGCAGCGAGCGCGCCTTTCACCGAATGGGGGGTCGAAGGGTCAAAAAGCAGTTGCTCGACGAGTTTGAGGCCGTTTTTGATACTTATGCCACGCCACAGGTGCGGGTTGCCGATATTATCTCTACCGATTTACAGCGCGCGCTTTTGCGCTTTCGGGCGCGTTTTTTGGAGGTGAACCAACACAAAGACATTTACCTTTCCATTATTGAGGACAATGTTTACCTCGCGCTTTCGCACCCCAAAAATCTATTGGAGCCATCGCTCTTCCGCAACACGGTGAGCTTTGAGGTAGTACAAGAGTTTTACGAAGATATTCGCCTACTGTTGGAAATTTTAAGCGAACTGGACGTGCTCAACTGACGCCTACGGCGGGCTTGCGCCTGACGCCGCTGCGCTTCAGCTCTTCGCGTAGGAATCGGCTGGTCCAACCTTCGGGGCTTTGAGCCACTTCCTCAGGGGTTCCACAGCACACGATGGTGCCGCCCCGAGCACCGCCTTCGGGGCCGATGTCTACGACGTAATCGGCCGTCTTGATGACGTCTAAGTTATGTTCGATAACGACGACGGTATTGCCCTTGTCTACCAGTTTGTTCAACACGGCCAACAGGTGCTGAATGTCTTCAAAGTGCAGGCCAGTAGTGGGTTCGTCTAAAATATACAGGGTTCGGCCCGTATCGCGTTTGCTGAGCTCTTCGGCTAATTTGACGCGTTGCGCCTCTCCGCCGCTCAGGGTAGTAGCAGGTTGGCCCAGGGTGACGTAGCCTAAGCCGACGTCTTGCAAGGTCTTAAGTTTTCGGTAAATGTTGGGAATAGGCTGAAAGAACGCTACGGCCTCGTCGATGGTCATATTGAGCACATCGCTGATATTCTTACTTTTATACAAAATTTCAAGCGTTTCTCGGTTGTATCGCCGGCCCATACAGCGCTCGCAAGGCACGGAAACGTCGGGGAGGAAATTCATCTCGATGAGGCGCATGCCGGCACCTTCGCATACTTCGCAGCGGCCGCCCTTGACGTTGAACGAAAAGCGCCCCGGCGTGTAGCCTCGAATTTTGGCCTCGGGCGTTTCTGCGAAGAGTTTTCGGATGTCGCCGAAGACATTGGTGTAGGTTACCGGGTTGGAGCGCGGCGTGCGCCCGATGGGGCTTTGGTCTATTTCGATGACTTTGTCGAGGTGTTCTAGGCCTTCGATGGAGTCGTAGGGAAGCGGGCGTTTGAGGCTGCGGTAGAAGTGGTGGCGTAGGATGGGGTAGAGGGTTTCGTTGATGAGCGAAGACTTGCCTGAGCCACTGACCCCCGTGATGCACGTAAAGGTGCCTAAGGGGAGGCGGAGGGTAACGTTTTTGAGGTTGTGCCCGCGCGCACCGCGCAAGACGAGCCATTGACCTGTGCCTGAGCGGCGTTTTGCGGGCACTTCGATGTTGCGGCGTCCGGCCAAGTAGTCGGAGGTGAGGCTTTGGTTTTGCAAGTAGACGGCCGGAGGGCCTTCGTCCACGATGCGCCCGCCCAGCCGGCCGGCGCCCGGGCCGAGGTCTATCAAGTAGTCGGAGTGGAGCATGATGTCGCGGTCGTGCTCCACCACGAGGACGGAATTGCCCAAGTCGCGCAAGTTCTTGAGCGCAGCGATGAGGCGGAGGTTATCGCGCTGGTGTAGGCCAATGCTGGGTTCGTCTAAGATGTACGTAACGCCAGTGAGTTGGGAGCCTATTTGTGTGGCCAGTCGAATGCGTTGGCTTTCGCCGCCCGACAGGGTGCGCGCTGGGCGGTTGAGTACCAGATAGTCGAGACCCACCTGAAGCAGAAAATGCAGCCGGAAGCGGATTTCCCGCAGCACGTCGCGGGCAATGAGGCGCTGGCGTTCGTCCAGTTGGCTCTCTACTTGTAGCGACCACTGGTGTAGGTCTGCCAAGTCCATTTCGGCCAACTCAGCGATGTTTTTTCCGCCGATTTTGAACCATAAGCTCTCCTTTTTGAGGCGCGTGCCGTTGCATTCCGGGCAAGGCACAATGGCCAAAAACTCCTCCGCCCACTGGCGAATTTTTTCGCTGCTGCTTTCGGCATACCAGCGCTTAAGCATATTGACCAAGCCTTCGGCTGCTAAGTTGTAGCTCCATTCGTCGCCTCCCCAAGTGATGCTGACTTCGAAGGTTTCGTCGCCGCCGTAAAGAATAAGATCGAGCGCTTCGCGCGGAATATCGCGGATAGGGGTGGCAAAAGAGAAGCCGTATTTTTTAGCAATAGAACGCAGTTGCTTGAACGTCAGGTTGTCGCGCAC
>CALHAM010000123.1 GCA_937934275.1 uncultured Saprospiraceae bacterium | reverse complement strand
TGCTCATCCAGTCGCAGAAGGCAATGGCCAGCATAGAGATGTATTCGCTGATGCATCGGTTGTTCTTTGGGTGTTACACGCTGCTGGCCTACGTGGGCCGCTTTTTCTGGCCTTGGCCTTTGTCGCCGTTCCATCCGTATCCGCCGGTAAATCAGTTAGGTTGGCTCATTCAGGCTTCACCGGCGTTGTTGTTGGCAGTCGCTGGAGCCGTGTGGTATTTTCGCCGCAACCGCGCATTGGTGTTCGGAATGCTTTTTTACCTGGCCAACGTCATTTTAGTGGCTCAGTTCATCTCTCTTGGCAATGCCTTGTTGGCGGAGCGCTACACCTACATGCCTTATATTGGCCTGGCTTTCGCGTTGGCGATGTCGGTGGCGCTCTACGCGCCTGAACGGCTGCGCCCTGTACTGAGCTGGGGCGGTCTGGCTGTGGCTGTCGTCGGTTTTAGCGCGCTGACTTACCGCTATTTAGATACCTGGAAAAACACAGAGAGCCTGTGGAATACTGCGATTCGATACGCGCCAACAGCGCCGGTTCCGCGCTCGAATCGAGCGCACTACTACTATCAGGAAGCTTTAAAAGCGGAAGGCACTCCTCGCTACCACGAGCTGATGCGCAAGGCGGGCGAAGACTGCGACGTCGCCTTGAAGGCCAACCCAAAACATTACGCCTCTTTGGATATTCGGACCCTTGCGCACGTGCGCTTAGGCGAGTTGGAACAGGCCCTGCCCTATGCAGAGCGCATGGTGCAGTTGGCGCCTCAAAACCCGAAAGGCTACGTCTTGCTGGGCACTGTCTTTCAGCGGATGAAGCGCTACGACGAGGCCATCGAAGCCTTCAATCGGGCCTTAGCGCTATCGCCCGACGACGTCGATGCCCTCAACGGACGCGGGGCTTCGCTGTTCAACGGCAAACAGCAGTACCAGCAGGCCTTGGCCGACTTCGACAAAGCCCTCACCATTCAGCCCAACAACGGCATGGCACTGCTCAACCGCTCGCGCTGCTATTACATGCTGGGCGATAAGGCCCGTGCCCGAGAAAATGCCCAGAAAGCTCGTGCCGCCGGTGCGGCAGTGCCCGAAGACTATTGGCAGCTCATCCAATGACAGCGCCTGCGCTAAGGCGCGCTGAATGCTCGTTATTGGCGTTCAGCACGGTGCTGCTGGCTCTTTTACACTAAAAAAAATACGACACCCCCTATGCAACGTCATCTCCTGACCCTTCTGCTCATTTTTGCAGCGCTTCGCGGCCTTGGCCAAGAGCAGCCGGCCTACGAGCCGACTTGGAACTCTTTAGACCGCCGCCCCATGCCCGAATGGTGGCTCGACGCCAAACTGGGCATCTTTATCCATTGGGGCGTCTATTCCGTGCCCGCCTACGCGCCTGTAGGTCATTACGCCGAATGGTACCAACATGCGCTGCAAACCAATGCCCACGAAGGCAAGGTGCAAGCCTTTCACGAGAAAACCTTCGGCAAGCGCAGCTATTACGATCTAGCTCAGGACTTTCGAGCAACGCTGTTCGACCCTAGCGAATGGGCTGCCCTCATCCAGCGGTCGGGTGCGCGCTATGCCGTGCTGACGGCCAAACACCACGACGGCTTTTGCCTGTGGCCCAGCGCCGAAGCCGACCGCACCTGGGGCTTTCCCTGGAACGCTCAAAGCGTTGGCCCTGGGCGCGACTTAGTGGGCGAACTGATGGAAGCCCTGCGCAAGACTTCCGTAAAGCCCGGCCTGTACTACTCTCTGTACGAGTGGTTTAACCCCCTGTGGAAGCAAGATCGGAATCGCTACGCTTACGAGCACGCGCTACCGCAATTGTACGATCTCATTACGCGCTACCAACCTTGGGTACTGTGGGCCGACGGCGACTGGGAGGCTACCCCCGAAGTCTGGCGCTCGCAGGCCTTTCTGGCCTGGCTCTACAACCAAAGCCCCGTGCGCGAATACATCGTTACCAACGACCGTTGGGGCAGTGGAACGCGCTTCCAGCACGGCGGCTTCTATACCCCCGAATACCAACCCGAGCTGGACTTCGACCACCCCTGGGAGGAAAGCCGCGGTATCGGCTCTTCCTACGGCCTCAACCGCGCTGAAAATGCCTCGGACTACAGCTCTGCTCAGGCCCTTGTGCTGCACCTCATAGACCGCGTAGCGCGCGGCGGCAACCTGCTGCTCAACATCGGGCCTGACGCCTACGGCAAAATACCCCCGCTCATGCAGGAACGCCTGCTTGAAATGGGCAAGTGGCTGGCCATCAACGGCGAAGCCATCTACGGCACCCGCCGTTGGCGCATCCCTTTCCAGTGGAGCGCCGGCAGCTTGAACTACAAGCACGACCCCGCCAAGGGCGACTTCATCCTCAAACAGACCCTTGACCCAGACCCCGGCTACGCCGTCAAAGAGGTGTTCTACACCTACAACCCTAAGACCAATTGTTTGTATATCTTGCTCCCGCGCTACCCCAGCGACGGGCGCGTCCTCTTGCGCGATGTGCAACTGCCTTATGGCGCAGACGTTACGCTGCTGGGTGCCAAAAGTCGGCCGCGCATAGAGCTGAGTGGCGCCAACACCATGCTCAACTTGCCTCTTTACGATCCCAACGCCTTTGGCGCGCCGTATGCCTTCGTCGTCAAAGTGGCCAATTACGGTGCTTATGTAGAGGCACCGCAGATCCGCATACAATACGATTCCCTCTCGGTGCGCCCTGTGCTGACCTTGTCGTGCCCTACGCCCGATGCCGCCTTGCACTACACCACCGACGGCAGCGCGCCCTCGGAGTTTTCGCCGCGCTACGAGCGCCCCTTCTCCCTCGAAGAGAGCGCTTTAGTGCGGGTGCGCGCCTTCCGACAGGGCTTGTTGCCCAGCCGAGAAGACAGTGCGCGCGTACGCGTGCCCGCCTTCATGCCCAGCCTCTCGATGTACCGCCAACCGCAGCGCGGCGTAGTGGCTGAACTCGTGCGCCCGCCCGAGTACACCTTAACTGGCCTTCAGCAGGGCGCCATCCTGAAGCGCATCGTCGTCAACGGCTTCGAACTCGACCCCAGCTGCCAACAAGGACCTTGCGGCATGATGTGGAAGGGCTACTTCTACGCCCCACAAACGCGCGCCTACGAGTTCTTTTTAAAATCCGACGACGGCTCCCGATTAGATATCGACAACCTAACCATCGTGGATAACGACGGTGACCACTCCTTGCGCGAACGCAGCGGGGTAGCCTTCTTGCAACAAGGCTGGCACCAACTGCGCTTGCTCTACTTCAACAGCGGTGGAGAAGCCGGCTTACAGGTGTCGTACGCCCCCGTAGGACGCGAGCCGACCCCCATCCCTGCCGATGCCTTAGGGCATTGAACCATCGGCGCCTACTTATCTGGCGCAGTTGACACAGTACAAACTCTCCGGCATAATTAGAATTCTCTTTAAAGGAATGGGCCTGCGGCATCTCAGGCACAATCCAAAGCCTTTTTCATCTACTTTAGAGAGCACTCTCCTCAAATTCATCAGTTTCTCCTCCGCTTGTCTCAATACGGCTTCCGCCACACTTTTGTTATTAATGGCGTCCATTCGCGAAAGGCGCCCAATGGCGACATCTGGAGCAATCGGTTGTGTTCTCTCTTTGTATTCTTCTATTAGTGCTTCTGTCTTGGCAATTTCCTCGAGAATTTTCTGGACTATTTCCTCTTTTTCCATTTTTTCTGTACTACGGATAGTTTAAAAAGAAATCAACAATAGTAATTGTGAAAGTGTAGATTTAATACGCTGCTGTAATCGCACTTGTCTCACCAATAGGGATAGGCAAAAATAGAGGTGAAAATTAGTTTTCGCATTTTTTGCTGTATGTGGCCTTCGCCCACCAATACGGGCAGGGCCACAAGGCGTTGCTCGCAGCGGACGATGGGCTTTTCCTTCAGAAGCGCTACTTTCTGTAAGGCGAAATGCCAGCGCTGCAAATTCGAATGGCTAACTTGCCCTAAAGGCAATGCTCATGATGCGCAAAATCACCCTTTACTGTCCGATTAAGACCGTGCAGCACCCTTATTTTTGCTGCCGTTATGAAATACACGGTTTTTGTCGGTTTTGGGCTGTGTTTGTCGTTGATAGGGCTTACGGCTTTTCAGCCGGAGAGGCGCGAAGGCCTCACGCGTGAAGCGTTAGGGCGCCTATTGTTTGAGGATAAGCTACTTTCGGCAGACCGCAGCATCAGCTGTGCCTCTTGTCATCTTCCTGAGTTTGCTTTTGGCGACACGTCGGCCGTCAGCGTAGGCGTAGGGGGCCAAAAGGGCACCCGCAACACGCCGCCCGTTACCAATATGGCTTTTCGCGCCCACTTTTTTTGGGATGGGCGAGCCGCCACTTTAGAGGAACAAGTGCTGCGCCCCATCGAAAACCCCATTGAGATGGCCTTGCCACTGTCGGAGGCGGTGGCTCGCTTGCGCGCTGATGCTCGGTATCAAGGGTATTTTGAGGCTCTCTACGGGCGCCAACCCGATACCACAGCGCTGGCAGATGCCTTGGCGGCTTTCATTCGCACGCTCGAAACGGCCGATACGCCTTTCGACCGCTGGATGCGCGGCGACGAGGGTGCTATGAGCGCTGCTGCTGTGCGCGGGCGCGCGATTTTCATGGAAAAAGGCAAGTGCTTCGACTGCCATTTTGGCCCCGACTTTACGGGCGATGAATTCCGCAACATCGGCTTGTTTAACGGTCAAGACCTCAACGACGTCGGCCGCTTTGCCGTTACGAAAGACTCGACCGACTTGGGTCGTTTCAAAGTGCCGGGCCTGCGCAACGTGGCCGTAACGGCTCCCTACATGCACCACGGCGCTTTCCGCACGCTGCGAGAGGTGATCGACTATTACGATAACCCCGACCACTTCGTCCCCAACAGTATTGGCCGCGACACCTTACTGGCTCGCCCTTTAGGGCTAACCGAAGCGGAAAAAGAGGATTTGGAGGCCTTCTTACACGCCCTAACGGACGATCGCTTCGTGCGGAAGCCGTGAGGTTCCTCACAGCCCCGGCCCACGGCACGAGATGCAGCGGTCCGGGCGCCCGAAACTGTAGGCCAGCGCTACTTCAAGCCCACCCGAAAAGCGCGGCCTGATGGCTTGTAAAGGCGCCTCGTAAGCCAAGAGGAGACTAAAGTGGTCGTTGCCCCACTGAAGGGTGGGCACTAAGGTGTTCAGGGCTATGGCAGACTGCTGGCCTCCGCCCCAGCGCGCAGAAGCGCCCGCGAGCAGCTGCGTGCGCAGCCCTCCTGTGGTCGGGAACGACCAGCGGCGAAAGGCTCCCGTCATCGCCTGCCATTGGGCGCTGTTGCCGCCGCCCAGCGATTGTTGTCGCCAAAGGCCGCGCATCAGCCATGCTTGCTGTCGCCCCAACGATAGACTTCCGTGCACCACCCAGCCAATGCCTACCCGATTGGCGTCGTCGCCAAAGAACGAATACGACGGTTGGTTGAGGTGGTGAAAGGCAAAACCCGCTGAGAAGCCTTTAGCGTTGTTGTACACCTCGAACCCACTGCCCATGTCGGCTTTCAATGCCGCCGTGCGTTCAAAAGGTTCACCGTTGGGGGCCAGCGGCTGAAACATCCCGTTTTGGTACTGGACGTCGAATTGCAGCGCCTCTGGCGACACTTTGTAAGCCATGCCGCCTGCGTAGGCACCCACACTGGCAAAGGTCTCGTGTCCCAAATGCAAGTGGAAAGCCCCCGCCAAACGCCCGGCCGTATTGCTCAGAGCGCCCAAGAGGCTCCCATCGTGTTGTACGCTCAGACCTAAGGCAAAGAAATTCTTGTGTTGCCCCGTTAGGCAAAACCGCATGTCGGCCGCCACCGCCGCCCCAGCGTAGGCGTTGGGGTGGGCGGGGTGGTCCCATTGGCCGCGATAGAGCGCCGCCACCTGGGTACGATAAAGCGCTTGATGCCCTACCGCCGCTGGGTTCACGGTTTGCGGCAGAAACAACGCGTGGGCAAAGTGAAAATCTTGGGCCGCCCCCGACCCGCATATCAGCGCGAACGCTGCGGCCAAATACCTCGCTGCTTGCATAGCTAATGGATTTTTGCTTAGCGCAAGAGTTGAACGGTGCCCGAAAGTGCTCGCACCACGCCATCTACGTAGCGCAGCTCGATGACGTAGCGATACGAACCCATTTCGGCCTTGCTGCCCCGGAAGGTGCCGTCCCAACCCCAAAGCGGATTTTCGGGCGCAGCCTCAGCGCCACCCGGCAGGGCCAGAGCATCGAAGACTTTTTCATCGTATTTGTCGAAAATCTGAAAGCGGTTGAAGCCTTCAATAGCTGGATTGCTACTACGCACGTAAAAAACGTCGTTGATGCCATCTCCGTTTGGGCTGAAAGCCGTAGGGATGAATAGCCCTTCGCTGCGGTCGATGCGGACTTGGATCCAGACCGTATCGGTTTTGGTGCAGCCTGCGGCATTGGTGGCTACAACGAAGTAGGAAGCCTGCTGCCACGGGGCGGCCACTGGGTTGGGCGCCTCTGGGCGGTCTAAGTGTTGGGAAGGCGTCCACAGGAAGGTAACGCCCGTCTGGTTAACGCGCGCCTGCAGCTGCACGCGCTCTCCTAAGCGAATGTCGAAGGAGTCCTCCTCTAACCAAAGCATGAGCTCGTCGGGCGGGAGCAAGAAGATGAGAGTATCGCTGCGGCAGTTTTCCGGGGTGAGGATGCTGATCGCGTAATGACCCGAAGGTAATGCCGGGTGAAAATCGCCGCTTTGCTGGTAGTTAGGCCCACTAACTTGGACGCGATTGGCTTTCGAGGTCAGCACCGTCAAGTGAGTGCCTTCCGCCAAGGTGCATTGCGGGTCGAGTTCGAAAGCGGGCGCGGGCGTTTGAAAAACCACAACTTTCTGGAAGGCAGTGTCGTAACAAATCCCTTCGTTGGAGGCGATGAGCTGCACCTCGTAGGTGCCTCCCTGGGCAAAGAGGTGCTGGAAGGCATTTGTCGTTTGCGTAGTGCCGTCGCCGAGTTGCCAATGTAGGCCTGTGGCGCCTGTGGATTGGCTTTGAAAGGCTACTGCAGCGGGGGAACAGGGTTGTAAAACGGTGTACGAAAATTCCGCTTTTGGCCGCGTGCGCACGTAGACGAGCACGGTGTCTGTGTCGCGGCAGCCTTCAGGCGAGATGACCGTTAGCGCTGCGGTGAACAGCCCGGGCGCAGCATAAGCGTGGGTAGGGTTGCAGGCGTCAGCCATATTGCCATCGCCAAAGTGCCACACACAGCGGGAACCGGCTATGTTGCTGTTGCCCGAAAATACTGCTGCAGCGCCCACGCACAGCGAGTCATCCCCAGCAGCAGTAGCCACGGGAGGCGCCAGTACGGTAAGTGTGCTCAACCTCGTTGTCCGACAGCCTCGCTCGGAAATGGCTGTCGCTGTGATGGGGAAAACTCCGGGTGTCGCATAGACTTTCTGTACTCGCTTTGAGGTGGTGGTGTCGCCATCGCCAAAGGCGAGCCAAAAGCCCGGAGCATCCGTTTGGGCCGAAAAGGCGATCGTGTCGCCCGGGCAGCGCGCCGGCGGGTGAGTTACCGCTAACTCGGGCAAAGGATGCACCCACATTGCTCGGACGATGCTGTCGTAGCCGCACCCGTAGGTGTACAGCGCAACTTGATAAAGGCCCGCCTCAGCAAGAGGAACCCATACCGTATCGCCCAAAAAAGTGTTGCCGTCAGATGTCGCCCAGCGCACTGGCGCCCCCACCGTAGAGAGGTTGAGCAAGCGCGCAGTGTCGCCCACGCATAAGCGCGTCGTATCGGGCAGGCCTATAAGGGCATAAACGTTGGTAGGATTAACCACTACGTCCTGGTAGGCGGTGTCCACACCGCATTCATTAGCGCTCACTAACCAAATGCGCACCGTATCGGGCAGTGAGTCGGTGAAAAAGCGAAAATCCGAAGGCTTGTCGCGGCTGGCCGAAACGACCTGCCCTTTAGAAGTGAAGAGCGTATTTTCCGCGGGGTTGCCCCTACTCAACACACTGACCTCTAACGCCCCTCCCGAACAGGGCTGTTCGTAGGTAAGCCCCATGGCTGCGCGCGGTTGCGGGCGAACGGTTATGGGGGCCACACGCGCGAAAGAGTCGCAGGCGTTGCGCACCGTCAGCCGCACGTAATAAACGGTGTCCTCGATACCTTGTTGAAACACTACCGCACCGGGTTGGTAGCCCTGATGCGTTTGCCCATTGCCAAAGTCCCATTCGTAAGAGGCATTTTCAGCAAAACTTTGATTTTCAAAACCCACTGTCAAGGGCGCACATCCGGTGTCGGGTTTTACCCAGAACTGAACGCTATCAGCCGTTATAGGTCGCAAAACATACACCGACTCCATGGCAGTCGCTGAACACAGCACATCTCCCGTAAGCGGATTGAGGGTGTAAGCCCTCAGCTGAATGCTATATGCCCCCGGCGCCTGGTAGGCGTGCGAAAGACCAGCCCCCACCGAACCGTCGCCCCAATTGACCTCGTACTGCACACTTCCTGTCGCAGTGGGCGTCAGGGTTACCGTATAACCCACACACGTCGTATCGCGGCTGGCTGAAAACACGACTTCTGGCGGCCCGCTGACCACCAGCGTCATCGCATCGTCGTTGCAAACATCGGGCAACGTCGGCACCGTGTACACGTACGTGTAGGGAGAGTCTAAGGTCAGCTGCGTCAAGTCAATGGTGTTGCCGCTAAGGGCAACACCCGAAAAAATCCCTCCTCCGGGGCCAAAGCCCGTGAGCGTCAGTGAGCCTTCCGTAAGGCAAGCATATCGGTCTGGCCCTGCCGTAACGCCATCGCTCGGCTCTACGCGAACTTGTACGCTATCGGCCCGACGACACAACCCCGAGCCGCGCTCGAAGATAAGCGTGTAAGTACCTGCCTGCACAGGGTTGAACACCCAGTCGCCTTGCGGTGTCTGTTCGAGGTGCGGACCTACCCATTGTCCTATAGTATCGCTGGCTCTTAGCGGTAAGGGTGCCGTGCCCGAGCACACTACCGTGTCGTTGGGCGCCTCAATGGATACCTCTACGGGCAAGACAATGTTCAGGACAACTGAGTCGCGCACTTCGCCACACGTATTGTGGGCTACAGCCGTAATAACGTAAGGCGCGCCCTGGGCACTCAGGCCAATCGGAAAGCTCGTCTGCCATGTGCCGTTGATGTAGTACTGAGCGTTAGTGTCGAAAGGCTCCGGCATATATTGAGTGCTTATACAGCCCACTGGCGGCGCATTCAACTGCAGGGCGTAGGGGCCTTCCACGCGGATGCGGGTAGTGTCTGAGCGTTGGCAAGCCCCGGCGCCCTTGCGGATTACCAGCGTGTAAAACCCTGGCACTTCCGGATAAAAGAGCGTGTCAGCGTTTACCACGCGAATTTGACTTCCTCCGCCCAACCACGTACCAGTATCGGAGGCGCGCAGAGGGATGGAGTCGCTGCCCATACACACCGTCAGGTCAGCTGGGGTATAAATCTCGATGGGCAGCGGCGGCTGTATCCAAAACGTGTCGCGCTGCACCTGTTCGCCACACTCATTGCTCATGCGCGCCTCCACGACATAAGGGGTAGCGGAAATGGGCAAGTTCACCGGAAAAGAGGCTTGCACCACCCCGTTAATGCGGTAAGTGGCGGTGGGAGTGTAAGGGCTTGGGGTATAGGCAAGGTCAGCGCAAGCATCAGCCTGCGGGTTAAGCGTCAGCACAGGCGCTCGAATGGCTTGTAGGGTAATACTTTTCGTGCTTTGCATCAGACAGACGTTGTCTACGCGCACGGTAATGGTGTAAAGTCCTTCCTGCAAAAGGCGAATCCTAACAAAGCCATTTACAGGGGTGTCGACGTCCACCCACTCCCAGCCGGTAGGCGGCAAAACACTCCAAGAATAGGCCTGCGTTACCTGTTGGGAGGCCAGAGCGTTGAGCCGAATCACCGCCCCTGCACTGTCCAGACAGACGCGATAAGGATCCGCATAACCGACTAAAATGCCCGAATCTGCCTCCAATTCGGCGGTGGCTGGAGCCATAACAAAGACGGATTGGGTATCGCAAGCCGTGCCGCAATCGTTGCTAACGCAATACACGATCTGCTTCCAGCCTGGCGTGCTAAAGGTGTAGTTCGCCGTTTTTTGCCGAATCGTATCTGCGCTAATGAGCCAAAATCGCCTCGATATGCCCAAATAGGGGGTATTACCTCGGCAGTCCTTTTCTCGCAAGGACAGCTCTCGGTTGACACAAACAACGGTGCCGCCTTCTATAGCAGGCCTTGTGGGCGGGCGCAGGATGAACAGCCGCAATCCATTGTTCGAAGTTAAGCCGCTGGCATAAGTGGTCGTGATCCAGATGACGTATTGGCGAGCGAAATTACAGGAGTCCTTGCCCAGGTAATACGTATGATACAAAGGAGGCAGCGTGTCGCTTACTTGATTGATGGTATGCGTATCGCCGTCGCCCCATTCTATCTCTATGCGGTTGATCTTGAGCGTGTCTGCTGGGATGGAAATGAGGAAACAGAGGGTGAGGGTATCGCTGTAAGCACAGATAGTATCCCCCTTTTCGCAAGTAGTGATGGTGGGGTTGCCCACTTGCGCCCAAACGCGGGAGACATTGGTAAACAGCAGCAATAAAGTTAAATAGGGTAAAAGCGAAGATTTCATGTGACGATGTGGCTCTAATCGTTTTACGGAAGGCAGCTCTCCTAACGCTCCAGAAGTACATGCCAATAACTATTCGTTACCAATGCTAATACTAAATGTTACAGCACATCCTAAAAGTTGCTTGTTGTCACGCTGTAGTGCAAATTTTTTTTATTGAAAAGCAAGCTGTTCAGCCTTAGCTATTTGCTGCAATCCGCAGAGGAATAGTGTTGTTTTTTGGAGCAGCGGGTCAAAGGGCGTGCATTCGACGGCTCAACACTGGAGGGTAAATGAAATGCGCACAGGCTTTTTGGCAGAGAAATGCTCAAGGGTCTATTGTATGAAAAAGGGCTGTACCAGCCTTTCTCTGCCTAGGTCGCACTGCAGCCAATAGATACCTGCGGGCAGTTCCCGCACGGGAATTTCCCAATCAATACCATCGGTGACGATACCTTCCGACCACGAGCGGCCCGGCACATCCAGAATCCGCCAGCGCACAACCGTCCGCTCTGGCATCGGAGCAGCAACTACAACATGCAAGAAATCTCGAGCAGGAGATGGAAACACGCGCAACTTACTGCTTGAGTACAATACGTGTACTTGGCGGATAGGACTGTACGAAAAAGCGCCATCGGCGTCGCTCAGGCGCAAACGGTAATAATTGAGACCGGGCCAGGGAGCGGTATCGACGAATTCGTACTGATGCTCTTGGCGGGCGTATCCTAAGGCAACCACTCGTCCGATGGACTCAAAACGACCGTCCGATCCGCCGCGCTCTACCTCGAAGTGGGCGCTGCTGTATTCAACAGCCGTTGTCCAATTCAAGCGGACTTGGCTCCCCTCAGCGCGTGCCTCAAAGCAAAGCAGCTCCATAGGCAAAGAGAAGTTTTCGCCCACGGCAAAGTCATCTATGCGGAAGTTAGGAGGAGTCGTGCAGTTCATGTTTACTTGTGTAACATAGGAGAAGCGAAAACGCAGGTTAGAGACATTCTCGGCGGCAGTAGATAAGTCAAAAAATACTGCATCCCACGCATCGCTTGCGCTTGGCGCTACATTGCTGGAAATAGTCGTCCAGTTAACACCGTCGCTGCTCCAGGCAAAAGCGATAGGAGTAGCATGGGCATTGGAGCGCCTGCGCCCAAAACCCACGCGAATCCCTGTGCGGCCTACGGTGCTGATGACGCCGCTAACGGTTAGCTGAACGGTCTCGTCCAAAGGCAGGCAATCTTGCATGCGTATGTTGTAACCCCCTGAGGCGGGAGGTGGGTTATAGCCGCTGCTTGCTGCGTTGTTGTTGGGCACTACCCGGCTATTGTTGGTCGACCACCCGGCGGGAAAATTGTCATCTGGGAAGCTTTGTAGATAAAAAATTTGACCGTCCGCCAAATTAGCCAGATAGAAAAGCAAAAAGATAAGCACGGCTTTTTTCATATGTCCAAAACCAGAAAGGGGCGAAAGGCGTGTAAAAGGCTTCATAAAGATGAGACATTTCCGCCCATTTCTGGATGCAGTGCTCGCAAATTTCAAGCTGGCTTAACGCAAACCGCGATGCCGAAGTCGGCTTCGACTATCTTTTCTGAAAGCGCTGCGCCATGTGTCGGCCATTGCCAGCGCACCTGAGCACATAGTGGCCTACCGGCAAGTCGCGCACAGATATCGTCCAGGCAGACGCTTCAGCCACCACGCCGTGTTGCCAAATACGGCCAAACAGGTCGCAAATTTGCCAATGAAGACCAAATTTGGCCAAGTCGTCTGAAATCGCGACGTGCAACACTTCGTCGGTAGGCGAAGGAAACACTTGAAGCAGACCTAAGGGAGCTGCAGATGTTAGTACCTGTCGAATAGGGCTAAAGGAGAAAGAGGCGTCGGCATTCGTTAGGCGCAGGCGATAGGCGTTGAAGCCGGGCAAGGGATGCGCATCGAAAAACTCGTAATGGCGTATCTCAAGCGAATTTCCTGCTGCAGCAATACGCTCTAAGAATTCAAAGCCAGCATCCGGACCGCCGCGCTCCACGTCGAAGTAAGCGCTATTTTGCTCCGAAACCGTTGCCCACATCAGGCGAATGCCTCGGTCTTCTGGGCGCGCGTCAAAGTAGAGCAGCTCTACCGGCAGTGAGAAGTTCTCGCCTACAGCGAAATCGTCTATGCGAAACACAGGCGGGGAACCTGTGCAGCTCGCGTTTGTCTGCGTAACGTAGGAGAACCGAAAGCGCAGGTTAGGCACTTCCTCCGCTTCAGGCGGCAGGTCGAAGTAGATCAACTTCCAGGTTACACTTGCGCTGTCGGTGATATTGCTGGAAATGGTGTTCCAAGTAGCGCCGTTGGCGCTCCAACGCAGGGAGATGGGCCGATTGAAGCCAGTAGAGCGCCATACGCCAAAACCTACGCGGATGTCGGCGCGGCCCACGGTGCTGACGACCCCGCTAACCGTTAAGGTGATGGTATCGCCCGTAGGTTCGCAGTCTTGCATGCGCATGTTATATCCGCCCGAGGCCGGAGGCGGATTGTAGCCGCTGCTCGAAGAAGCGTTATTGGGCGTGACCCGGCTGCTGTTGGTAGACCATCCCGTAGGAAAGTCCGCCGAAGGGAACGATTGAAGATATATAATTTGAGACTTAGTAATTTGTTGGCATAAAAGGGGGATTACAACAAGTGGTATAATTTTTTTCATGATGATTAGGACGCGACGAGGTGCTACAAAAATAGATACAATTAAAAAAGACACTGCTGCCAACAAACAAATATCTTGCCCTATTTTCGTCATCGCCTCCTCAAAGGAGTTATTTTGGAGAATACCCCTCACCCAATAGCGCCGATGAACACAATTCCTGCGGGGGGTGACGACAGTCACTCCACCTCACTTCGAGGGCTTTTTACCTTCGTTAATCGACAAAATAATTTTTAAGGCTTATGTTGTGTCCATCCTGTCAAACGCCATTAGTTACTATGACTCGTTACGATGTCGAAATAGATTTTTGCCCCCGCTGTCGAGGCGTATGGCTCGATCGCGGGGAATTGGATAAAATCATTGCCCATTCGGTGAAGCACCACGAAGCAGAAGAGCGGGAGAATGTTCAGAAGGTGCTGGCCTCTCAACCGCTCCAAAAAGGAGAGCGCCGGCACATCTATCCGCCTCGGGATGTGCGCCAGCGCTTCAGGTTAGAGCAGTATTTCGATTTTTAATTCGTCATACTCGCCTAAAAAAATCGGCAAGCGGGAGGCTCAAAGGCGGGTGAAGTGGAGCACTTCCGTATCGCCACCTCCACCGCTGCGGTGCTCTAAGCGCATCAGGCTGTCCGATATAGATACGATCAGCCAGTCTTCAGCCAGCTCGCGCAAAAGGCTAGGGGCGGAGGGGTCGAAAGACAGGCAAAGCTTAGGCGCGCTGTCGTCGCAAGTAGTTGACCAAGTGCCGTTCCAGCTCTGAGTGGAGGAGCGGGCAAGCAGGCCTCCTCCTGTCTTGAAGTCGAAGGTATACCCGGCATAGGCCGTCGTCTTTTCGCTCCGGTCGAAGTAATACGATACCTTCCATTCACCCGCGGTAACGGAGGGAGACGGCCCTAAGGGATCCTTGCTGTTTTTGCAGGCTAAAAGCCATGAGAGAGCCGCCAGGCAGATCCCAAAAATGAAAAAAGAATAGCGAGTCATTAGGTGAAAATTTTAGTGAAAAAAGAACAGGGAAGGAGCAATTGCTCCCTATAGATAGGATGCGTTCGGTTGGTTAAACGCAAAATTTAAAAAAAATTATCCCTGAGTTAAAATAGCGCTTACGCGTTTCAAAATTTAGCGGATATTTCGGCCATAAAACCGCCACCACCTCTGCCTCGCGGTTTGGTCTGGCTCTGACCTGGCGCTACCAAATTGTTTCGGCTGTTCCAGCCAGAAGATGCCATCTACCTTGTTGACTTTCCTGTTTTGTCCAGTCTTTTCGGAAAGGAAAAAAGAAGGTTGCTATAACGATGAAAGAGTCACCAAACCTAAGTTTATTTGTATGAGGTATTTTTCGCATAAACCAGTTTTGATACTGTTTGCGGTCCTTTGGGCCTGTACGGCTTGGGCGCAACGGCAGATTAGCGGTGTGGTTACCGACGGCGAGTCGGGCGAGCCGCTTATTGGCGCCAGTGTGCGCGCCATAGGTGCGTCAGTAGGCGCCGTTACGGATGTTGAAGGGCGTTTTGCCTTCGAAGTTCCAGAAGGTGTTACGCAGATTGAGGTATCGTACACGGGCTATGCTTCGCAAGTGCTCGATATTGGCGCTTCGGGCGTAATGAATATCGCGCTCTCGCCAGGCGTTTTGCTTCAGGAGACGGTGGTTATTGGCTACGGCGTGGT
Organism: uncultured Saprospiraceae bacterium; assembly: GCA_937934275.1. Taxonomy (GTDB): domain Bacteria; phylum Bacteroidota; class Bacteroidia; order Chitinophagales; family Saprospiraceae; genus M3007. The sequence goes on along the minus strand of CALHAM010000123.1, from coordinate 12,986 downwards.
CAAGCGCGAAGACGTAACCGGTTCTCTGTTATCGGTGGGGCCTCAGCAATTCAACCGCGGAGCCATCAACTCGCCGCAGGAGCTCATCGTAGGCAAGATCGCCGGCGTTCAAGTAACGCCCAGTCCCGATCCGGGTGGCGGTGCCGTGATTCGCATTCGAGGCGGCTCGTCTTTGAGCGCCAGCAACGACCCCCTCATCGTCATTGACGGCGTGCCCGTGGGCAACGAAGGTATCGGCGGTGAGCGTAACCCATTCAACATCGTCAACCCCAACGACATCGAGACGTTTACGGTGCTTAAAGACGCTTCCGCCACGGCTATTTATGGGTCTCGGGCCTCGAATGGCGTGATCATCATCACTACGAAGAAGGGATCGCTGAAGCGCAAGATCGGGGTGGACTACACGAACAACTTTTCGTTTGCTACTGCGGCCAACCGCGTAGAGGTGCTCTCGGCCGATGAATTCCGCCGGCTCATCAATCAGCGCTTTCCCGACGGGCATCCGGCGCGAAGCATTGTAGGTACGGCCAACACCAATTGGCAAGATGAAATCTACCAAACGGCTTTCGGCATGGACCACAACCTGGCTATCTCAGGTGGCGTAGGCTCCTTCCCGTACCGCGTCTCGCTGGGTCTGACCGACCGCGATGGTATCCTCAAAACGGACAACTTTAACCGCTTAACTGGCGCCGTCAACCTCAGCCCTGCCTTTTTCAACAACACGCTGCAAGTGAACGCCAACGCGAAGGCCATGCAAACGCGCAATACCTTCGCCAACCGCGGTGCTATTGGCGCAGCCCTATTCTTCGACCCCACCCAACCCGTGCGCGACCCGAACAGCCGCTTCGGAGGCTTTTACACCCCCACAGGCCCCGACGGCACACCTCTGGGCCTCGCTCCCGTCAACCCAGTAGCCCTACTCGAAATGCAAAGCGACAAGTCCACCGTTAACCGCTTTATCGGGAATATCCAACTGGACTATCGTTTGCCCTTCCTGCCAGAATTGCGCGCCAACCTAAACCTAGCCTACGACCAAACCAACGCCAGCGGCGAAGCCAGCGCACCGGCCAACTTCCCGGGCGGCTATCGGCGCGACGACCAAGGTCAGGACGACGGCGGCTTTTTGCGCACTTACGAGCAAAAACGCCGCAACGAACTGCTCGAGTTCTACCTCAACTACGCCAAAACCTTCGGCGCTACGCAAGTAGACATCATGGGCGGCTACTCGTGGCAGCACTTCTACTTCGAAGACACGTCGCGCACCGTTAGCGCGCGCGGCACTCGCGTCATCGATCCGGGGTTGTTCTTCCCGCGAGAATACTACCTCTTGTCGCTGTTTGGGCGCTTGAACTTCAGCATCCAAGACCGCTACCTGTTCACCTTCACCGTGCGCCGCGACGGTACTTCGCGCTTCGGGCCTGACAACCGCTGGGGGCTTTTTCCTTCCGCAGCTTTTGCGTGGAAAATCCTCGACAACCGCGATGGGGCCCTCAACCGCCTGAAGTTGCGCATCAGCTACGGCGAAACCGGCCAGCAAGACCTCGGTGGCGACTTCTACCCCTACTTGGCCCGCTACCAGACCAGCTTACCTACCGCCGACTACCAACTGGGCGATAACTTTTACTCCACCATTCGCCCTAACGGCTATAATGCCAACCTGAAATGGGAGCAGACCGCTACGTACAACGCCGGCTTTGACTACGAACTCATCGGCGGGCGCATCTACGGCTCGGTGGACTACTACATCCGCAAGACGACTGACCTGATTAACTTCGTTCCGGTGCCTGCCGGCACCAACCTGACGAACTTCATCACCGCTAATGTAGGTGACCTGGAAAACCGCGGCGTGGAGTTAGCCATCAATACCATACCGGTGCAGCGCAGCAACTTCAACTGGGAACTGGGCGCCAACTTCACTGTCAACCGCAACAAGATTACGCGTCTGACCGCTACCGATGACCCCGACTACCGCGGTGTGGCCGTGGGCGGCATCTCCGGCGGCGTGGGTAACACCATCCAAATCCACAGCGTCGGCTTCCCGGCCAATTCTTTCTACGTCTTCGAGCAAGTGTATAATGAAAGTGGAAAACCCATTGAAGGGTTGTACGTCGACCGCAATGGCGATGGCCAAATCACTCCGGCCGACCAGTACCGCTTCCGCAGCCCATTCCCCGACTTGCTTATCGGCTTCTACACCAACTTTACGGTGGGCCGCTTCGACATCTCAGCCGGCGGACGCGCTAGCCTGGGCAACTACGTGTACAACAACAACGAGTCGAATCAGACGGCTTTCAACAACCTCTATCACCCTACAGGCTATTTGACCAACCTGAATGCGAATTATACGCGCACGCAGTTTAACGTGCCGCGCTATTTCAGTAATTACTTCGTTCAGGATGCCTCTTTCCTCCGCTTCGACCACATCACCGTGGGATACAACTTTTCTAAGATCGGCTTCTTCCGGAGCCTACGCCTGTTTGGCTCTGTCCAGAATCCCATCCTCGTGACCAATTACCGAGGCGTTGACCCCGAGGTCTTCGGTGGCATCGACAACAACGTCTATCCGCGCTCTGTTACGTATCTATTCGGTCTTAACGCCGGTTTCTAACTTCCAAAACTTCTTCGCATTATGATATTCTACAACAAAAAGAACACAGTTGCCCTCCTACTTTTAGGAGTTACACTGTTTGCTGTGTCGTGCTTCAAAGATCTGGAGACGACACCGCTCAATAAGAATGAGGCAACGTCGGCCAACGTTTATGACAACCCTGCAGCCTATAAAGGCGTGTTGGCGAAATTGTACGCCGGCCTGGCCCTTAGCGGCCAGCAAGGCCCTGCCGGCCAGCCCGACATCAGCGGTATTGACGAGGGCTTCTCTACTTATTTGCGCCAATACTGGAAAGCGCAGGAGCTAACCACTGACGAGGCCGTTATCGCCTGGAACGACGGTAATATCCAGGATTTCCACCAACAGGACTGGGACGCCAACAACGAGTTTATCGCGGCCATGTACAACCGAATATTTTACCAAATATCGCTGTGCAATGAGTTCATCCGCGAGACGACCGACGAAAAACTCGACAGCCGCGGCGTTACTGGCGCGCTGCGCTCGGAAGTTGCTACCTATCGCGCTGAAGCGCGCTTTTTGCGCGCCCTCAGCTACTGGCATGCCTTAGACATGTTCCGCAACGTACCCTTTGTAACGGAAGAGGACAAAGTGGGTGCGTTCTTCCCGCGTCAAGCTTCGGCTCAAGAGATTTTCAACTATGTAGAAAGCGAACTGAAGGCTATCGAGACTCAACTGCGCCCGCCGCGCCAAAATGAATATGGGCGCGCCGACCAAGCCGCTGCTTGGATGGTGTTGGCTAAACTTTACCTGAACGCTCAGGTTTACCTTGGCCGTGAGCGCTACACCGACTGCATCACATACTGCAAGAAGATCATCGATGCTGGCTATGAGTTAGAGCCGAATTACGCCAATCTGTTCAAGGCCGACAACCATAAGGCCAAAGGCGCCATCTTCTCTATACTCTTCGATGGCTTGCGCAGTCAAACTTACGGAGGAAGCACGTTCATCTGCCATGCCGCAGTAGGCGGTAGCATGAACCCGGCCGACTTTGGCCTGGACTTTGGCTGGGGTGGTACCCGCGTTACCAGTGCTCTTGTGGCCAAGTTTCCAGCCACGGGCGGCAGTGTCGTCGTCGCTCCCAACCCCGGTGGCACCTATCCCATTATTTATGTGCCCGGAGCATACCAGGGCTGGAACCCCGCCGAAGCTCGGCGATTGTCGTCTAAGAACAACGACAACACGTACGAAGGCTACATCTTCTTTGCCGATGCCGGCAGCGAATTCAAGTTTACCCTCGGCCCTAATTGGGACCTCAACTACGGCGACAACGGCGCTGACGGCACCCTCGACCAGAACGGCGCCAACATCAAGGTGAACGAGGCGGGTTTCTACAAGATCAACGTTAACCTGAACACCCTCACCTACACCTTGCTCAAAACTTCTTGGGGCCTCATCGGATCGGCTACGCCGGGCGGCTGGGGCAGTGACCAAGCCATGACGTACGACCCCACAGAGGGCGCTTGGAAAATACAGCTCAACCTGGTGCAGGGTGAGGTCAAGTTCCGCGCTAACGGTAGCTGGGACCTCAACTACGGCGACGACGGTGCCGACGCTATTTTGGAGCAAAACGGGGCCAACATCGCTATACCGTCGGCAGGTACTTATCTCATTAAACTGTTCCTGAACAAACCCGACTACACCTACTCCATCGAACGTCCGGTGTTCGACCGCCGCGCCATGTTTTGGACGCAAGGGCAATCCCTTGAAATTGACGACATCTCCCAATTCACTAATGGCTACGCAGTAACGAAGTTCACTAACATGCGCTCCGACGGTACCCCAGGGTCGGATAAGACGTTCGTAGATACGGACTTCCACATGTTCCGCATTGAAGACGCTTATCTGATGTACGCCGAGGCAGTGCTCCGCGGAGGTCAGGGCGGCGACGTCAACACTGCCGTCAACCTCATCAACCGCATTCGCGAACGCGCTTACGGCGGACCTGCCGGCAACATTACGGCCAACGACCTTACGCTGGACTTCATTCTGGATGAGCGCGCACGCGAGCTGTACTGGGAATGCCACCGCCGAACCGACCTCGTCCGCTTTGGTCGCTTCAGTAACACTACGTACTTGTGGCCTTGGAAAGGCGGCGTCAAAGGCGGAGTGAGCCGCCCGCAGTTCTACGACGTGTTCCCCATTCCGAACTCCGACATCGGGGCCAACCCGAACCTGCGCCAAAACCCAGGCTACTGACCCTGCTGAGCAATGGGTTGGCCCCGTACGTTCGACGGTGCTAACCCATTACCTACTCTATCTTGCATCAAAAAAACAAGCAGCGCTCTTTCGAGAAAATGCCATCTCTACTGTTAAATCAGCAAAAGCTGCTTCTAAAAAACAACACTTTTTGGCTATGAATATCCGATTGCTTCCTCTAATGACCGCCCTCTTGCTTATCGCAGTGAGTGGCTGCGAAAAACAGGGTGACTTCAACCCCTCGCCCGCCCTTCGACTTCGGGCGCGTCCGGTGATCACGTCGCCTGCCGATGGCCTAACCCTCCAACTTAAGGAAAACCAGGCCAACGACCCCTTCGTTATTACGTGGACCCCGGCCGATTTCGGCTTTCGGGCGGCAGCCACGTATTCGGTAGAGATCGACCGGGCCGGCAACGACTTTAAAGATCCCGTCGTGCTGGGCAATAGCAACGGCACCTCCTTAGAAACCACGGTGGCCAACCTCAATACCGCCCTCTTTACTTCGCTTGAACTGCCCGGAGAGGAGCCTTCTGACGTCCAGATGCGGCTGGCCGTAACGATCAACCCCAACGTGGATGTGGTGTACTCCGATCCCATCACCCTGCGCGTAACGCCCTACACCATCGTCGTCGTGTATCCGCAACTGCAGGTGCCCGGCAGCTACCAAGGCTGGAACCCCGCCGATAATACGACCGTCATCTTTTCGGTGAAGAGCAATAACCGCTACGAGGGCTACATCTACTTCAAAGACGACAATACGGAGTACAAGTACACCGTAGGCCCCAGCTGGGCCGAAAACTACGGCGACAACGGCGGCGACGGCACCTTAGAGCGCGACGGCGCCAACATTAAAGCCGGCCCAGCCGGCGTCTATCGCCTCCGCGTCAACCTGAACGACAAGACACACGACAACCTGCGCACAGAGTGGGGACTCATCGGCTCGGCTACCCCTGACGGCTGGAACAGCGACCAAAACATGACCTTCGACCCAGCTACAAACAAGTGGACCATTACCCTCGACTTGGTCGAAGGCGAGATCAAATTCCGCGCTAACGACAGCTGGGACGTCAACCTCGGCGATGACGGTCTGAACAAAACACTAGAGTACAATGGTGCCAACATCCCCATTCCGGCTCCGGGCAACTACACCATTGAACTCATCCTAAACCGGGCGGTCTATACCTACACGATTAAGAAAAATTAAAGGCACCGGTCTTTTACGTTACTGCTAACAGCCCTACCACACGGCCTTGGTGTGGTGGGGCTTTTGTCTACAAAAGCAACGCCTTAAACCTATTGACCCAATTTGCCAGAGATGAAAAGGCCCATGAGGGTTCTGTGCGCTGATTTTTAAATTTCTGCTCTCTGCTCGAATTCCGAAAGCCTTTGGTAGCCTATGGATTCCTGCCCAACCTCCCGATGGCCCCTGGGACCAATCCTCTGTAAAATGTAGTGTAAATAGAGCCAAAAACAGCAGCAATAGTGTAGGCAGTTGCAAGTACAAGGGCAAAGATGGCGAAGGATGGGATCCCGGAGCCGCTGTTCATCTGGCCAAGCGCAAAAAGCTCTGTTTAGGGCGGAGCAGAAGGCTCGAGCTGTTTACGCATTGGCCCTTTGTAAAAAGGGTGGGTGATTTACTTTAGGGACACCTACCGTGTCCTTGATACTGATTTCACTCGTAAAATTGTCACTTCAACAGATTTCAGGCACCACTCAAGAGTAACTTTGTCTGTTGTGAAAAATTTCCCTCATTGGTCGAGGCTCAACTCTATTAGACCCATTCGCATTTTTCTATGCCTACAGTAAAAAAAATAATACTGCTCTCAGCGCTGCTAACCCTCTGCAAGATAGGTGCGCCCTTGCTGGCCCAAAAGAGCCTTTCTGCTGCTGATCCGCGCCTGCAGGGTATGGACTCGGTCGTGCAGAAGGTGCTGGATCATTGGCGCGCACCAGGTTGTGCGATTGCCGTAGTCGAAAAGGGCCGCACCCTTTTTGTGGGTGGCTTTGGTTACCGCGACTACGCGGCGCGCTTACCCGTAACTGACCAGACGCTTTTCCAAATTGGTTCGTGCACTAAAGCCTTCACTTGCGCCTTGGCTGGCTTGTTGGCTAACGAAGGCTTACTCGACCTCGACGGCAAGGTACAGGACTACCTCCCCGAGTTTCGCCTACACAACGACGACCTGACGCGCCGCATTACGCTGCGCGATTTCCTGTGTCATCGCAGCGGCTTGCCGCGCTACGACCTTTCGTGGTTACAAAGCCCGACTACGCGCGACAGCTTTGTGCGCCGCATGGCTCATCTGGAGCCAACGGCCGATTTGCGCGAGCGTTGGCAGTACAACAATTTTGGCTATGTAGCCGTAGGTGCGGCTCTTGAGCGCGTTGGGGGGAAATCGTGGGAAAACCTCGTGCGCGAGCGCCTCTTTGCCCCTCTGGGCATGCGCACGGCTCGCTTCGACCTGTGGACGCTGCCGCCCACAGCCGATGTCGCCCGCGGGCATCGCAGGCACGCCGACACCATTCGGCTCACGGACTATTTCCGCATCGACGGCATGGGGCCTGCCGGCAGTATTTGCGCCAGCGCCACCGACATAGTACCCTGGCTGTTGCTCTGGACGCAAGGAAAAGGGCAGGGAATACTGCCGCCTTCCTTCGTTCAAGAGGCCCTCTCCGTCCAGATGACCACGGGAAACACCCTGCCCGACGCGGAAAATCCGTCTATCGTGTCCATGGGCTACGGCCTGGGTTGGTTCCTGGCCATCTACTACGGCCATTATCGGGCCGTCCATGGCGGCGGTATTCGAGGTTTTACGGCAGATGTATGCCTGTTTCCCACCGACAGCATCGGGATTGCAGTCTTCGTCAATCAGGACGGCTCCCAAGTGCCCGCCGTGCTGCGCAACCTCATTGCCGATCGCCTGCTCCACTTGCCCTATCGAGATTGGGATGTGGAACTGCGCCGCCGCACCGCGCGCGAAAAACTGAGCCTCATCACCGCTGCACAGGGCCTCGCAGCCGAACGAAAAAGCGCAACTTCGCCCACATACCCGCTTCAGGCCTATGCCGGACGCTATGACCACGGCGGCTTTGGGAGCCTTGACATCCTCTGGCGCAACGACTCCCTACTGGCCTTAACGCCGGGCATTACCTATCACTTGGAGCACTTCCACTATGACGTGTTTCGGGCCGTACCGACGTCTGAGGAGATGCGCGAAAGCCTGGCCGGCTTCCATCTGCGCTTTCAGTTTATCGCCAACTTGCGCGGAGAAGTGGGCGAACTGCACGCCCACGGCATTGAACCGGGTGGGGAGAAGGTCGTTTTCAAGCGCCAGACCCTACCTCTGGAAATACCGCTGGCCCAGCTAGAACGCTACTGTGGCACCTACACTATTGCCGGCACGGAGGCCCAGGTTTTCTTGAAAAACAAAGCGCTCGTGGTCTTCTTGCCCGGCCAACCTCAATACGAGACTGTGCCCTTAGGTGAGCATACGTTTCGGCTAAAAGCCCTCGAAGGGTATAGCGTTCGCTTTGAGATGGGCGACGACGGCCTTACCCCAAAGGCCATGTTGTTCCTTCAGCCCAACGGTACCTTCCGAGCCGTGCGCCAATAGTCTGTACTTGCCGGCAGTAGGCACAGGGAGGTGCGGTGAGTGAATCTTGTCGCATCAAAACAGCTGCTCGTGGTCGTTACTCGAGGAAGAGAGGCGTTGAGAGGCTGGAGGGTCGAAGTCCTGTGTTTTTGGGGAGGCGGGGCTCGCGCCCAGCGCTTGCGATTCCCACTGTTCGAGCAAGCGCAGGCCTTCGTCTTCCAGGACGCCGTTTTGCAGGTCTATGGAGTCCATGAGGTGGCGCGTAGTGTCGGTGAATCGCTCGAGCGTACCCACTCTTTGGCTGACCTCTTCGGCCAGTTGTTCTAAGGCGTGGTCAAAAAGGGCGCGTTGGTCGGGGGTGCCTTTCAGGATGCTTTGGGCCGATCGCATGGCCGAATGGCTGGCTTTAATCGCTTGATATTCCTGCTCTTTTAGGGTGATTTGGTCGCGGGTGTCTTCGATGAGAATTTCCGAGTGCTCATACATGCGCCGCAAAAGGCGATAGAGGTTGTCCATTTTGCGGTACAGTTCGGCGTATTTGGCATTGGCTTCTTGAAGGCGGCCGGCTTTTCGGGTAGCGAGGGTGAGGTTTCTGTCGTCGCTTTGGCGCTTAGCTTCTTGGGCAATGGCTAAGTTTTTGTTGATGTCAGCGGCGTTGGCCTCCATGATGCTCTTTAGCGTGCGCATTTGTTTGCGCAAAGCGCCGATTTGATGGCTCAGGGTGATGAGGTTTTTCTCTAAGTGCTCGATGTGGTCTTTGAGGATGCTAATGGGATCTATGTGCACGAAAAGGCCAGTGATCCAGCGCATGGCTGCTTGATAGCTGTACCAGAGCAAGTTGCGCGCGTAGGGATCGAGCAGGATATACACGACGAGACCCAGCAGGGCGAGCGTGGCTGCTAGTGCCAGTGGGGCTTCCATCCAGGTGATGAGAGCGCCGGCAAAGCGGGAAACGAGCCAGACACCGCCAGCAGTCAGCAAAGCTAAGACGATGGCTCCTGTAATGCCCTCGGGCCGTTTCCAAAAAGACTTATTTGACATCATGGTTGGAAGCGCGTAAAAGGCTGTCAAACAGGGAAAGCGCTTAAAGATAGCGATGTAGGCGTTCAATATCTTGTTCGAGGCTGCGCAGGAGGGCCTGACGCGTTTGCTGGAAAGCAGTTTGTGCGCGCTCCAGTTTTTGCTCTTCGCTCTTGCGCGCCGCTTCGATGCGCTCCACCTCGTTGAGGTAGTGCCCTAATTCGTCTTGTAGGCGAGCGATTTCGGCGCGATGGCGTTCGATTTGGTCTTGTAGGCGGGCGATTTCGCGTTCGCGGGCCGTTAGCTCGCGTTCGCGGCGGCTTTGCAGCGCTGCTTCAAATTGAACTTGCTCTTGCTCTAAAAGGTTGCAGTAGTATTGGGCCGACTCGAGCAACTTGTCTTTAGAGAGACCCAAGGTAGCCGCTGTGGCGAAGGCGCTTTTGTAGGCGGTGGCCTCGTCTAAGTCCATGCTTTGAAGGGCCGAAACCGCGCGTTTGAATTCCAGAAAGTCGAAGCCCGGAAGGTTATTTTCCTCCAAGGCTTTGATGAGTACGTCTAAGCTGCGCTCGTCGGCGTCGGGTAAGGAAAAAAGCGATTTTGTCGGTATCATGGAAGATAAGGTGGAGAAATGAGCGCTTAAAAACGCCTGCAAGGTAGTGGGAAGTTTGCGGCGGAGGCTGAGCTCCGGGAAGTTTTTTCTCCACCACTGAAGTGCCCGTCAACGGGCATAGCGCGGCAGCAGCTGGCTAAAGGCGCGGTTGTTGGCGCAGTCTCTCGGTGGCTGTGAAGGCAGAGAACACTTTGGGGTACCCGGTTAAAAAATGCTTCAGCTGCCGTACTTTGCAGCCAAATTCGGGCAACCGACGACTCATCCATGTCTTCGACTAATCTTTTATCCGAGCGGCTAAAAGCAGAGGAGGTGCCGCTGCGCGCTCAATGCGAAGCTTTAGATCGCTGGATTTTTACGGACTTTGTGCTGGCGCGCCAAACCATGGAGGCCATAGAGGCAGCGCTAACAGCTGAAACGCCTGCTGATCTTCAGGCCGCGTACTTCAGTCGAAGAGCATTTTTAGAAAATCAATGGCGCCATTTTGAGTTAGCCCTTCAGTTTTTTGAGCGAGCACTGGCGGTGTGGGAGCGTTTGAACTGCGAGGAGTTGGTGGCGGAGACGCACTTAGACATGGCCGCTGTGCACATCAATCGGCGCGATTGGCAAGCGGCGGAGCATAGCCTCGAGTTGGCGCGACAGCGGCTGAGCAAACGCCCCGAATGTGCGCGCTTGCGCGGCCAGCTGGCCTGCCGCGAGGGTTTCTTGCATTTGCACTTGTCGAACCATCGCAAGGCGCTGGAAAAGCTGCAGGAGGCGGAGCGCATCCTGATGGCGCTGGGTGATGAGGCAACGCTCAAGGATTTCTACATCCTTACTCTGGTTCTCAGCGGCTTGGGCGACCTGTATGAGCGCCTCGATGAGCGGGAAAATAGCCTCGATGCCTACTTGCGAGCACTACCCATTGTGGAACGATACCGCTTGCGCCCTCGACTGCCCTGGCACTATTTGAACGCCGGACGGGCTGCTGTTGCCCAAAACGACACCAGCTCCGCCCGCGAATGTTTCGAGCGTGTCTTGGAATTTGCCGATGAGGAAGAACTGGAAGCCAAGGCGCATGCGCTGGCTAACTTGGGCATCTTAGACCTGCTGCAGGGCGAACGCCAACGAGCCGCTATGCTTTTCGACGAAGCTGCAGCCCAATTTCCTAATCCCTCGGAGCCTTCTGATTTTACCAACCTCTCCAAAATACAGGCCTGGCGCGCCGAACTGCTGTGGCAGTTGAACGAAACGCAACAAGCTGAAGCGCATTTTGAGCAGGCTTATGCTTTTGGCAAATGCGGGCACGACCTCAATCACCTGGCGCACGTGTGCCAAGCGCTGGCTCAACTCTGTGCTGCTCGTGGCGATTACCAACAGGCCTACCACTGGCAACAGCAAAGCACCGAAACCATCGAACAACACTACCTACAAGTGCGCGACTTGGAGCGCCAAGAAATTGAAACCCGACATAACTTAGAGCGCATCCGCCAAGAAGCCCAAATGGCTAAACTACGCGTGGCTACCCTCCAACTGCGCGCTTTGCGCGCTCAAATGAACCCACACTTCCTTTTCAACGCTCTAAACGCTATTCAGGGCCTCATCACGTCGGGCCGCAACGACGAAGCGGAAACTTACCTGGCCCGATTTGCAAAACTCATGCGCCACACCCTGGAGTACTCCGACCTCGAGGAAGTAACGCTGGAGCAGGAAATTGAATTTCTAGACCGATACTTAGAGCTCAATCGCCGCCTGCGCTTTCGCGACCGACTTAACTACACCATTGTGCAGCCTGTCGGCATGGACCCAGCCGAGTTATTTATCCCGGCCATGATCGTACAGCCCTTCGTCGAAAACGCCATCGAACACGGGCTTCGCCCGCGCTCGGAAGGCAATTTAACGGTCGAATTTCGGCTTACGGACGACGAAACAACCCTCCTGTGTTTGATCGAAGATGACGGCGTGGGCTTCAACAAAGGCCGAGAAAAGCAAAAGGCACAGCCGCCTTCTTACCAATTGCATCGCTCGCGCGGCATGGACATCACGCGCGAACGCCTGACGCTGCTGCACCAACTGCGCAAAAATCCTCGTGTGCAATTTATCAAAATATCGGATTTGAGCGAAAAAACCAACGGAGAACGCACCGGAACCCTCGTGGAAGTGCTCTTGCCCATCCTCGAGCCTTAGTCTCAGAACTTAACACAAACTTAACCTTGACACTGAGGCACCGCTCTACCTTCGCCCTTGTTTTTTTGATTTATGGCAAAAGCACAAAAGAAAAGCCGACCTAAAGCCGCCGCGCGTCAAAGAGCTTTCTATTTGGACGTCTTAGACGCCCTCACCCAGGAGCGCACGTTTCTCACCATCGTCCTGGTGGCCTTCTTGCTGGCAGCGGCGCTCTATCAGAACCCCCAAGCGGCTATGTGGATCGGCTTTGTGCTGGCGGCCTACTCAGCCGTTGCTAACGACAGCATCCAATCGTTAGGTACCTTTATTGAAAGCAATAAACACCGAAAGTGGTGGGTGTTGTGGCTCTTTACGGGCAGTATCTTTCTGGCCACCATAACCGCCAGTTGGTTCCTCTTCAACGGTGATGTTACGTATAAGCGCCTCATCAACGATGCCAACGAAACCAAGTATCCGCACCCGGAGGCGTTCTCGTTCTTTCAGGTCATTGCGCCTTTAGTATTGCTCATCCTGACGCGTCTGCGCATGCCGGTATCCACGACATTTCTGCTGCTCAGTGTGTTCAGCCTTGACTCTTCTGGTGTTACCTCAATTGTTTCGAAGAGTGTATCGGGCTATGTCTTGGCTTTTGGCGTGTCGTTTGCCATTTGGTATTTTGGTTACGAAATCATTCGCAATTACTTCCGCCAGCGCAAGGCGCACTTTTCGTGGGTATTCGTCCAATGGACCATTAGTGGTGCGCTGTGGTCTGTCTGGCTCATGCAAGATGGCGCCA
>CALHAM010000122.1 GCA_937934275.1 uncultured Saprospiraceae bacterium | reverse complement strand
CTCATCCTCGCTTTTGCGCTTGTTGCCGCCGTTCTCACCGGAATAACCCACCGCCTGCGACGCACACATAGTGTGCTAATCAGCTTCCTTCAATACTTCTGCGGTGTGTGGTTCGTTTTCTCTGGCGCCGTCAAGGCCATTGACCCCATCGGTACTGCCTATAAGATGGAAGACTACTTTGCGGCTTTTGAGAGTACATTTAGCGGCCTTCAAAACGCCTTTGCGCAATTGGCACCGCTCTTCCCTTGGTTAGCCCACTACAGCGCAGGCTTTTCCATCGTCATGATTGTGTTCGAAATCACCTTAGGCCTCATGCTCGTGCTGGGCTACCTGCGCCGGCCAACAGCGTGGCTCTTCTTGCTGATAGTGGCATTTTTTACTTTTCTAACAGGCTTCACGTATCTAACGGGCTTTGTGCCGCCGGAAGCTAATTTCTTCGATTTTGCCCAGTGGGGCCCTTATGTGAAAACACAAATGCGCGTTACGGATTGCGGCTGTTTTGGCGACTTCCTTAAACTCGATCCTAAGGTGTCGTTCTTCAAAGACGTCTTCTTGCTGTTGCCAGCGCTCCTCTTTGTGGTGCGCAGCCAACAAATGCACCAAATCTTCACGGTGCGCGGTCGGCGCGTATTGACAGGGGCGGTAGCGCTGTGCTCACTGCTCTTGTGCTGGTACAGCACGTATTACAACCTACCTCTAGTTGACTTTCGGCCCTTCAAAGTAGGTACTAACGTCCGCGAACGCAAGGCCTTGGAGGAAAAAGCCCGTGCTAATGTAGAAATCATCGGCTGGGTAATGGAAAACACGAAAACAGGCAAAATAGAAAAGGCCATGATCCCCATGTCGCGCTACAAAGAGATCATGGAAAAATATCCTAAAGACGAAGGCTGGAAAGTCAAAGACCAAATCAAGACCGAGCCGTTTGTGGAAATAGACGGCAAGCGCGTAGAAGTTCAGGAAACCAAAATTAGCGACTTCATGATCGAGAGCGAGGACGGCGACGTTACCGAAGACCTCCTGCAAGAGCCGGGCTACTCCCTCATGATCGTGGCTTACAAACTCTATGGAAAAAAAACAATGGAGACCCTCATCGTACAAGACACTACCTGGGCCTACGACACGCTGCGCATCAGCGCCGACTCGGTCGTCCTTCAACCTCGAGTGGTCGAGATAACGCCGCGCAAACAAACGCGCGAAATCTTTGTGCCCGAAGCATGGTACGGTGATGTCTTCCGCAGCCAAATCAACGCCTTAGCCCAAGCAGCTAAAAGAGCAGGCTGGAAGGTATATGCGGTGAATACCTTTCAGGATGTGGAGGTAGCCGAGGATTTTCGCCGCCAGGTGGGAGCCGACTACCCCTTCTACCACGCCGACGATAAATTGCTGAAAACCATCATTCGCTCCAACCCGGGCATCGTCGTGTGGCGCGATGGCACTGTGGTAGGCATGTACCATTGGCGCCATCTGCCGACACCCGATGCTCTGCTGCGGCGTTTTCACGAATAGGGCAAAATCCCGGACAACGCTCTGCCGTCGCAACGCTCTAAAGACAGACCCTAAAAAAGGCGGAGTGCCCTTCGCAGGAGGAGGCAACAATGTGTATAGCGCCCAAAAGCGTACCTTTCAGCCCGCTAACAGCGGGTCCCTATGCTTCGCGTCTACCTCTCTTACGCTCCTGCCGACAAAGACTACCTGCAAACGCTGCTGCGCTGGCTGCGGCCTTTGGAGCAAAAGTACCAGCTACACGTGTGGCACCTTCCTCTGGCTCAACCCGCCGAAGGAAAGCCCTACTTTTGGGATGCCATGCTCAACGAGCTGGAACGCGCACATTTATTTCTTTTCCTAACCTCAAAGAACAGCCTCGAAGCGACCCACATACAAAAGGAAGAAATTCCACGCGCCTTCAAGCGCCAAGCTGCGCTAGGGAGCCACTTGGTACAGCTGTATCGCATCCCACTGCCCGGAGCGAACGGAAATACCGCCTTAGACCAAATACCTACACTGGGAAAGGTAAAACAGATAGATGACTGGAAAAATGACCTAGTAGGCTACGAATTTTTAATTAAGGACCTCGAGGCAAGCATCAGCGAATTGAAGAGAAGCTGGATAGAAGAGCAACACCGCACGGGCATCGCCCTCACTTTACCCGCCGACCGCCCTGCCCCTCCGCCTAAAGCCCGACTAAAACCCATACCTGGTTGGCTGAGCCTATCTTTTCTGTTTGCTATTTTTTACATGATAACCAGCCTCTACTTCCGTGAATGCGCCCCACGCCGATACCACGGCCTCTCACCAGAAACCACCGTACCCTACCTTCCATCGCCCGAGCACTACACTCGCGAAAACCCGGTAACCCCACCTCAAGCTGTGCCGCCACGACCCGAGTGAGGCCTAGCCGCCAAAGGCCTTAGCAGAAACTGATGCCCCCGAATAGCGGCCGAAGGTCAAGCGAAGAAAACACCGCCATTCTCCGTACCTTTGCGCGCTGATTCAATCCGCTGCTTGTTAATTTAACAATAGAAACCGGGCCGACTCGCCCGCTGAAACGCCGCTTCGCACGCATGGACACGAGGATCATTCCCATTAACATCGAAGACGAACTCAAAACCGCCTACATCGACTACTCCATGTCGGTGATCGTCAGCCGCGCCCTACCCGACGCGCGCGATGGCTTAAAGCCCGTGCACCGGCGTGTGCTGTACGGCATGAGAGACTTGGGGCTTTCGTACAACAAGCCATATAAAAAATCGGCTCGCATCGTAGGCGAAGTCTTGGGCAAATACCACCCCCACGGCGATAGCTCCGTCTACGACACCATGGTTCGCTTAGCACAAGAATGGAGCATGCGCTACCCCTTGGTAGACGGCCAAGGGAATTTTGGCTCAATGGACGGCGATAGCCCAGCAGCCATGCGCTACACCGAAGCGCGCCTGCGGCGCATTGCAGAGGAAATGCTCGACGACATTGACAAGGAAACGGTAGACTTCCAGCTCAACTTCGACGATTCGCTCGAAGAGCCAACTGTATTGCCCGCTCGCTTTCCCAACTTGTTAGTTAATGGCGCCAGCGGTATCGCCGTAGGTATGGCTACCAACATGATGCCGCACAATTTGCGCGATGCCTGCGCCGCCGTCATCGCCGCTGTGCGCAACCCCGACATCAGCATTGAAGAACTTATGCAACTCATCCAAGCGCCCGACTTCCCCACAGGTGGCATCATCTTCGGCCTGTCGGGCGTTCGCGAAGCCTACCTGACGGGTAAAGGCCGCGTAGTTGTGCGCTCGAAGACCGAAATTGAAACCGACGACCGAGGGCGAGAAGCCATTATCGTTACAGAAATCCCCTACATGGTCAACAAGGCCCAGCTCATCAGCAAAATCGCGGAGCTGGTTAACGAGAAAAAAATCGCGGGAATTTCCGATGTGCGCGACGAGTCGAACCGCGAGGGGGTACGCATCGTCATCGAGATCCGACGCGACGCTGCCGCTAACGTCGTGTTAAGCCAACTGTTCAAGCTGACACCGCTTCAGACGAGCTACGGCATTCAAAACATCGCTCTGGTTGGCGGCCGCCCACGCCTGCTGAACCTTAAGGAATTGGTCGATGAATTCATCAAATTCCGCCTTGAAGTCGTCGTGCGGCGCACGCGCTATGAACTGCGCAAAGCCGAAGAGCGCGCGCACATCTTGGAAGGCTTACTTATCGCGCTAGACCACTTAGACGAAGTCATCGCCCTTATCCGAAGCTCGCGCGATGTTGAGGCTGCGCGCCAAGGCCTTATGGAGCGCTTTGGTCTGACCGACATCCAAGCGCGCGCCATTTTGGCCATGCGCCTTCAACAGTTAACTGGTTTAGAGCGCGAAAAAGTACGTGCAGAATACGAAGAACTACAGCGCAAAATCGCTGAACTAAAGGCCATTCTGGCCGACGAAGCGCTGCAGCGCGTTATCATCGAACGCGAACTAACCGAGATCGTAGAGCGCTATGGCGACGAGCGTCGCACGGCCATCGAAATGGACGAAGCCGACATCAATATCGAAGACCTCATCGAGGATGAACAAGTAGTGATCACCATCAGCCACGCCGGATATATTAAGCGTACCCCCATCACCGAATACCGCGCACAAAACCGAGGCGGCCGCGGCGTTCAAGGCATGCGCACACGCGAAGAAGACTTCGTCGAACACCTCTTTGTCGCCACCAACCATCAGACCCTCCTGCTCTTTACGGAGCGCGGCCGCTGCCACTGGCTGAAGGTTTACGAAATCCCTGAAGGTGGTAAGAATACAGCTGGACGCGTTATCCAAAACTTGCTCAACATCCCCAAAGAGGACAAGGTACGCGCCTACATCATTTTAGAGAAAAAACTGGACGATGAGGCGTTCATCAACAGCCATTACATCTTCTTCTGTACCAAACGCGGCTTAGTGAAAAAAACCCTGTTGGAAGCCTACTCACGACCTCGCCAAGGCGGAATCATTGCCATCGAAATTAACGAAGGCGATAGCCTCATCGAAGCCAAGCTGACCAACGGTTGCAGCGACATCTGGTTGGCCGTGCGCAGCGGACGAGCAGCCCGCTTCCGCGAGCAAGACGTGCGCCCTATGGGCCGGGCCGTCGTCGGCATCCGCGGTATTCAGGTCGACGAAGAAGGGAATGACCACGTCGTAGGCATGGTTAGCGTCAACCCCAACGACTCCAACATGACCATTTTAGTTGTTTCGGAAAAGGGTCTGGCTAAGCGATCACCCATGGACGAATATCCCCTCTACAGCCGAGGCAGCAAAGGGGTGAAAACCCTGCAAATCACCGACCGCACCGGCTCACTTGTGGCCATTAAAGCCGTGACGGACGAAGACGACTTGATGATCACGACTGCTGCCGGCATAACCATCCGCACGCATGTTAGAGATATCCCCGTCATGGGCCGCTCCACGCAAGGCGTCAGGGTTATTCGCTTAGATGAAGGCGACCAAATCGCCGACGTGGCCGTTGTCAAACCCGAAGAGGAAGAAAACGGACAGGCGTTATGAATACCACAAAGGGCAAACTCCTGCTCAGCGGCGAACGCTTTCGCCTAACGCTGGAGCGCTTGTGCCATCAGGTATTGGAGGATTGGGAAGGCTTTGCCAACGCCTGCCTTGTTGGCATCCAGCCCCGAGGAGTGCCGCTAGCCGACCGCATTTATCAACGCCTTAGTGCCTTAACAGGGCGCTCCGATATCCCCTACGGACGCCTGGACATCACCTTCTATCGCGACGACTTTCGCTTGCGCGAAACGCCACTGGCGCCCTATCCCAACGAGATGAACTTTCTCATCTCTGGCCAAAAGGTATTGCTCATAGACGATGTGCTCTACACCGGTCGGACCATACAGGCAGCCCTCGCAGCCCTACAGCACTACGGGCGCCCCGAGCGCGTAGAACTCATGACCTTAGTGGACCGGCGCTTTAATCGCCACCTGCCCATTCAGGCCGACTATGTGGGCTTGGCCGTAGACGCCTTAGATGAAGCCTACGTCAAGGTACACTGGCAAGAAACACACGGCCAAGACGAGATTCTCTTCTTCGAAAAACGATAGCCATTTGGCATGAAAGCCCTCAGCACGCGCCACCTCCTTGGCATCAAAGACTTGACAGAGAACGACATCCAACTCATCTTTGAAACCGCCGACAACTTCAAGGAAGTCATCAACCGACCGATTAAAAAGGTGCCCTCGTTGCGCGATATCACGGTGGCTAACCTATTCTTCGAAAGCAGCACGCGCACGCGGGTATCGTTTGAACTTGCCGAGCGGCGCCTGAGCGCTGATATCGTCAACTTCACGGCCTCGTCGTCAAGCGTCAGCAAGGGGGAAACGCTCTTGGATACGGTGAACAACATCCTGGCTATGAAAGTAGACATGGTCGTCATGCGCCACCCCGCCCCAGGCGCTTGCGCATTCCTGAGTCGCCATATTCCGGCCAACATCATCAATGCCGGCGACGGTACCCACGAACACCCTACCCAAGCCCTGCTAGACGCTTACTCCATTCGCGAACGCTTAGGCGACGTGGCCGGTAAGAAGATCGCCATTATCGGCGACATCCTGCACAGCCGAGTAGCGCTGAGCAATGTCTTTTGCCTGCAAAAACTCGGCGCTCACGTGCGCGTGTGTGGCCCGCCCACGCTCATTCCTAAACACTATGCCGCACTCGGCGTAGAGGTATCGCACAACGTGCGCCAAACACTGGAGTGGTGCGACGTAGCCAACGTATTGCGCATCCAATTAGAACGCCAAGACATCCGCTATTTCCCCAGCTTGCGCGAATATCACCAGTACTTCGGTATCACGCGCCAAATGCTCGATGCCCTGCAACGCGACATCGTCGTCATGCACCCCGGGCCAATTAACCGAGGCGTCGAACTTACCTCCGACGTGGCCGATAGCCGCCAAAGCATTATCCTCCAACAGGTAGAAAACGGGGTGGCCATCCGAATGGCCGTACTCTATTTACTCGCCGCCGAGCGCACTTAGCGCCACTTCGTCCCTTGAAAGCGTGAAATTCTTTTCAGCCTGTTTGTCCGCACACCCAAAGCGCCTTACTTTGGGCCTCGATTTTTCTATTGAGATAAAAAACGGTTACCTGGCCTATGATGAACGAAACCATTGCAAAAATCATGAGCACGAAGCTCATCACCTTAACGCCAGACGACACGCTGGGCAAGGCTCGTGAAATTTTGATGACAAAACGCATCCATCACCTCCCTGTCGTAGAAGGAAAAAAGTTAGTCGGCATGATCACTGCCTGGGACATGTTCAAACTCGGCCGATCGGCAGCAGAATATCAGCACACCAAGGTTCGCGACGTGATGACTACCAAGCTGGCCACCCTGGAACCTTATCAGCACATTGGCGCAGCAGCAGAGGTGCTTATGGAACACCTCTTCCACGCCATCCCCATCGTAGACGATACGGGAGATCTGGTAGGCATTGTCACGAGTTACGATGTCCTACGCTACTGCTACAACAAAGAGTACCCAGAAAATTTGGAAAAGTTTATTCCAGAGAACATGTAGCAACCACCACGTTAAGCAAGCCCGTGCTCCATCGATAAATGCCTTTGGCCAGTATTGCTCAACCTTGCAGCGTTAGGCTTGTTTAATCTGGTAAAAAAACGATGAGTGTTTACACTTTAGAGCGCGTACAACGCTTGCCCATTTCAATAGAAGAAGCTTGGGCCTTTTTCTCATCTCCGCTCAACTTACGCGACATTACTCCACCCTACATGCGCTTCAGAGTGCTCTCAGACCCGAAGTGGTTGGGCCGCATGTATCCGGGGCAAATCATTACCTACACCGTCCGCCCATTGTTGGGCGTTCCGATGTTCTGGATGACGGAAATCACTCACGTGCGCGAAGGAGAATTCTTTGTGGACGAGCAGCGTATTGGCCCATATGCGCTGTGGCATCATCAGCATCATTTCAGAGTCATTGAAAACGGCGTTGAAATGACCGATTTGGTTCACTATCGCCTGCCTTTGGGCGTCTTGGGTAAGTTGGCTCATGCGCTCCTCGTCCGCCGTCAATTAGAGGCTATTTTTGACTACCGCTATCGAGTGTTGGAAGAGCGCTTCGGACGCGTAGGCGCTACAGCACCCATGAAAAGGATCGCATGAAAAAAAGAATGCGCAAGCAAATTTAGCTTTTGCTTGCGCCTTTCGTTTTCAACCGGATCAAAATCGCTTCCCGAGCGACGCAGGTGTTATAGCCGCTACACAGGGACAAAGGTCAGCGTGCGGGCTAAAGCAAAAAAGGCACAAAAGAGGGCATTTTTTCCGAAGGTTCCTTCTGATGAAGGCACAAACGGCAAGGCTAACTTCAGAAGAATACGCCGCTTCGCCTTTAAAAAAAATTAAAATTCACCTAATACGTAAAGCGGCTGTCTACCAGAGCATTGTTTGGCAGTTCTTGCTTTTTCAGCGTTTGACGATAAACTTCCGCCAACGGACCTTCAGCACGCGGGCAGATAGTTTCTGGAGCCTCAGCAGATCCGCACTTTGAGAGCACAGGATGGCGACAAACGCCCGCACCTTAGGTGCAAACTCAACTGCCTTTTAACGCTAACTACCTTTTCTGTAGACAGAAGAATAGGCCCAAGCCCAAGGAGGATTGCCTGTGCTCTCCCATTTTTGAGTTAAAGGCTCCAGAAAAAAGAAGCGCGGGTGAATACCCGCGCTCGTCATTGTATTTCTAATTTACTCTGCTGACGCCCTTCGTCTCAGTTAGCCAAAGGCGGCCGAAAAACCGGATGGAAACTTTTAGCGGAAAGCTTCTATAGTGGTGTTGTTTTTGGGCAAAACTTTGAATTTCAGAGGACTCCCGTTCTCCGTAAAACACTGGACTTCAAAGGAGAAGCCGTCTTTTTGATAGCGCAGGGTTTTATCCTTTACCTCGAATGCACTCCAAGAAGTGCTTCCGCAAGGGCCTTCAGCGATGATTTTTTCATTGGCAGCATCGTACTGAGCCACAAACTGCACGCTGCCGATCGCCAGTTTCGTTGGGACATAAATACCCGAAGAGATTGCCCAGTTAAACGTGTAGGCCGAATCTGCCAAAGCGACAGCTTGGTAGTAGTAGCGGTCGTTTAGGCCGTTACACGTTTCTTCGGTAATGGTAGGAGTGGTCCTAAGGATGATGTCCATCAGAATAAGATAAGCTAGACTAAAGTAAGTTCTCATAATGTAAAAATTTAAGATAGTTTAAAATTGCAGAGTTTTTGGAACAAAACTTTAAGCACAAGACATCGTTATCAACCATCATGATAAAATCCAACCTAATAGAAGATCTTTCTGCTCTTCAAAAAGAAGATATAACTAATCTATTGCTTTTCCTGAATTCTCCATATTATAGCACGAAAGACGACGCAAGCAAGCTTTTATACTATGTAGCACGGATTTTAGAGCACAGCAGTAAAAAAGAAGCGGCAGCCGAATTGTTAAAGCGTGAGTGCGTATTCAAGGAGATTTTCAAGGAGGAAACGTTCAACTCGAGGCGGTTTAGCAAAGTACAACACGAAGCGTTCTGCCTTTTGCGAAAGTTTATCCAAATAGAAATGAAAAGACAAGAGATAGCGGAGGAGCAGGACTCCAACCTATCGGATATTGTTCATTTTTTCATGAGTCGAGGAGCGCTCAAGGTCGCTAAGCGATACGTACACCAGCTAAAACGATTTTTAAAAAAAGATAGTTCCATAGGACAAGAAAATGCGCGAAAAAGATTAGCGGCCGAACGGGCAATCTCCGGGTATTTGACTGCAGTATCGGATGTAGACGAAGGCGCTAATCTTCTCAGCGCTTTAGAAGCCCTAGAACATCAGTATTTTTCTCAGCGAGCCGATTTGTTGCTAGCACTTCTAAATTTAGAACAACAGCATAAACTCGCTTCGAAGGTGGATACGAAACAACACGTCGCCACCTTCTTTTTGTACCGAGATGCCTCGTGGTTTCAAACAGAGATTGGTTGTCTCTATGTTTCAGCCATCCAAACAATGAGTGGGAACGCGGAGGAAGGGCAAAGATCTTTTGAGGAATTGCTCCGCCTCTATTTAACCTTCCAAAACCGAATAGAACCGTACGAACGCGATCGCTTCGAAACGATCATCTACAACTTCTGCGCTCGCCATTTTCAGAATCCGAAGTATCGAGAGCATTTACTGCGCTTTTATCAGCAGAAGGCCAAACAGGTGGAAAAAAATGCCGGTACCATTCACGCTAGTAACTTTATTTCTCTAGTGCGCTTAGGCATTTATACGCAAGATTTATCCTTCGTCAAGCACATCGCTGCCCAGTGTAGAGGCCGTATATATGGGCCTGAGTCTAGCGAAATGTACTATCGCTTAGCTCAGGCACACATAGATTTTGAGAAAACAAACTACGACGAGTCGCTGTATTTGCTGAACGGGCTATATTTTGAGGATCTGGCTTTGCAGTACATCGTGCGCATACTGGAGATTAAAAATGCCTTTGAGTTGCAAGCAGAGACCCTTGTAGAGAGCCGGCTTCACGCGCTGCGCATGGCCCTAAGCCGGGAGAAGCACATGCCCGCGGTGAAGTATCGTACTTTTCGGGAATTTTATGGCATTACCTCTCGTCTCTGGCGCTTACACGTTACTCCTAAGGAAAAGCGACGCCTGAGTAGCATCCAGAAGTTGAACAGAGACATTCAGACGCACTCTAACAGTGTAGAGGTGCGTTGGTATCGGGCCAAGTTGAAACAGCTATCTCCCTTTCTGATCCATTACTGAGGGATGAACCGCTGACGCGTGGCAGGTGACTTTGTCGGGGGCGGGGGTGAGTCCTCGGGTGAGTCGGGGGGCGGCAGGCTGCTGTCGCGAAAACGAAGTTCTAGGCGATAATTTTTACCCATACTCTTAACTACTGGCCCCAGCATGAGCTGCAAGACGCTGTCGGCGCGTTCGCGGGCACGCTCCAGGATGTGGTCGTTCTCGATGGCGTCTTGCCGAAATTGGCGGCGCAACTCATTGAAGTTGCGATTCATCTCTTCTTCGTCAATACCGGCTAAGATGCCCACATCCAACTTGTCCATGCGCGGAAAGACTTCGTGCGATAGGATGGTTGGCGGTGGCAGCGTGACATAGACGACGCCTTTGCGGGGGTTGAACGTAACATCAAAATTTTGGTCGAGTTTGAAGCCGGCCTTGATGACACTCATGGCCTCGATGCGAATGTCTGTTCGGGAGATGGGTATGCCAAAAATTTTGTAAGACAGCGACTTGTCTAAGCCCATTCGGCTGCGCACTTCATAGGTGGCTAACTCGGCGATGCCTTGCCTTACCTTATCGCGCAGCATCCCGCGCGAGAGGCTAAAGTCTCGAATGGAGGCGCGCGTTTGCAGGCGTTCGACCATGGGGCGCAGCGCTTCGTTGATGGCAATCCCACAGGGGTTGTCCACATTTCGGCCTTTGGCGAGCAGCTGCCCGTCGGTAACCTTCAGGAGGGTGGCGATAATATGGGTAACAAAGAAGCAGGTATATTTGCCGGCCACTTCATTAAAAATACGCACCGCCTGGTTGCTATTGTCGTGATACCAGTTTTCGTATAGGTAAGCCGTTGTGTCTTTGAGGGCTACAAAGTCTTGGAAGTACAGGCTTTTCAGATAGTCGTGGTGCTTGCGGTATTCGGGTTCGAGGCGGCGCTTGAGGCTATCGTCTAAGTTCATCCGATTGGCTACGTGGTAGAGCAGCGATAGGTTGAGCTGATAGACTAAATCATCGAATTCTTTGCGGTATTTTTCTGGCTGAGAGAGGATTTGCAGGGTCGCCTCCTCGTTGAGGTTAGGATTAAAATCGGAGGGTACGTACATCAGCTGCACACCTTGTGGTTTCTTAAGAACATCGGTGAGGACGTTGTCGGATGTCAGCATGCGGAAAAGCAGCACACCTGCGATAGAGATGAGCGCCAGCAGGAATATCTGTTTGCCCAAAGCCGGCGTTCCGGAAGCCGGTTGTGGAGCATCGGGTTGTTGCGTAGCCATAAGAAACAAAGTGAGGCGGGAACTATGCGCGCTTGTAAAGGTTCAAGGCAAAGTTACAACGCTGCCCTACCTTTGCACCCGCTATGCTTACGTTGAACAACGTTTACGTGCAATACGGCGACCGGGTACTCATGAACTACGTCAATTTAGTGGTTAAGCCCGGCGAGCGGATTGGTTTGGTAGGCCGCAACGGCGCTGGAAAATCTACACTCCTGAAAATCATTGCTGGAGAAATGTCGCCGCACGAAGGACAAGTGGTCAAGCCCGCGCATTTTACCATTGGTTATCTGCACCAGGACATGCTGTTGCCCAAAGGCAAAACTGTGTTGGAAGAAACCATGACTGCCTTTGCTGAAGTACTCGATCTAGAAAAGCAACTGCAACACGTGCAGCACGCCTTAGCCCAGCACAACGACTACGAGTCCGACGAATATTTCCGACTGCTCGAGCAAATGGGCGACATCACCGAGCGGCTACACCACTTGGGCGCGGCCACCACCTCTGCCGACGCAGAGCGCGTACTGACTGGCTTAGGCTTCCAGCACAGCGATATGACCCGCATGACCGAAGAACTCTCTGGCGGTTGGCAAATGCGCGTTGAACTGGCCAAAATCCTATTGCGCCGGCCCGACCTCATCTTACTCGACGAACCTACCAACCACTTAGACATCGAAAGCATCCTTTGGCTCGAAGAGTGGCTCAATAAGTACCCCGGCATACTCATCGTCATCAGTCACGACCGCCGTTTTCTGGACAACGTAACCAACCGAACCGTAGAAATTGTACTAGGCCGATTAGAGGACTACAAAGCGCCCTATTCCAAGTACGTAGAGCTCAGCGCCGACCGCCGTGAAAAACTACAAGCCGCCTACGAAAACCAGCAGCGCTTCATCGCTGACCGCGAGCGAACCATCAACCGCTTCATGGCTAAAGCCACCAAAACTAAGGCGGCTCAAAGCATGCAGAAACAACTAGACAAGATGGAGCGCATCGAGATCGAAGAGCAAGATACGGCTGTTATGCGCCTGCGATTCCCAGAAGCCCCGCGCTCGGGCGAGGTGGTGGCCAAGGCCGAAAATTTGAGCAAACGCTACGGCTCCCTCAAAGTCCTGGAAAACGTCAACTTCCAAATCTTGCGCGGCGAGCGCGTCGCCTTCGTTGGCCAAAACGGCCAGGGCAAAACCACGCTGGCTAAAATCCTCATCGGCGCAGAGCCGGCCACCTCAGGCCAAGTGGTGTTAGGCTACAGCGTTAGTGTGGGCTACTACGCACAAAATCAAGCCGAAATGCTCAACCCAAACCTCACGCTGCTAGAGACGATGGAGCAACACAGCCCTCCGGAGATGCGCCCGCGCCTACGCGCCATCCTGGGCGCCTTCCTTTTCAGTGGTGAAGACGTGGATAAGAAAGTGGTTGCCCTCTCTGGCGGCGAGCGCGCCCGATTGGCGTTGGCCTGCATGTTGTTGCGCCCGTTTAATTTTTTAGTGCTCGACGAGCCAACCAACCACTTAGACATGCTCTCCAAGGACGTGCTCAAACAAGCGCTGCTCGACTACAAAGGCACGCTGCTGGTCGTCAGTCACGACCGCGAATTCCTCGGCGGCCTCACCTCGCGCACCATCGAATTCCGCGATCACCAACTGCGCGAGTACTTGGGCGACGTCAACTACTTCCTCGAAAAACGCCAGCTCGACAACATGCGTCAAGTCGAATTGCGCACCCTACAGCCCAGCCGAGCAGCCAACAGCTACGCCGTTGCTGATGCTCAGGTAAAAGGCGGCGCAGCGCGCACACCCGAAGAAAAAAAGCAATTACAACGGCAAGTACAGCGCGCCGAAAAACGCATCGCTGAACTTGAGGCCGAGATCAAAAAAATAGAGATGCAGATGGGTAACCCGAACTTTTACAACCAACCCGACCATCGGCAAACTCTGGAGCGATATCGCGCCAACCAAGTCGAATTGGAGCACTGTTATGCTGAATGGGAAGCTGCCAGCGAGCAATTGGGCGATTGAAACAGGACCCAAACTCCTTCGGCTTTTGCACGCTACTCATTTCAAACGCAAGATATTGCCCTTGGCATAGCAGGTTCGGCAACGAGGCTCGTAGCGCTCTTTTTCTCCCAGGAGCACTACCTCCTCTTCTTCGCTCAGGCGGTAAGAATGCGTGGCTAAATTGCCGCAGTGCACACAGATGGCGTGCACTTTGGTGACATACTCTGCCGTCGCTAACAGCGCGGGCATAGGGCCAAAGGGATGTCCGCGATAGTCCATGTCTAAACCGGCCACAATAACGCGAACGCCCTTAAGCGCCAGCTGATGACAGACTTGCGGAAGTTGCGCATCGAAAAACTGCGCCTCGTCAATGCCCACCACCGAAGTGTCGGGGTGTAGGTCGAGGAGCTGCTCTGAACACTCAACGGGCGTAGCCACCAGCGAAGTCGTATCGTGCGAAACAATACTGGAGGGATCGTAGCGCGTGTCTAAAAGCGGCTTAAACACTTCTACTCGCAAATCGGCAATGCGTGCGCGGCGTAAACGGCGAATAAGCTCCTCCGTCTTGCCCGAAAACATGCAGCCGCAGATGACTTCAACCCAGCCCGTGCGCCGCCCTTTGAAAAATGGCTCTAGAAACATGAAGGCAAACCTATCGAACCATCCCGACTTTTTTGGAACTTCGCCGCTCCAAATCCTTCTCATTCCTCTTCATTCATCCAGGCAGCCTTCTCGTCTGCAATACTCAAAACAGCACCTGGCATGGACTTACACAAGGCGAAAATCTTCTTAGACAAAATTAACCGCGAATATGCGCGGATGAGCCAAGACCCCGACAACGTCATGCGCATTGATGTAGACATCATGCTCGCTTACGTACGCGACCTATACGAGGCCCTATTGACCGAGCCAACAACCTCTGCTGCCTCATCCCCCCGTGAAACTAGCATAGCCCCTCCTCCAATGGCAAGGCCCCAAACATCGGTCCAATCTTCTCCCCCTATCGAAGTAACGCCTCCCCCCTCTTCGCCTTCTGTGGCCCCACCCGCTCCCAGTATGGCCGAAGTGGTCAAAAATGCTGACCCATTGCCCCAGATAAAGCCTCAGTCGCCTGTAGCGCCTCCGACACCGCCAACCAGTTTTCCGGCCCCGCCGCCCGAAGCCGAGGCACTTTTCGAACATAAGCAGGCTGTCGAACTGTCGGAAAAACTCTCGGAGCTGCCTATACCCGACCTGCGCAAGGCAATCGGCCTGAACGATAAGCTCTTGCTCACGCGCGAACTCTTTGGCGGAGACAGCGACACCTTCGACAAAGCGATCGGTGCCCTTAACAGCTTTGCTTCCATGGAGCAAGCTAAGGCCTTCTTGCTAGAACACTGCGTCATGCGCTACCGCTGGACGGACAAAAAGCGCATCGAAACCGCTAAGAAATTCATCAAACTCGTGCGGCGCCGCTACGCTTAATGCGCATCCTCATCGTCGGTCAGGGCATTGCAGGTACAGCGTTGGCCTGGGCACTGCTCCAACGCGGAGCAATGGTGCGGGTAGCCGACGGCAACTTGGAGCACTCCGCTTCTGTGGCTGCTGCGGGCTTAATCAACCCCGTTACGGGCAAATTCTACGTAAAGACGTGGCGCTACGACGACTTCTTTCCCGTAGCCCAGCGTTTCTACCACCAAATAGAGATAGCCTTAGGCCTTCGGGTGTGGTCAGAAGTGCGCGTCTTGCGCCTGCTCGACACGCCCAAGGCGGCCAATGATTGGGAAGCGCGCAAAAGCGATGAGAGCTACACTCCTCTGCTTAGCACCTGCATCGAGGCTGGCCCGTGGCAGCCTTTCGTTCGCCTTGGCGGCCCTTGGGGAGAAACGCGCGGCGCTGCTCGTGTAGACTTTCCACGCCTGCTCAGCGCTTTTCGAGAATATCTGAGCCGAAAAGCGCTTTTTACAGCTCAGCACCTCACCCCTGAAGAAGCCCTAAGATGCGCTTCAGATTACGATGCTGTCGTCTTTTGCGAAGGGTGGCGCGGCGCACTAAACCCTTTTTTCCCTAATCTTCCTTGGCGGCTGACGGTCGGCACAGCCCTGCTTATTCGGCTAAAAAGCCCCGAGGCCAATGAGCTGCGCGACGTACTGAAAAAAAACCTGTTGTTCATTCCACTGGGCGATGGTACCCTGTGGGTCGGCGCCTCTTACCAGCAGTGGTCACCCGAGAAGCCGTTGCCTCCTTTGCCAACGGCAGCTTTAGAAGCCGAGCTGCAACAAGTGATCCGAGTGCCCTTCGAAAGACTCCGCGTCGTAGGGGGCATTCGCCCCACTGTGCGCGACCGACGTCCTCTTATCGGGCGCAGCCCGGAGTACGCACACCTGTTTATGTTTAACGGCTTGGGAACAAAAGGGGCGCTGCTGGCTCCGTATTGGGCCGAGCATTTGGCGGAACATCTGTTAGAAGGCCGGTCGCTCTCGCCCGAAGTACGGCTCGAGCGCACTTAGTCTGTAGACCTATCCTCTGAAGTCAGCTCCCTCAAGGGCAATTGAGGATTGATGCTGCGCGACATGGCTACATACAACGCGAGCCAGGAGGGATGTGGTTGCAGCCAGTGCAAATGGCGCTGTAAGGTATCTATGTCGCCGCGAATGGCCGGACCCGTCTGCATCCGTTCGGGTGAGTCCCTCAGGGCTTTGGCTAGCGTCTCTTCCATAAGGGGATGCAGCATTTCAAAAGGCAAGCCCTGTTGGTCCAAGATCCGCTCGGCTATAGCAAAGCAGTGGTTGGCAAAGTTGTTAGCAAATACCGCCGCAATATGGAGGACAGCGCGCTGCTCATCGGTAATGTGATAGACCAAATTGCCTACGGTCTTGGCAATTTTTTTCAACAAGACGAGATCCTCCGCTTCATGTGCATCAACGCAAAAGGGTACTTTTGACCAAAGCGGCACGTGCTCGGCAGAAAAGGATTGCAACGGGTAAAAAACACCGTATCGCCGGCAATAAGGCGCTAACACGGCTCCCGGCGTAGCGCCAGAAGTGTGAGTAAACAGCGCATGGGGTGCATAAGCAGCCACCTGCCTTCCCACCTCAGCGATCGCGTCGTCGCGTACCGCAAGGATGACCCAGTCCGCTTCGGGAACAATGTCTGACCATTTATCCGACCAGGTTATTTGCCATTCGTCGGCCAAGGCCTGGGCTGCCTCAGCAGAGCGATTTAGGACTTGCACTAAAGGCAAGTTTTTAGCGCGAAAGCGACGGCCCAAATGTGTGGCAATGCGCCCGGCGCCGACTAAGACAATACGATTAGGCAGGTTCATGCATCCTGGGTGTGAAGAGCAAAGATTCCCCGAAAAGGGTTTGTTCTTTCATGGAGAATTTTCGAACCGCTCGGCTTCTAGTGGGCCAGCACATGCCGACGATCTAGTCCTCGCGTTGGGCTAAAATAAGGATAAGCACGCTTTGCTCGGGGCTGACAATGCGATCCACCTGAGCGAAAACCCCTGGCTGAAGTTCCTTCTCTTCGCCAAGCCGCATGGCAGGGCGTGCGGCCTCCAACACATCAGCCCAGGCTTTAAGAGGGGCCTGCTTGGGCGAAAACGTACTCAAAAATACTAACTGGCGCGCGGCTTCCTTGAGCCATAGGGAATCGGGGAAGCGGCTGTAGTCGCCCGAAACGGTGAAGCGAAACTCCTGACGTGTATGGCGGCAAACCTCTTGCCCAATTTCCAAGAGCACTTGAGTGTCGAGAAGAAGGCTTTCTAGCGACTGAGTACCCTGCCGCTCAAAGCGATATGCTACTACATGTGGAAGATCTTGGCTAAAAATTGGCTCCGGTTTGTACGGACATTTGGGTGCTGTAGAACAGCCAAACAGCGCTAAGAGGAATGCACCACCGAAATAAAGAATCAAATTGCGCATACGAAGAGCAAAATTGCAGCAAAAGCCGCTGACCAAAAATATGGCCTACATAGTTTTGCCGCTTAACCAATGGCTTTAGGCCGTTTGGCCCAGTAATCAGAAGTTTGCAATATGGCTACACTACTCATTCGCAATATCGGCCTGCTAGTCCAAGCTGAAAAGCACCCGCGCTCGGTAGTAAAGGGAGCGGACATGAGCCACCTGCCGGTACTGCCTCGAGCGTTTTTGCTCGTGGAGAACGACCGTATAGCAGCCTTTGGGCCGATGGAGCGCAGTCCAGCGCGAGCAGACACGATACTGGACGCTTCAGGGCGCATGGTGTTCCCGTCGTGGTGCGACTCGCACACGCATTTGGTCTTTGCCGCCCCTCGAGATGAAGAGTTTGTCGATCGCATTCGCGGGCTGTCCTATGAGGAGATTGCCCTACGCGGAGGTGGTATCCTAAATTCAGCGCGGCGACTGCGCCAAGTGTCGGAGGAAGCGCTGGTAGAGAGCGCCTGGCAACGCCTTTGCGAAGTGATTGCCCAAGGCACGGGCGCCATCGAAATAAAAAGTGGTTATGGGTTGAACACAGAGAGCGAATTGAAAATGCTGCGCGTTATCCGCCGACTTAAGGCCCTTAGCCCTATTCCCGTCAAAGCAACTTTTCTAGGCGCACACGCACTCCCGGAGGAATACCGCAACCGACGAAATGAGTACATCGATTTGATTGTTCATCAAATGTTGCCGCGAGTAGCACAAGAGCAATTAGCCGAATACTGCGACGTATTTTGCGATCGCGGCTTCTTTAGCCCACAAGAGACGGAACGCATTCTCCAGGCGGCCTGGACGTACGGACTAAAACCCAGGATACACGCCAACGAACTGGCCAATTCGGGCGGTGTACAAGTAGGCATAGCCAACGGAGCGGTATCGGTCGACCACCTCGAATGCATCGGCGCAGAGGAAATCGCTTTGCTGCGCGATAGCCCTACCTTACCCACCCTGCTACCGGGATGCGCATTCTTTTTGGGTATTCCCTACGCGCCAGCGCGCCAAATGATAGATGCTGGCCTGCCGGTAGTGCTGGCTTCAGACTACAACCCCGGCTCGGCGCCATCGGGGCGAATGGCTTTTGTGGTCGCCTTGGCCTGCATACAAATGAGAATGACGCCTGAAGAAGCCATCAACGCCGCTACAATTAACGGCGCGCGCGCCCTCGAATTGGAGACCGATTACGGCAGCATTGCTATTGGAAAAAAAGCCAATCTCTTCATCACGCGCCCAATGTCTTCTGTGGCACAAATACCTTATTTTTTCGGCACCGACCCAGTGGAAACGGTTATCTTAAATGGTCAAGTGTGGAAAGGAACCTAAGCATATAGTCGGCGAAAAGAGGTCTCTTACCTTTAGACAATCGTTTGCTGCCACATTTGTCTAATTTTCTGCCGCACCTACAATCGTTTGAACTTTGAAGCGCCCTTGATAGGCCTTTCCCTACCTTTGTGCCCTATCTCATTAAAAGGCCAAAAGAATGCGAATATTCGTAGGGTAAAAATGTTAAAGCTCCACCTATGCACAGCAAATCCACCTATCAATGTATCTCTTTGCAGACTAAAAAGATGCCGATTTTCTTCATCCGTTTTTCTAATAATGTACACAGCATGCGCAAAACGCTAATCCTTCTGCTGCTATATCTGCTTTGGGCATCGGTTTCTCTGGCCCAAACCCTGCAAACCGTAACCGTTCGGAAAAGCCAGCCGATAGGCTCTAATGCGGAGGCCCCGTGCTCTGCAGGCACCATTACGGTGGGGCAACTCATCGGCCAATCCAACGATGTGGTCCTGGACACGCTCTTTTTGTGCTTTGGCGACTCGGTGCTCATCCAACACAACGGCGATGCGGTGTTCGATGACCCTATCCCCGGCACTCCGTCAGGCATTGCTTATGCCATCTACAAGTGCCCGCCCACCCAAACCGGTAGCGACCAATTGGTTTTAGCGGATACTTGTTTGTGGCCGGGTGCGCTATCAGGTTTCTTCGCTACGTCGGGTCCACCCAGCGGCAACCACTGGTTCTTTAATACGGGAAATATTTTGAATTCCACCCTATTCTGCAACGGCAAACCTTGCCTATTGCATTTTGCGCCTATTACCATCACCGACTATCCAAATTTTGAGCTGGAGCCAGGCTGTGTCGATGTAGGCATCAACTCTGCTTTTGCCGTTGTTTATCTGACCCCCATTGAAGTGACCAGCATCCAGACAAGTGTGAGTGGCAACGGGTGTGTGGGCCGCTTCCGCTTGATAGGGGGGCTACCCGAATGGGACAATACTACTTTCTACAGCATTCGCATCTACAAACAAGGCGAACCAAATAAAAAAGGTCTCATTTACACCCCACCTTCGCAGTGGCGACACACCCTTACGGTAACGTTTTCTGTGCCCGAACCGGGTGTTTACGTCGTTGAAGTGGAAGACGGCAAGAGCTGTGGTCTGACTTTCACTGTGAACATGAGCGGCTGCAATCCAGACGGTAACACCGTATTTCTGACACCAGACTTAGTGGGAGCGCCTAACAGCATTCTGTGCGTACCGATTCAAGTAGAGAACTTTGACAACGTTTTGGGCAGTTCCTTTTCTATCTCCTGGGACACCACCCTTCTCAGCTATATCGAGGTAACCAATCCTCATCCTGCTATCGAACCGTTCAGCCAGGTAGGCAACCTCAATGAGGTCGAAACCGGCATTGGTTACTTAGGTTTCACCTACTCTGAGTTCTTGGGCGCAGGCATAACCATACCCGATGGCGAGACTCTGTTTGAAGTTTGCTTCAGAGTAGTAGGCCCGGTTGACACTTGTACGACCTTGTCTTTTGGCAGTTTTCCTACAATTGTTACTTTAGATAAGTCCACGGTGGATCAGGTCGCCGTAAGTGCTTTTCCAGGTAAAACATGCATCGACTCCATCCCACTGATCGTCAACTTTTATGTAGATACTCCCAACTGCGATAATACCGCGAGCATTGGCGCCATTATAGAGGGAGGTGTGCCTCCTTACATAGTGAGTTGGCAGCCTTGCGCAGGGGGGCAAAGCGCTTTCGTGGTGTCTAAGGTAGCCGACACCATTTTGACCTTGCCGTTGCCCGAGGGTTGTTGGAAAGTGTGCGTTACTGACCAAAACGGCTTCGGAACGCAAGTATGCGATACGCGCGATATCGCCATTCCAGACCTGGGCGTAACGCTCTCGGTAATTCAGCTGCCCACTTGCCATGGTAGAGCGGATGGTATCTTGCGCGCCGATGTCTCCATTGACGGTGTGCTGGTACCCAATCCAGGGAACAACTTTAGTTTTAAATGGAACACCAATCCGCAGCAGCTAACGCAAACCATCTCTGGTTTAAGCGCTGGACAGTACAGCGTAACGGTAACAAATAACAGCAATGGCTGCACCCAATTTGCCGCCGGCACGCTTAGCCAACCGGCACCACTGGCATTAGACGTGCAAGCTACTAATGCTTCTTGCCCTGGTGTAAACGACGGCACCATTCTGGCCACCGCATCGGGGGGTACGCCTGATGCACAAGGCGGCTATCTTTTCCAATGGGAATACAGCGACTGCAATGCTCCTCAGCGCTTTCAGGACGACTCCTTTAACGGCAATCCGTACAACAGTACGACTAAAGTTAGCGGTTGCTATTTCGTTACTGTAACCGACCTCAACGGTTGCACTTACGTGCAACCTGCGCCCGTGCAGATTAACAATGCGCGCAATTTTGAAATCAACACGCTATCTTTAACAAATCCTACTTGTGAGGGACAGAATAGCGGCATTATAGAAGTACAGGCCGTGGCGACGCCGCCCTTCTCCAATCCGCTTGGAACGCTTTACGTATTTTTTTGGAACCCCATCCCTCCAACACCGCCCGGTCCGTACCCGCAAGTCAACATCAACGAACGCTCTAGGCTGTCGCAATTGCCGGAAGGTACGTACGAGCTGACCGTTTTGGAGTCTGTCTCAGGCTGCTCCGCCACCGCAACATACACGCTCACTGATCCTCCGGCGGTAGATGTGACAGTAGTATCACAGGCTAACCCCTTGTGTACCCAGCCTACGGGTGGCTCCATTACCGTTTCAGCCTCGGGCGGCACGGGGTCGGGCTATACCTACACCTGGAGTTCTGAGCCACCGCAAACCCTACCGTCGCAGCCTAATCTCCAAAATCTCGGCCCAGGCACATATACCGTTACGGTGCGCGATGCGAACGGATGTGTAGACTCCGCCTCCGTCATCCTTTCACTGCCTGGTCCGCCGCCCATCAACGGCATTGACTCGGTATCTGTGGTCTGCGGCAGCGATGGCTGTCTGCGCGTTATCGCTCCAACAGCCACTTCCATCACATGGACAAACAACGCTGGCGCTCAGATTGGCACTCAGGCTCAAGTCTGCAACCTGACTGGTGGCACTTACGCGGTCAGTATTCGCGACGCACAAGGCTGCACTAATACTCAGACAGTGTCGCTGGCTGGAAAAGAACCGCTGACCATCGCCGACAGCTTGCTGCGTCAACCCAATTGCAACGGTGGCATTGATGGTAGCATTGCCATCACGGTCACAGGCGGCAATCCGGGCTATTTATACAATTGGTCGAACCAACAAAATACGCCGGTCATTTTCCCAATACCCGCCGGCACTTACACCGTTACCATTACGGATACGCGCAACTGCACCTTGACGCGCACTTTTGTACTGCCCGACCCGCCCGGTATCGTCATTCAATACAACAACATCCGGCCCACGCGCTGTATCGACACCTGCGATGGCGGTGTGGAACTGGTCGTTTACTACAATACGACACCACCCACGCTGGCCAACTTCGACTTCGAGTGGGGAGATGGTGGCACAGACTCGGTGCGCGCTGACCTGTGCGCAGGTTTCAATACCATTATCGTCCGCGACCCGCTCAACGGATGTTTCCGCATTGACTCCGTCCAAATAGGCGCACCACCAGCGCTGTCGGCCACCTTTGCCAACGACTCCGTCTCTTGCTTTGGTGGAAGTAATGGCCGCTCCAGCGTCATTGCCGGTGGTGGCAATGGTCAACCCTACGCTTATCTGTGGAGCAATGGGCAGACATCCGCCAGCGCTACTAACCTATCCGCTGGGCCGATTACTCTGACGTTAACGGACAACCGCGGTTGCAGCCGGGTGTTCAATACCACCATCGAGCAGCCAGAGCAAATCCAGATAACAACACCGCTTGGTGGCTTGACGCCACCTAAGTGCTTTGGTGGGAATGACGGGCAGATCACGATTTCCGTCAGCAAGGGTACGCCGGGCTACACGTATAGCTGGGCTGGCATCGGTGGTCCGGTGGGTAATACTAACCCAGTCACCAACCTATCGGCGGGTACTTATACGGTTACCGTAACCGACAGCAAAAGTTGTACGGAAGTGCAATTCTTCATCTTAAGCGACCCAGCCCCCATTGTCGGCTCCTTCCTACCGATCGAGCCTATCCTATGCCACGGCGAAGAAACAACGCTCTATATTGACACTATTACCGGTGGCGCCGGCGCGCCCTATCAATACAGTATTGACTTTGGCGTGTATCTGTCTCCCAATTTCCCTATTAGCATCGGCGGCGGGCAACACTACATCACTTACATAGACCGCGTCGGGTGTGAGAAAACAGACTCGTTCTTCGTGTTTGAACCTGCTCCCATCAAAGTAACTTTTGACCCCGCAGAAGTTGAAATTGAACTGGGCGATACGCTCTTCCAACTCATTCCTATCATTACTGGGGCTAACGTAGACACTTTCGTATGGCAGCCAGCGGACCGATTGAGCGACCCGAAAGTGTTAGAGCCTTTTGTCCGCACTTTTGAGTCGCAGCGCTATACGCTCACGGTGTACGACGCCAACGGATGCTCGGGAACGGGCTCAATTTTGGTAACGATTGACCCTAACCGCAACGTCTATATTCCTAACATCTTCATACCGGGTAACACCCGAGGCCTGAACGACTACTTCAATCCGAACATCGGGCCGGGCGTCGAAATCGTCAACTTTATGCGCATTTTTGACCGCTGGGGCAACCAGTTGTATGAGCGCACAAACTTCTACCCGAACAACAATGACCTCGGCGAAGGCTGGGATGGGCGTTATAAAGGCCAATATGTGCAGCCCGGTGTGTACATATACATCATCGAAGTCAAGTTCTTAGACGGGCGTGTCTTGCTTTATCGAGGAGACGTAACCGTCATTCGCTAAAGCACTCCCTAACCTAAAAACACGAAGCGCGCCAACGGGACATTGCTCCGTGGCGCGCTTCCGCTTTTGTTCTAATGACACCCTTCTTCTGCGAATATAAAAAAAGGCCGCGATTTTGCGCGGCCTTATTAGCGTCGGGACGACTGGATTCGAACCAGCGGCCACACGCCCCCCAGACGTGTACTCTACCGGGCTGAGCTACGTCCCGAAACGATGTGGGTAATACTGGATTCGAACCAGTGACCTCACGCGTGTGAAGCGTGCGCTCTAAACCTACTGAGCTAATCACCCAACTCAGTCGGACCAACGGGATTCGAACCTGTGACCTCCACGATGTCAACGTGGCGCTCTAACCAGCTGAGCTATGGCCCGCCTTTTTCCTAACAGCGCTCTTTTGCGCTTTTGGGGCTGCAAAGATACAACAGCTAATAGAAATCATGCAAGCGCCACCTCAAGAGTTTTTTGCTTAGAGGGCACAGGAAAGAAGTCCAGCAGACACTTGACGGAACCTAAGCCGACATTTTGCAGGAAATAGCGCTTGCGCTCGGCCTGTAAGGCTGTATTTTTCAGCCTAAGTTTTCTCTGTAGTTTTCAATCAGTCGTTTTATGCAGAGTTTTCTTCGCCTCTCTTGCCTTCTTTTATTGCCGTTTTCGGGGTTTGCACAACCGCTTTTTAGCGATGTCGCAGGATTTGAAGGGCCTTCGGACGCTCAACACAACGGACGTACACTGCCCGAGTCGTTCCGATTAGTTCGCCTGGAGAGCGCTCATTTGAAACAGGCGCTAGCAGCAGCACCGCTGCGCTTTGGCTCAGCGAGGGGTAAGGAAGTAGTATTGTCGTTGCCTATGCCCGATGGCCATTGGGCGCGCTTTCGCGTGGCCGAGTCGCCAGTAATGCCGCCAGCGTTACAAGCTAAATATCCAGACATTCGCACCTACACAGGCGTGGGCATAGACGACCCCACAGCTTCGCTCAAGTGCGACCTGACACCCCGTGGGTTTCACGCGGC
>CALHAM010000121.1 GCA_937934275.1 uncultured Saprospiraceae bacterium | reverse complement strand
TCGGGCAAACGCTCCTTAATGCGGTAACCGTTGAGGCATTCAATAACGATGGCTGGGTCGTCGCTTTGCAACAGGGTGTTATACATGCCAGCGGCTTGGGTCATGTTGCGCGGTACGCATAAATACATGCCGCGCAGCGAGCCGAGCATCATACCGATAGGCGAGCCGGAGTGCCAGATGCCCACAAGTCGGTGCCCACGTGTGCGGATGATGGCCGGTGCCGCCTGTCGGCCGGCAGAACGCCAGCGCATTGTAGCTAAGTCGTCTGATAGCGCCGGCAAGCCATAGAGCAAATAGTCTAAGTACTGTATCTCAGCGATAGGGCGGAGGCCGCGCATAGCCATACCGATAGCTTGGCCCATGATGGTCCACTCGCGAATGCCGGTGTCGAACACGCGCTCCACACCGTACTTCGGCTGCATTCCGCGCATGCCCTGGTTCACGTCGCCAATGTGGCCGACGTCTTCGCCAAAAGCAAACAGCTCAGGATAGCGGGCAAAGTTGGCATCAAAGCAAGCGTTGAGGATTTCGTAGCCGTCCTTAAGCGGCGAGTTTTCAGAGAAACGCGCCGGCTCCACCGGCACCTGAAGTGCCGAGCGGAGCGTCTGACTGTACAGATGCGTACCGTAGCTGCGGCGGCCAAATTCTGTCTCAGCCTGAACGAAGGCGGTCAGCCGGTCGCGTGCAGGGCTGCTTTGGCCGGCCAATGCAAAAAGCGCGCGGCGAGCAAGCCGCAGCAGTTCGAAGCGCAACGGCTCGCGCAAGCGGTCGAGTTCGGCTGCTAGTTGAGGAATTACACGAGCGTTGGGATGTGTCTCGGCGGCTGCTTGTAGGGCCAAGCGCAGCACTTTACGCTGATCCTCCACAGCGTCGTGATAGTGTCGAAAAGCCCGATGAGCAGCAGCCATAACCTCTGTCTTCGCTTCTGACTGAATGGTGGCGATTTCCTCCTCCGTAGCAATGCCGCTTTCAATCATCCACCGAGCCATGCGGCGATTGCAGTCGTATTCTTCTTCGTAGGCCAAGCGCTCGGGCGACTTGTAGCGCCGGTGGTCTCCAGAAGTGGAATGGCCCAATTGCTGCGTCATCTGTTCAATGTGAAAGAGCGCAGGCCGGTGTGTCTGGCGCATGGACTCGATGGCTTCTGTGTATACCTGACAAAGCCGAGGGTAGTCCCATCCTTCAACCGTGTAAATGTCTAACGCACCGGCAAAGCCCGCTAAAGCCGCCGAAATACTCTCCTTGGTGGTTTGATACTTTTTAGGTACGGAGATACCGTAGCCGTCGTCCCACACCGAAACGGCCAAGGGTACCTGCAAAACACCCGCGGCATTGAGCGTCTCCCAAAAAACTCCCTCCGAGGTGGAGGCATCGCCAATGGTGCAAAAAACTACCTCATCGCCGTTATTCGACAACTGAGCGCACAACGCCGGGTTTTCGCGGAACTTCTTAGAGGCAAAGGCCAGACCCAAAGCCCGAGCCATCTGGCCTCCTGTAGGCGATACATCGGCAGAAATGTTGAAGCGGTTCTTCAGATCGAGCCATTCGCCATCCTCATCCAAAAAAGGCGTGGCAAAATGGCAGTTCATTTGTCGCCCACTGGAAAATGGGTCGTTTTCCGGGTCTCCATACAATTGGCCAAAAAACTCTTCCAAGGTCATTAGCCCAAGAGCAAGCATGAGTGTCTGGTCGCGATAATAGCCGGCCCGTAGGTCGCCTTTCCGCCAAGCTTTGGCCATAGCTACCTGTGCCACTTCTTTACCGTCGCCGATGATGCCAAAATTCGCCTTTCCGGTTAGTACCTCCTTGCGAGCCAGAATGCTAGCTTCACGGCTAAGGCAACATATGCGATAATCGCGCAGCACTTCCTGGCGGTGCGCCTCGCTAAAGACAGGAGCGGAGACGGGAGCAGACGTATTGGACTTCGATTTCACCATAATTATTGCAAAAAGAACATCGTCAGTGAGGAAAAAGCAGCACCCTGGCCGCTGCACATCATGCGGCGCAAAACTACAACACGCACCCCAGTCGGGGAGGGAAAGGTTGGCTGCACTCTGGCAAAACGCTCGTAAAGGTGGAAACTGCTGTAGCGAGTAGCTTGCCTAAAAAGAAAAGGCATAAATGCCTTCCCCTCTATCGGGATAGCACACCTTCAAATCAAATGCTGTGAACCATCAAAGTGGTTTAACAAGAAAAGGGCATCGTAAACTCCATAAACATGGATAATTCAATTAAAGTTAAAAGGAATTATCTCCCCCCCTACACCGAAATTCTGGGCTTATCGGCCGTTTACCTTGAGATAATATTGCATGGGTCGCTGATCCTGCTCAAAAATGTGCAAGATTTTTTTGATGCACCCTGGCTCTCAATTTAGTGAAGTTGGAACCATACAAAGTATTTATGATTTCAGTTCCTTAGGAAAAGTGATTTATCTTCAGAATGCGTATTCTGTATATCTTCAGCAAGTGGCCTCACCCAATCAAAGCTTAGTTGAACAAGAAAAAAAGTGCGTTGAGCAATGGGATAGCTCAATTAGATATAGAAATTGAAAGATAAAGGGATAACATAGAGCAAAATTTGAAGGGAGAAATCCAAGAAGGACGAGTCGTCCGTATCTTTTAAACACAGGAATGTGTTGGTAAGACCAGTGCACATTCCCATAGCCCAATAACACAAGTTCTGTTTTTTCCAAACATTTAAAGGTGTATTTGCTGGGTTGCTGCGCGATAAAGGCGGTATAACGGGTTGCATAATCGTTTTCCGCGTAAAATCTTACGGTTATTTCCTTTCTATTATCATTTATATAAAGAGCGGATAAGTCCACTGACAATAAAGCCAATTAATTTTTGTATTTGTCCCGCTTGAATAAACAGATCTTTTTTTATTTTATGTAAGCGTGCTTAGTTTTTCTGAAAATTGAATAAGCTCCTGTTTGATCAGTTCAGGACAAATGGACTTTACAGACCGCAGAAATGATTTAATTGCATCCTGCATGCTTCAATTTCATCTTTTTTAACTTCGCCCAAAACCTCCAGCCCGCTCGGCGAAGTTGCGAAAAAATTCACCAAGCGGAGCGGGCG
>CALHAM010000120.1 GCA_937934275.1 uncultured Saprospiraceae bacterium | reverse complement strand
TCGTCGAGCAGTTGGTTAAAGCGCATCAGGTCGGTAGGGGCTTTTTCAAATTCAATGACCCATTCGTGTCCGCCGCGGCTGCGTTCATTCGTGAAGAAGACGGGAGCAGCGGTGTATTCGGCCACCAAGGCGCCTGTTTGGCGGCAGGCTTCGGCGAGAGCCTTGTCGGTATCGCCCACCATGACCTCTTCGCCAAAGGCGTTAATGTACTGCTTGGTGCGCCCGGTGATTTGAAAGCAGAAGGGATAGCGCGAAGTGAAAGCCACCGTATCGCCAGGCATGTAGCGCCACAGACCGTTGTTAGAGGTGATAACGATGGCGTAGTCCTTGCCCAGTTCCACTTCTTGAAGCAGCAGCGCTTTAGGATGCGATTTTTCTAACTCAGACAAAGGGACGAATTCGTAGAAAACGCCGTTGTCCAACAGCAAGAGCATGTCGTTTCGCTTCAGGTCGCACTGCGCGCCAAAGTAGCCCTCGGAGGCGTTGTAAATTTCCTGGTAGGCGAAGGTATTGCTCGGGATGAGTTCGCGGAAGGTTTGCCGGTAGGGTTCAAAGCCTACGCCGCCGTGCATATAGGCTTGTAGGCGGGGCCACACTTCCAAGAGGTTCGATTTGCCTGTTCGCTCGAGTACTCGGCGGAATAAGACGAGCAGCCAGGTGGGCACGCCGCTAAAGGTAACGATGTCGTCGCATCGGCTGGCTATTTCGGAAATGCGTTCAATTTTTTGCTCGAAGTCGGGCATCAGAGCCGTCTGGACGTCGGGAACCTGGAAGATTCGGCCAATAAGGGGGGCATGATGGGTAAGCACTGCACTAATGTCGCCCACGCGCGTTTTCGGATACTCGGGCAGCGGGCTGAAACTGCCCGGCATGTAGAGGTTGCGGTACCGGAAGGCCTGTAAGTTAGGGCAATTGTCGTAGAGGAGGGCCAGCGAGTCCCAGATTCCAGCCAAATGGGCATAGATGAGATTACTTCTGGGCACGGGGATAAACTTGCTCCGATCGCTAGTGGTGCCGCTGCTCTTGCTGAACCACCGCACTTCGCCCGGCCATAAGACGTCGCGCTCGCCACGCATCATGCGGGCGATGTCGTCTTTCAGGGCGTCGTAGTCGTGTATGGGCACGTTGGCGCGAAAGGTCTCCAGGTTGCGCAGTTGAGCAAACCCGTAGCGCCGACCAAAGGCTGTATAGCGAGCGCTTTCAACCAAGCGCTGGAACCAACGCTGTTGCACCGGTTCGGGGTCGCGCATGAACTGCTCTATGCGTTGCATCCGCCGTCGCAAGTAGTGTTTGATGCCGGCGTTTAACCATCCTTTCATATGCTTCAGCGATTGGTTGCTTCGCTTTTTTTTAGGCGAAGGTATGAAACGACGTCAGAAGTTCTGCAAGACTTTTCCGACACACTTTTCTTCTTAGGCTCTTGCGGTGCCGTTGTCGCTTGCGCCTCTGTAGCATTTTAAAATAGCTAAAGGAAGGTTTAAGGCTTAGTCTTTTTCGCCTTTAGCAGAGTTTTCCCAGTATTTTTCTTCTCATTTCGTTGCGAAATGCTTCTTACGTACTTTACCTTTGAGCCAGGTTTTTTGGGGTTATATTTCTGACGGTAGGATGTTTGCATGCGTCCTGCCGTCTTTTTTTATTCGTAGCCAAATCGTTTGAGCAGGTTCTCATTGTCGCGCCAATTTTCGCGCACCTTTACCGTGAGCTCTAAAAACACTTTGCACTGCAGAAACCGCTCTAAGTCTTCCCGAGCAAGGGTGCCTAGTTTTTTGATGGCGCTGCCGCCTTTGCCCAGAAGGATGGGTTTTTGCGACTCTCGCATGACGTAGATGACGGCGTGAATGCGGGCCAGGGGTAGCCCCTCCTTAGTCGTCGTCTCTTGGAAGGACTCGATACCAACCTCACAGGCGTATGGGATTTCCTCTTCGTAGAGGAGGAAGATTTTCTCGCGAATGATCTCGCTGGTAAAGAAGCGCTCGGGTCGGTCGCTCAATTGGTCGGGTGGGTAATAAGCCGGTCCTTCAGGTAGGTAATGGAGAATTTTTTCCAGCAACAGAGGAAGGTTGTCGCCTTTGAGTGCAGAGAGGGCCACGTGGTCAGCTACCTTGAGGCGCCCGGACCACCACAGGGCTACCTCCTCAATTCGAGGGCGCTGCACCAGGTCACTTTTGTTGAGGACCAGTAAAATAGGCGATTTCGCCTTGCCCATGAGCGAGAGGAGAGGGTCTGTTTCGAGGAGTGGCTCCGTTAGGTCAATGACGAGCAAAAAAAGGTCGGCATCCTCCAGCGTGCTTTCCACATAGCGATTCATGACCCGGTGCATGGCATATGCCGGTGTGCGGATGTATCCGGGCGTGTCGGAAAAGACGATTTGATAGCCCTCTCCGTTCAGAATGCCGATGAGGCGGTGTCGGGTGGTTTGCGGCTTGGGCGTGATGATGCTCATGCGCTCGCCTACAA
Organism: uncultured Saprospiraceae bacterium; assembly: GCA_937934275.1. Taxonomy (GTDB): domain Bacteria; phylum Bacteroidota; class Bacteroidia; order Chitinophagales; family Saprospiraceae; genus M3007. The sequence goes on along the minus strand of CALHAM010000120.1, from coordinate 1,425 downwards.
GGGCGTTGAGCAGGGTGGACTTGCCCGCGTTCGGATGCCCTACGATGTTGACGAAACCAGAGCGAAAAGTAGGTGTATCTGTCGTACTCTCCATGAACAAAAGTTTTGGTGGGTCCCTCCTCTATCCGCTGGTCAGACGGTGTGGCGCCTGATGGACCAAAGTGCCCACCAGCTCATGAATCATTTCTGGTTTTTGGGTGCGCCAGGGAATGGCGTTGTAGGCTTCGCCAAAACACAGGTAGTGGTCTAAGTGCGCATCGGTCAGCTCCTCTTCTACGTGGCGTCGGATGTTGAGCAAGGCTACCCAGCCGCCCTCTTCGCGCACTTCTTCGGCCCATTCAGCGTAGTAGTCGGGGTCGCTGGCGTGGAAGTTGAGCACGTTGTCGCAGAAAAAAACAAACTTGTGGATGCCTTGGCGCTGCATGGGGTCGGCGATCTCGCGCTTAAGGTACATGATGTCGTTGTGCAGCGTGTCGTTCCACTCGCCTATCAGCTCGATGAGCGTATAACCCTCTTCGTAATCGGCATATAGGATTTTCGCGTAGAGCGTTGGCGAACCGAAGGCGTCCCATTGAGGATGCAGATAAAAATTATACAGCGTGTTGGTCAGGTAAAACTCGCTGTACTTGCGCCGATAGAACGGCGAGCGCCGGTCCTCAGCAGCCACATATAGGTCTCTCCACCGATGGTAAGGCTCAATGTCATGCATAGTTGCACCCTCTTTAACGAGGGCAAAGATAAGTGCCCCTATGTGCCTGTACGCACCTTTAGCAGCGAGTTACATGCGCAAGTCCTCCACCCGCACGCCTGGATAATCTTTAGGGTTGAGCTGGAAATAACCAGCCTTGAAGACCTTGTCTGGTAGGAAGCGATTAATCTGAAAAGTGAAGCGCGAACCGTCGCGTCCGAAGGCAATGATCCGCTCCACGAGATGCGTTTTTGGGTCAATACTTACCCGCAGTTTAGCGTACTCTGAACGCCGGCTGACCGGCTTAAACTCGATGTGGGTCAGCATCTTGGCCCCTTCATTCGTTTTATCGGTGATGGCGTACAGGTAGTCGCCCTTCTGATAGCGGCTCAGCAGCTCTCGAGGTGTCATGAAGCCGCTTTCGCCGTTTGGGTCGGCGTTTGTGATCTGAATTTCCTTTTCGGTTTTGAGGTAGACCCAGGTCGTCTTTCCGTCACTGACGATGGTCTGCTGGTCCATGTCCAGTCGAAACTTTTGCCCTTCCTGGGCGATCGTGCCTTTCTGAACTTCTTTGGGTTGGTCGGGCAGTTCGATGCTGAGGGTGAACTCGGCCTCGAGCGTTTTGTATTTTTCGTATTTTTTCCGGGTTAAGTCGAGGAGTTTGCGCGCTTCTGGATCCGATTGTTCTGGAGCCTGCTTGCCTGGCTGAGCAGAAGCGGTGGCAAAAAGCAGGCAGA
>CALHAM010000119.1 GCA_937934275.1 uncultured Saprospiraceae bacterium | reverse complement strand
GAGCTCGGCATATCGTATCACTTCACCGAGCGCTTGAGCGCTACAGCTGCCTACGTTCATGAACGACAGAACCCCTTTCGCGGAGATTATCGAACAGAAAATCGCTTCTTTCAACAGCTAACCCTCCAACTACCCGTGGGTAGTAAGGGCCGCCTGAAACAGCGGCTGCGCTTCGACGAGCGCTTCATCTGCGACCGCATTACCAACGAAGCGCCCCTAACACACCGCTTGCGCTACTTGATAGGCATTAAGCAGCCCTTGGCCCACGACAAGTTGTACCTCATGGGCTACAGCGAGTTTTTCTTTAATACCTCCAACCAATTTAAGTTTGACGAAAACTGGACAGCCTTACAACTGGGTATTCCTCTCAACGAGTGGAATAGTATTGAGGTCGGCCTGCTCTTTGTCGGCTGGGTAAAAAACGCTCAGAACGACTGGCTTAACCAATACTATTTGCAAAATACCTGGATTATGCGACTTGATTTCTTTTTGAAGTGAAAATGCTTATACTTAATTTGGTTTTAGACCTTTATATTCAAATCTTTGCTCTTGCCTTTTTGTCATTCAAGCGACTAAGCTAATTAAAAAATAAGCTGAAGTGCTTGCCTTCTCCAATTATGTCGTATGTTTGCGTCATACAACAAAGGTGGATGCAACCCATGGTAAAGAAAGAAGTCTTTGACGAGCGACTTCAGTCGCTATCGATGTTTGCTAGGGCCATTTCACACCCAGCGCGTTTGGCCATTCTGGAGTACTTAGCGGAAACAAAGACTTGCATTTCAGGTGACATTTCCGCCCATCTTCCCCTGAGCAGGAGCACGGTTTCTCAGCATTTGGGTGAGCTCAAGCGGCTCGGTCTCATCCGTGGAGAAGTAGATGGGCTAAAGATTAATTACTGTCTGTGTACCAGTACCCTATCCAATTACCTTAGGGATTTCGATCTCTTTTTTGAGTCCATTAGGTCGGCAGATGTTTTCTGCGACACAGAACATTCTTGCGGTTCTAATTCTACTCATTCTTAAACGATAAAAAAATGATCTCAATGAATGTCTTCAAGCGTTCTCGGTCGCTCGCCTTTACCTTGGCCACAATTCTTGCCGGGGCGGCTTGCACGCATTCTGGCGCAGAGAGCCGGAGTGGAAGCGGTACGGCTTTAGGCTCAGCTGCGGTGAGCGAGGTGCAAAGTGCTCGGATGGTAGCCCAACAAGTCAGCTACTCGATGGTTAAGGCGAGTGGTACACCGGTGGAAACGCAATTGGCAAACGCTAAAAAAGCTAAGAAGGCCGTTTTTCTGGTGGTTACCGGAAACGGGGTAACTAAAACGGCTCAAGCACTTGCTGTAGCTAAAGAGGCTCAGGTGCTTTACCCTAACTCGGTGGTCGTGGAGATGAATCGCGACGATGCTGCCAATGCTGCCTTGGTCGCTGAGTGGCGCTTAGCCAGCGCTCCCCTTCCGCTTATCTTAGTGATTTCGACCAAAGGCCAACCTGCTGGTGGCTACGTCCTTCAACAGGCAACACCGCAGAACCTGGCCGCGCTTGTTCCGTCGCCTAAATTAGAACTCATTTATGAAGCCGTAGGAAGCGGTAAACATGTCATTCTTGCTTTGACCAAGAAGTCTTTTTCCGACCGAAAAGCCGTACTGAGCGAATGCCAAAAGGCCGTTGCGCTGCTCAACCGCGAGGCCGTCGTTGTTGAAGTGGACATGGACGACTTACAAGAAGTGACGCTAATGCAGAAGCTTGGAGTAAATCCGGCAGTTGCTCAATCATCGGTTACTTTGGTCATCAATAAACAGGGGCAAGTAGCTGGCCAATCTACGAGCATCCCTGATGCAGAGAAGTTGGCAAAAGCAGCTACAACTCCCGTTAAGAAAGGGTGTGGCCCAGGTTGTGGACCGGCCGGATGCGGTAAGCAATAAGTCGCCTACCCAGCCTTGCAGAAGGTAAAGGTCCTGTATTCATTGCTTACATGCAAAGAGCGATGTCCTCTTAGCAAACTATGAGCACATTGGCAGGCATTGATGCGTCGGAGTTCGAAAAGGGCCTTAGAGCATCGGTGCAGAGATGAATTCACTTTTTTTAAAGTATAGTCACCATGAAATTGACAGACTTAACGGTAAAAGAACTATGGCACCGCAAATCACAGCTGATTTCTGGCCTATTGGCTATCACCCTTGGCATTGGTGTTATAGTGGGCATCCGCTCGTTTTCGGTGGTTTCTGAAAGGGCTGTGGCTGTAAATCTCGACAACTTAGGAGCTAATATTTTGGTGCTGCCGCAGTCTTCAAGCGTTGACGATTACTACGCTGCTGATATCGATGCTTCTACCTTCCCTGAAGACTATGTGGAAAGGCTGGTTACTTCCGCAATTCCCGGAGTAGACAACATATCGCCGAAATTGACCCGACGCGTAAAAATCGGAGATCAGAACATCGTCCTGACGGGCATCTTGCCGCAAAGCGAGATCGCCTCAAAACCGATTTGGCAGCAGGGCGGCCTGCTGAGCAATTCTATTGCGGCGACCTGTGCTGCCTCAGAGCCTAAAAAATACGCCGACGAGAAGTTACAGCGCAAAGCGATTGATACCTTAGAAGGCTATGATTGCTTTGTGGGTTCTGGTATTGCTGAGCGGCTCAAGATCTCGGAAGGCAGCGAGTTAACCATTATGGGCCAAACATTTAAGGTGGTCAAATTGCTGCCTGAGACAGGCACGGTAGACGACGATCGCGTATTTGCCAACCTCCACTCGGTACAGGCACTCTTGGGCACAGGGCCGCAAGTGAGTGCTATCGAAATCATGGGCTGTTGCAACGCTATCTCAGACGGTCTCTTAGGGCAATTGCGAAATATTTTGCCCGATACCCGCATCACTACCATTGGGCAAATTGTCGCCACCCAAATCGAGAACAATAAGCTGATGAATAAAATATCTACGGTATTCCTCATCATCATTGTCTTCGTGGGCAGTATCTCCATCGGAAACTATATCTGGGCAAATGTGAATGAGCGCCGTCGGGAGATCGGCATTCTTCGCATGATCGGGTACCACAGGAAACACATTTACTATATCCTCATTCTTAAGGCGCTCATCATGGGCCTATTGGGCGGAGTGGCCGGATATTTCTTAGGCACTCTGGCGGCAATGTGGCTTGGTCCTGAGTTTGCCGGCCTCGAGGTTTCGCCTATTTACGCGCTGTTCTTCGCCTCAATGGCGATTGCTGTCATCATTTCAGTACTCGGCGCTTTTATTCCCGCCTATTTAGCTGGCAAAATCGAACCTTTCTCAAACATGCAAGAGCAGTAATCATGTTGCTACAAGTTCAAAATCTGACCAAAACATATTATCGCCACAATGGCGCTGTCTACGCCCTTGACGACCTCTCCCTCGACATACCTAAAGGCGCTTTTGTCACCATCACGGGACCTTCTGGCTCCGGCAAGACCACTCTGCTGTTGATATTGGGCGGCTTGTTGCGCCCTACTGCAGGAAGAATGTTTTACAACGGAAACGAAGTTAATCTGTATAGCGAAGAGGACATGGCCCTTTTTCGGAGCCATCACGTCGGGTTTGTGATGCAAAACTTCGCACTCATACCCTACCTTACCGCAAGCGAAAACATCATGATCGCCCTCAACGCTAGGAGTAAAGACACCTTCAAAAACAAACAAAGAGCGGAGGAGGTGCTGGCTAGGGTGGGCTTAGAAAACCGAGCCACTCATTACCCTAGAGAACTCTCAGCAGGCCAACAACAACGGGTAGCCATCGCCAGAGCTTTGGCCAACAGCCCCGACCTACTGTTGGCTGATGAACCTACTGGCAATCTCGACCCTAGTCTGTCTGAAGAAATCCTCGGTATCCTAAAAGAGATCAACGAGCAAAATGGAACCACTGTGGTCATGGTTACGCACAGCCCTACCGCTGCCCACTACGGAAATGTCAGGGTTCACCTCCAGGCAGGGAGGATACACTCGGAGGAAAGAAAGCCGTCGGCTAAATTAGCCCTGAGTTGAACAGCATTTCATACGCGGTCCTGGGAGTCGAAGAGAGCTCAGCAGTGCCCGAATTTGGGCTGTAGCCATCCCATGACTCAATTTCGAAGAAGGGCTTCATACTCAAATGCTGTTACCTATTGCGAGGCATCCCAGTGCTGGTGCGTGAAACAGATAGATCCTCGTCTTAAAAAGATAGCGTCCTCCCTTAGGCAATTTTGTGCCCTCGCAATTCAAACATTCCTTATTTGCTAAAACCTAAGGTGGGTAACCCATCCGATCGAGCATATCCTAAAATATGCTTCAGCAATCCGCCCTTGGCGGCACAGTGGGTTCTATGCTCCGCCCTTTCGGAGCATCGCAAACCTTCATTTATGATCGTATGCACCGTCGCTACTGAACGTACTTAATGGCTCTTCTACCTGCCACAGCGAGTCGGGTATTGTTTCCGCATCTCTGCGCCATGGGGGTAGTTCCACCACCAGTAGGCTGTTGTTGGCCCCGTCCCCACCAAGTGGCCTTGCACTTGCCTACGCTGCGCTGGCGCACCCTCCATTCGCCCTTGTCGCAGACCTTGCGCCCGGTGCTTTCAGCGACTATGGGCAGTGGCTGGCCTTCGGTCGGATGGAGACCTTCAGTTCCTTTTGCCGGCAGCATATCTGGCTGTAACTAAAAACTAAGAAATAGTTTTTTCATTGTGTAGCTAGTATGCTGCGAAATGCAGCGCTAAATTTTTACCCTCTACGTGTTTACGAGCCGTGCAGCAAAGTCCTTTCACTATGTACTGGAGTGAAATGGCAGTACTGTTACTGCGACTCAGATACAAAATAAATTCGGGCGTTTTCATTGCCAATGCGCGCCTTAAGCCAATTACTTAGGCGAGTTTTAGCCTCTTGATTTAAAGCGGCAGGCGGAGCATCAATGAGCACAATTGGGTTTTGCTGGTTTTTTTTATTACTATAAGTAGTGGCTTCTACATAGGTAAGCGCCACTACTTCCGGATATAGACTCTGTGTCTCGCGCAGTATACTTTTACCCAAAGTGCTCTGGTTGGCAATGCTATCTAAAGTCTTTTCTGCGTTTTTCCAAAGGGTGTTCAGCCGATTAATCTCAGAGCGCAATCGCAGGACTTCGTTCGAGTTTTCGGCACTGGCATCGCCAAAAGAAAACCCTTGTTCAATTTGTAGTTTGGCATCAGATAGGTTGAAATCTCGGCTTTTTTCTTTAATGGCGAGTTTCTGAGCATCGCTCAATGCACTGCCTCCATAAATGAGTCGTATGCTTCTTTGAGAGGGATCTACTTCGCTGTTGAGCAAGAAGTTGCCTTCAATGAAGGTGACATTCTTAATGAAACGTTTGGCGTTTTCGGTAAAGCGCTCTTTCTGCACTAGACTGTAACCAAAGTAGATGCTTGGGATGATCGTGATAACCAATATCAGGGAGATCAACTGATTGATTCGCTTCTTATGCGAGGGTTCGATATCGCTGCGGATAGGGAAATCCAACAGTTGTGAGATTAATAATGCTGCTAGTGCAATAAATACGGCATTTATAGTGAATAGATAAAAAGCTCCAAAAAAATAATAGAACTGACCTGTAGCTAAGCCGTAGCCCGCTGTACACAACGGTGGCATAAGCGCCGTAGCAATGGCGGCTCCTGGAATCACATTGCCCTTTTTTTGGCTGCTGGTAGCTACGATGCAAGCCAGCCCACCAAATAGAGCAATCAGTACGTCGTAAATTGTTGGGCTGGTGCGGGCCAACAGCTCGGAATGCGCTGTCGACACCGGGCTTATGGCAAAATAAAGCGTAGAGACGATTAAACTCGCCCCTACAGCAAAGGCCAAGTTCTTGAGGGCTGAGCGCAGCAATACAAAATCATAGGTGGCTATGCTATAGCCAATGCCCATAATTGGCCCCATCAATGGCGATATCAACATGGCTCCAATGATTACCGCGGTGGAGTTCATGTTGAGGCCCACAGACGCCACACCTATGGCAAACATCAGGATCCACAAATTGGTGCCTTTAATGACGATATCCTTCTGAATGGTATCGTGTATCTTGTCGTAAAATTCTATCTCGCTTCGAAAATTCAGATAAAATATAATCCGTCGAATTAAGCCTGGATTTAACACGCCTCAATTTATTTATTTTTCTCCTGGCAAAAATAAGCGTCCGTGCCTATCCAATATCGGTTTTTGAGGGAAG
>CALHAM010000118.1 GCA_937934275.1 uncultured Saprospiraceae bacterium | reverse complement strand
GACAGCTTTCGGCGCCCAGCCGTTTTCGAACATTTGAATGCTACGCAAACGCTTCAGCGCTCTGAAGTGGTCAACCGCCTAACGATGCCGCACCGCCGAGGCTGGGCCGTAGTAACCTATCCGGAGGCCCTCTTTGAGGAGGTCGTATCGCCTGAAGTACTGACGAAGAGCCGCATCGAGATCGTCAAGGGAGAGCGTCTCGATTTAGATTTCGTTCTTCAAGTGCTGGTGGAGTACGGTTTGGTGCGCACAGACTTTGTCTATGAGCCGGGACAGTTTAGCCTTCGCGGAGGCATTTTAGACCTCTTTTCCTTCGGCAACGAGTACCCCTACCGCGTCGAGCTGTTCGATGCAGAGGTAGAGAGTATCCGCACATTTGATCCTCTGACCCAGCTATCGCGCCAAAACATCGAGCGGCTACAAATTGTGCCTAATTGGAGCACAGCGCACACGCGCGAGGAGAAAACACCGCTGCTGCGGGTGCTCCCCGAAGATGCTGTTCTCTGGATCGAAGACGTTCAGTTCTTGCTCGACCGGCTTTTGAGGTGCTTCGATGAGGCAGAGCGCTATGCCGCGAGAATTGGAGTGTTAGACGCTGAAGAAGTGAGGGCTATCCTTCAAGAGCGGGCATTTGTTCGGCCCTACGATGTTTTGAAGGCGCTGCAATCGTATGCGCTGGTCTTTGGCAATCCTCCCACAGACCCAACTTTTCAGGAGGCCCTTGCGCCATCGCTCGCGCGTTAATGGTCAAAGCGCTGCAGGTTGTAGCGTTCGATGACGCCAATGAGTTTGGCCGAGTAGTTCTTATCGGTGGCGTAGCCCAGTTCCTCCAGCCCTTTAGCCCAGGCGCGGTAGTTTCTTCCGTGTTTTTTCAGACGCGCGTAGCGCCCAGTGGAGATCAGGATGCTGTGCGCGCGCCAGCTCTCCCAGGCCGTGCTGTATTTGCGGAAGAAGTCCTTGTGGTGATCGTCCTCTAGGTTGGTGCAATGGCCTGGGCGGCAGTTTTTAGAAAAGCACTTAATGCCGAAGTGGTTGTTGTTCTTTACTGCCAACGTGCTGGTGCCGAAGCGGCTTTCTATCAGGCCCTGGGCCAGCGAAATGCTGGCTGGAATGCCAAACTTCTGCATTTCCCGAATAGCCACTCCTGAGAACCTTTCGACGTAGCGGTTGACTTTTTCGGCATCGACATCGCGCACCCAGATGGGTGTCGGGTCAATAGCCCGTTGGGGGCTACCGGCAGAGGGTGGGGGCGGTGCCTGGGCTGTGGGTTTGTCGTGCGCAGGCGAGGATACTGCAGGCTTGTCGGCATCGGGCAGCAGTACTTTGCGCCCTCCGGGCTTATCGGGTCGAGCAGGTTCAGAGGCCTCTACCGGCATCGGCATCGGCTGATCGCCCTCTCCCCGCTCTTCAGGCCGCACCACAGGCCGGCTCTCTTCGGTAGTTACAGGAGGCAGTCCAGCCTCGCCCTGGGTGAAGAGCATCAGGTAGCTCAGGGTACCGAGTAGCCCGATCTTCAGTATTAAACTGCCCTGAGAGAGAAGCCTCTTGGCGTAGTACCATCGGAACTTCAGCGCGACCCATAAGCGCTGAAGCCTAACGCCCAGCATGCGGGCCACTTCCTCAGGGTTGGGCCCATCGGCCGATGGTGCGGGCGATGCGCTCGGTGTGCGCGTGTCGCGACCGCTTTTGCGATGTCGGGCAGTAGATTTCATCTGCTGAAAATCGCCTTCCAATGCCGCTTGCCACTTCGTCTTTCCCATAAGAGAACTAAAAAATAAAACTTTTTGGATAAAATTTAAACTTATCGCCTTCGACGTGCCCACTACTCATCCGGCTATTTCACGGGCTAGTGACCTGAAATAAGCCAAATAAAAGGCATAAGCACCTCGTTTTCTATGACGAGATGCCTCTGCAAAGATAGGGAAGTTTTCCTCTTTTTAAAATTTTTTGTTTTAAAAATAGGGACGGTTCACCTACTCCACCAGTCGGCTGAATTTTAGAGGAGCTCCAGGGCGAAGGAACAACGTCCCAGTGACAGCGATGGTGTCGCCCGGCTGAAGGCCTTCGATGATCTCGACTTTGTCGGCCTGGCGTACACCCGTTTTGACGAGGGTGGGTATGGCCTCGCCGTTTCGGCTGACGAAGACGATTTTATCGCGCGATTTCGGTACAATTGCCTGTGCTGGGATGAGGAGCGCATCGCTTCGGCTTCGGAGTTGTAGCGTAACTTCAGCAAACATACCCGGTTTTAGATCGGTTTGAGCCGATGCTATCACGGAGGCGCGCACCTTTAGGGAACGCGCCTCCGCGCTGAGGGCTGGCTCAGAGGCAGTGACAGCGGCCGAATACGTGCGCGCTTGCCCTTGCACCCGAAAAGTCACTCGCTGACCTGGGCGAATGAGTGCAGCGAACCGTTCCGGCACTGAAAAATCCAAGCGAAGGGGGTGAGTAGCGCGCAAGGTGGTGATGGGGGTCGACGGTGATACATAGGCGCCTAAGCTGATCTGTCGCAGGCCGACGACTCCTTCATAGGGAGCGCGCACTTCGGTCTTGCGCAGCTGCGCGCGAATCAGGTCGACATCGCTTTCCAGCACGCGCACTTGCAAGGCTGCGGCATCGTACTCCTGCTGGCTGATGCCCTTAGCTTTAAGCAATTCACCCAGCCGCTGCTCAGTCAGGCGCGCTTGTTGCAGTTGGGCCTCTGCTTTCTTCAGCTGCGCCCGGAGGTCCTCGTCAAACAGTTTAACCAACAGCTCGTCGCGACGCACCGGCCGACCTTCCGGCAAGTAGAGCATGACCACGCGCCCAGTGGCCTCGGCATAAAGCGTGGTCTCTTCTGCAGGCAGCAGCGTGCCGGCAGCCGTCAGTTCAGTTTCGAGCCGACTGGGCTTTACGACGTACCCCTCCACTGCCGCTAGCTCATAAGAAGCGCGAGAAGGACGCCCTGTCGACCCCTCGGTAGAGCGCCGACAGGCACACAACAGCCCAAAAAACAAGATGCATGCAATTAAGAAAGAATTCGCCGCTGGCCAACACGCCAACGACAACGGAAAGTGAGGGGAATAATCTCGGACAGGCCTCATGACGGACAAAGAGCATTTGCGTCAGCTCTTAGCCCCGCAAACTTCCGAAGACGGCGCTAACCGCATCCATTTTTACGACCAAAAAGCACCTCGCTAAACAACCATGCGCGATGAGTCTCTACGACTCCACCGCGTGTGCAGCCATCAGCTCGCCAGACGAAAAAGCCCACCTCTTCACTGTAGGCTGTTGAAGGGGCGCATCTCTTCTCCCAACCAGTTGCGATTCCAATCGTCAACGGGTAGAAAACGGGTCGCTTGCCGCCTTACACGGCGCGTTAGATAGGCCAAGGCTAGGCGGGGGGAAATGCGCCAAATGCGCATAAACGTGGAAAAGCGCTTTACCATAGAATTTGTGTATCTTGTTCGGATGATTAAATGTCGGTGAGCAAGCAAAATAAGCAACGCACGTACCCGTCAAAAAGTCTTCCAAAAACTAACACAAGTGGGTTAAAAGTCAAATATTTAACACAAAATCAAATGTGCTACAGGTGTAAGAACTTCGTCTGGAGCCACTGCCTTCCAGCGGCTCAAGGGCCGCGCATGAGCAGCTTAGTTTACCTTTGCCCACCTGAATACGCGCGAACTAACCTACCTTTCTGTTCTCATGGCCAAAACCCTGTCCATCGTCATCCCTGCCTACAACGAAGAGCGAACAATACACTTGATTTTGGATAAGATCAAAGCGGCGGTCTTGCCCGATGGCATGCAAAAGGAGATCATCATCACCAACGACTGCTCGAAAGACGACACCGGAGGGGCCATACGCCGCTACATGGAAGCAAATCCGGATCTGAATATTCGCTACTTGGAACACGAAGTCAACCAGGGCAAAGGCGCAGCGCTGCACACAGGTATTCGGTACGCCACAGGCGACTATATCGTTATTCAAGATGCCGATTTGGAGTACGACCCAGCGGAATACGTGCTTTTGCTTAAGCCAGTATTAGACGGTCACGCCGATGTGGTGTATGGCTCGCGTTTCATGGGCGGGCGACCGCACCGCATCTTATTCTTTTGGCACAGCATCGGCAACAAGTTTTTGACCTTTCTATCCAACATGTTTACTAACCTCAACCTGACCGACATGGAGACCTGCTACAAGCTGTTTCGCGCGGACTTGCTGAAGGGCCTTGACTTGCGGGAAAAACGCTTTGGGTTTGAGCCGGAGGTAACGGCTAAGATCAGCCGTGTGCCCAAGGTACGCATCTACGAGGTGGGCATTTCTTACTACGGGCGATCTTATGCCGAGGGCAAGAAGATCGGCTGGCGCGATGGTTTCCGCGCCATTTATTGCATCCTGAAATACAACATCTGGCAGCGCTAACGACTAACGAAGCGACAGAAATCAGCAGCGACCTGCAGGGTGCGTCCCGTGTAGCAGCGCCGAGGATGCAACAACCGCTCCCATTGCGCAGCGATGGCCGGCTCCTGGTCCAAGAAGTTCATCAGAGTGCGAAGTACTTTGAAGTAGCGGGCCAGGTCGTGGTGCTCAGGTACATGGCGCGCCTGAAAGGCGCGAAGGGTGCCGGCAAAAGCATCGAAAGAGTAGAATGCATAAAGCTCTGGATATCGGCAGCCCAAATATAGCGCGATCAAGCGATAGTCGTCGTGATAGTGGTGGTTTTCCACGGTAGTAGGGTGCGCCTTTTTATAGTCGGCCAACAAGGTATCGCAGCCAAAAAGGAAGCGGCTGATGCGTGCTTCGAGGTCGCAGGTTTCGTTGAACAGGTCTTCGAAAAGAGCTCTCGTAGTCAGCGGGTCGGTTTGCCAAAACAGCAGCATGACGCGTTTGGGTTGCCAGCCGCCCTCTTGCCAAAGGCGGTGCGTGCGGCTGTTGTACATACATTGGTCATACATGGCCGCTAAGTCGAGGGCTTGGGGGCTCCAGTGCAGTTGGAATTGCTGGATGACCTCCCACTCGTAATCGTAAGG
>CALHAM010000117.1 GCA_937934275.1 uncultured Saprospiraceae bacterium | reverse complement strand
CAGGCCGTCTCCGCGACCGTTCTCATAGATACTCTTCTGCCGTTGGCACATGTGGCTCCGATGCCGCCGCTCACCTGCGCTGTGCCCACGCGCGCTTTAGAGGCTACTGCCTCCTCTACCGGACCTAAATTTCAGTACATCTGGAGCGCAACCCACGGCGGCCATTTTACGGGAGGTACTCATACCCTAACACCAACAGTAGATGCCGCTGGCCACTACGTGTTGACGGTAGTGAATCTTAACAACGGCTGTAGCCAAAGCGCTTCTGTCGACGTGACAATAGACACCTTACACCCGCCTGCTGACGCTGGGCCAGACGGCGTGCTCACCTGTGCAGCCCCAGTTTTTAGCCTGTTGGCAAATGCTGGCCAAACGGGGCCGTACCAGTACGAATGGCAAACGCCCGACGGAGCCTTCGGTGGAAACCCAAACGCCGCTATTGTAGAAGCCGTTCAGGCCGGAACGTATATTCTACGAGTAACCCATCCACAGAACGGCTGCTTCGCTACCGATACTGTATTCCTGACGACCAACCAAGAAGCGCCACAGCCAGCACTCCTAAGTAGCCACCTCACCATCACCTGCTCCCACAGACAAGTACTGCTCCAGGTAACCAACCCCACACCAAACTGGCAGATGAGCTGGACGACGAACAGCGGAAACTTTATTACGCGCCCCGATAGCGAGGCCGTGTGGGTCAATGGAGCAGGAGAATATCGCTTACTCGTTACCGATGCTCAAAACGGCTGCACTACCGAGCGCACGCTCGACATCGACCTAGATACCCTCCAACCTCAGGTAAGCATCCTTCCTCATGGTTTTATCAGCTGCGCGGCGCCAACAATTGTCTTGCCGGGCATGGTGCAGCCCGATACGGGCATTACTGTTGAGTGGATACGCAGCGACCTTGGCACTGCCTTGAACTGGACCACGCTACAGCCCGCCGCTAACGAGCCGGGCGACTATCTGCTGCAGGCCACCTTAAACCACAACGGCTGCACAGCGCAGGCACACACTACCCTACACGAAAACCTGCAGAAGCCCTCCGTGGCAGCCGGGCAGGATACGACACTCAGCTGCCTTTTTCCGGAAATTACCTTGCGAGGGACGGCTTCCGGCTTTTTGCCGCCAGCAGTGGTCTGGACAGCTTCCCAGGGCGGCAATATCGTTTCGGGCCACACCACCCTGCAACCTGTGGTAAATGCCGCAGGTATCTACACCCTGACGGCTACCGACCCGTACAACGGCTGCTCCGATAGCAGCGAAGTTAGGGTGTTGGCCGACCAAAACGCGCCAACGGCGGCCATTGCCCTACCCGATACACTGACGTGCGTGCGCACACAGGTAGTCTTATCGGGCAACGGCAGCCCTGCTGCCCAGGTCAGTGCCTCTTGGACGGCCACAGCAGGCGGCCATATTGTTTCGGGCGCCATGGGCTTTTCGCCAACGGTAGATGCTCCTGGCCGATACCTCCTCATGGTCACTAATCGGCAAAACGGCTGTACGGCCACAGCGGAACAGACGGTGTGGCAAGACACCCTTACGCCTGAGCTGCACGTGCCTGCACCGCCCTTGCTGACGTGCATCGCCTCGAGTGTTACTTTAAGCGCGCTGCCCGATACAGCGGCTTACACCTACCGGTGGCAAACGCCAAACGGGTACATTGCAGCAGGGCATCAGAGTGCCCAAGCAGTGGTGAACCAACCGGGCATTTATGCTGTGGTGGCTACTGACCAGCGAACGGGCTGCACCAGCGAACGAGCGGTGAGCGTCTCGGCCGACCAGCAGCCACCGGAAATCAGCATCGCACCACCGCCAGTGCTCACGTGCAGCGCGCCGCAAGCTGCGCTTTCGGCTGCGGTAGCCCAGGCGCCGCCAGGGACCATCAGCGCGCAATGGAGCACGGCCAACGGACACATCGCCGCAGGCGGACAAAGCCTCAATCCCACAGTAAGTGCTCCTGGTACGTATGTGCTTATTGTGCAGAACACGGCCAACGGCTGCACAGCGAGCAGCACAATCGCGGTGGTGCAAGATACTGCAGCACCAATGGCGCGCATAAGCCCACCTGCGCTCCTCACGTGTGCCCAAAGGCAGGTAGTGCTCGATGCTTCGGCCTCGTCGGGCCAAGGAATGCTGGCCTTTACCTGGAGCGGTGGCCTGCTTCTTAGCGGCCAGGGCACATCAATGCCGGTAGCTGGCCAACCCGGTGCCTACACCCTTCTCTTGACCGACGCCGCCAACGGGTGCACGGCAACGGCTTCTGTCCTCGTGGTTGCCGACACCGCGCCGCCCGTAATACGCCTTGCTCCTGTTTTGCCCTTGACGTGCGATCGCCTATCGGTAACACTGGACGCCTCAGCCTCGGTGGGCCAATCGCCACTCTCAGCGCAATGGACCACCGCTAACGGAAATCTAACGTCGGGCGCTAACACTCTGACCCCAACGGCTAACGCTCCTGGCTTGTACGCACTGCTGCTGACTAACGGCTCCAACGGCTGTACGGCTTCTGCCAGCACTGTCGTAGAGGAAGACCGCATGCCACCCGATGTTAACGCCGGCCCTGACCAAACTTTGTACTGCCTACGGCCGGTAGTTACGCTGGCTGGCCAAAGCCAAACATCAGAGCCACTCGCCTTCCGCTGGACGACGCTTCAGGGCGGCCCGCTGACGGGTGATTCGAGTGCAATCCAGACCACCACCCGATCGCCCGGAATATATCGGCTTACCGTTACGCGCCTGTCGAACGGTTGTACGGCCTCCGACGAAGTGCGCGTTGCAGAAGCAGCCCCACCCTCTTTCGAGCCGCGCGTAGAGCAACCCAACTGCCACCGCTCAACGGGTAGTGCAGCCTTTACCGCTCTTTCAGGTGGCCAGCCGCCGTTGCGCTTCTCCATCAATGGCGGGTACACTTTTAGTGATGCGCCGCAGTTCAGTGGTCTAACTCCCGGTTTTTATACCCTGCTGCTGAGCGATGCCTTAGGGTGTACTGCCACCGCCATTGCCGCCATCGAGCCTCCCTTCTTGCCCAAAATCTTTTTTACCTCAATAGCACCGGTGAACTTAGGCGACTCCATCCGCTTGGAGCCGACGCTTAACATATCGGTCGGCCAAGTGGCCGACTGGCAATGGACGCCAGCCGATGGCCTTTCGTGCGACGACTGCCCCTCGCCATGGGCCAGCCCGCTGCAAACGACGCGCTATCGCTTGCGCATTCTCGACCTCGATGGCTGCCCAGCCGAAGCGCACATCACGGTGCCTATCAGTCGGCGCCGCTGGGTGTACGCTCCCAATGTCTTTTCCCCTAACGGCGATGGGCAAAACGACCGCTTTATCCTCTACGGCAACCGGGCTGTGGTTTCCATCCGCTCGCTCCAGGTGTTCGACCGCTGGGGCAATTTGGTGTTCTTGGGTCAGGACTTAAAGCCAAACGACGAAGGGGCGGGCTGGGACGGCTCATTTCGAGGCCAGGCCGTTTCGCCCGGCGTATATGTATGGCAGGCGGTAGTCGCCTTCCTTGACGGTGTAGAAGAAGTCTTTGCCGGCGATATTACCGTAGCTCGGTAGCCTTATTGCCTATTTGGCCCGCGCAAGTGCTCGTTTTAGGTCAATTCAGCGGCGCTATTACCTTTACCCAAATTTTTTCAAAGCCTACACACTCCGCTTATGACCTTTCGCCGGCTCCTTTTTGGCCTCATCGCACTGCTCATTGCCTCTTGCCGCTTTGCCCAAACGGGCGCTGGCCGAGACGACGGCATTATCGAGGTTGTTTTCCTCCATCTAAACGACGTCTATGAAATCTCGCCGCTTTCCGACGGCTCGGGTGGGCTAGCCCGCGTGGCGGCATTGCGCCAAAGCCTAAAGGCGAAAAACCCAAATACTTACACCATTCTGGCAGGAGATTTTATTAGTCCCTCGGTAATTGCAACCTTGCGCCATGAGGGCAAGCGCATCCGCGGACGGCACATGGTGGAGGTGTTCAATACGCTCGGTATAGATGCCGTGGCCTTTGGCAACCACGAGTTCGACTACGATTACGACGATCTGCAAGCGCGCCTCAATGAGTCGCGCTTTACGTGGTTGGGCACAAACCTGAGATGGGTGCAAGGCGACTCAATCGTTGGGCCGTTTTTCCAACAGCGCTCGGAGGGTGAGCAAAAACCCTGTCCGGATTACCAAATTGTAGAGTTCACCGATGCTGATGGCACACGCCTACGCGTAGGACTTTGGGGCGTAACAGTGACCATAAACTCAAAACCCTATGTCCATTACTTAGACCCTTTAGACGCGGCCCAGCGGACCTACGAAGCCCTGCGCGGCCAGTGCGATGTTCAGGTGGGTCTCACGCATCTGGACATCGAAGATGACCTAAAGTTGGCCGCTCGACTGCCCGATGTGCCCCTTCTTATGGGCGGCCACGACCACGACAACATGCTGCACCGCGTAGGTCGCACCACTGTAGCCAAGGCCGACGCCAATGCCCGCACCGTTTACGTACACCGCCTGCGCTACGACAAGCGCCGAGGGCAAGTACAGGTGCGCTCGGAGCTGCGCTCCATCGATGCCCAACTGCCCGAAGAGCCTAACACGGCCGCTGTAGTGGCCAAATGGGAAAGAATAAAGGAGGAGGCACTCCAAAGTGCCGGCTTTGAGGCCGCTGCGCAAGTAACCGTTCTTAAGACACCTCTGGACTGTCGCGAGGCATTTATCCGCCACCAACAAGCACCTGTAGGGCAAATCATTTTGAATGCCATGCTGGCTGCAGCTCGCGAAAAGCCCGACTGTGCCCTACTCAACAGCGGTTCCATCCGCATAGACGACGTGCTGAGCGGCCCCGTCCGAGAGATCGACGTTGTGCGCCTACTGCCCTTCGGCGGCGGTATCAGCGAGGTGGAAATGCGCGGCACCTTGCTGCAGCGCACTCTCGATGCCAGTCTGCGCAACAAAGGCAAAGGCGGCTACCTTCAATTGGCCTATATCTCGCGCGATGAGGCCACCCATCAATGGCTCGTGCGCGGCTCGCCTCTCGACCCTACGCGCACGTATCGCGTGGTGATGCCCGACTTCCTCCTGACTGGCGCCGAAACCAACATGGACTTTCTAAAAGCCGGCGATAATCCAGACATCTTGCGCGTGCACAAACCTATTGCCAACGACAAGGGCGATGTGCGCCACGACATTCGCCACGTTTTAATCCGCTATTGGCGGCAGCAGTAGAGGTAAAGAAGGCCGTCATGGTTGTGCAAAGGCCACACATACTGCTAAGATATGGCAGCGCGCACCCTTTCGGATTCGTCTTAAGTCGAGGGTCTTGCCTTTTGACCCCGCCCCATTTGCTACCTTTGCAGCCGAGATGGAGGCTGCATTGCGAAAAATCTGGGCTATTTATGCCGTGGCGCTTTTCCTTTTGCTCATGCTGGTGTTGGGAGTGCCAATACTATTGCTCAACATGGCCCTCATGCCAGGCGAGCGCGCTCTGCGCCGAAATGTGCGTTTTCTGCATCACGTTTATACACCCATCTACCTAGCGCTCATCGGTGTGCGCTTACGGATAGAAGGGCAACAATATCTATCACCTGAGCGCTCGTACGTCATCGTGAGTAATCATGTATCAGCGCTGGATTTCATCGTCAATGCGCGGGCCTATCCGGGAGTCTTTCAGTTTTTGGCCAAACAGGAGCTGCATCGCGTGCCGGTATTTGGCTGGGTGGTCAAGAAGATGTGCCTCTCGGTGGATAGGAGTAACCCAGCCAGTCGAGCGCGCAGCTTAGCCCTATTGCAAGAGCGCCTGGCACAGGGCTGGAGTATCTTTGTATACCCTGAAGGCCGCCGCAATCGCTCGAGCGAGCCACTAGGGCCGTTTTACGACGGGGCTTTTCGCGTAGCCATTCAGACTCAGGCCCCCATCGCCGTGCAGACCTTAACCAACATGCGCGAGATCTGTGGCAAAGCCGATGGTTTGGACTTGCGCCCTGGTGTCGTCCGCATCGTATGGAGTGCTCCTATTGAAACGGCTGGCATGACCTTGGACGACCTGCCACAACTGCGCGAGCAAGTGCGCCGAGCGATGCTCACGCATCTCGAGACCTCTCCCTCAACGCCCACAGCCGTCTCGGCGGGGTGAACGGAAGGAGTACCGCTGCGCGCCCGTGGCGTCTCTTTTTATTATTTTCTCACCCTATTACTTTTTTTCGTTTTCCGTCGTGAAATACAAGAACAACATCCTAGAGACCATTGGCAATACGCCTTTAGTCAAACTTAATCGAGTGGTAGCCGACGTGCCGGCCTTAGTGCTGGCCAAAGTAGAAACTTTCAACCCCGGCCACTCCATTAAGGACCGCATGGCGCTTAAAATGATTGATGACGCCGAGGCTCGAGGGCTGCTCAAGCCAGGGGGTACCATCATCGAATGTACGAGCGGCAATACGGGTATGGGCTTAGCGCTGGTGGCCTGTGTGCGCGGCTATCGAGCCATTTTCACTACTACTGACAAGCAAAGCAAGGAGAAAATAGACATCCTGAAAGCCATGGGCGCCGAAGTCATCGTGTGCCCGACAAATGTGGAACCCGAAGATCCGCGCTCGTACTACTCGGTGGCGCGTCGACTTAGCCAGCAAATTCCGAACTCGTTTTGGTGTAACCAATACGACAACCTCTCGAATCGCCAGGCCCACTACGAAAGCACAGGGCCGGAAATCTGGGAACAAACAGAGGGAAAGGTAACCCATATCGTGGTGGGGGTGGGCACAGGTGGTACGATCTCGGGCGTTGCCCGATACCTCAAGGAACACAACCCTAAGGTGCAGATTTGGGGCGCTGACACCTACGGCTCGGTGTTCAAGAAGTATCACGAAACGGGCATTTTTGACCCCAAGGAAATATACCCATACATCACCGAAGGGATTGGTGAGGATATCTTGCCGGCCAATGTGGATTTTTCGCTGATAGACCTTTTTGAAAAGGTTACCGATAAGGATGCTGCCGTTTGGGCGCGACGGCTGGCGCGCGAAGAGGGGTTATTGCTGGGCTATTCGGCCGGCAGCGCTATTGGCGCTCTTTGGCAGCTGCGCCATCGGCTGACGAAAGACGACGTGGTAGTGGTCATTTTCCATGACCACGGCAGCCGATATGTAGGCAAAATTTACAACGACGAGTGGATGCGTCAGCGCGGCTTTTTGGACGACGAGCTCCGGGTAGCCGACATTATCGCCCAAAAGAAAGACCACAACTTCTACGCCGTGCAGAAAACCGACACGCTGCAGTCGGCTTTCCAGCAGATGAAAACACACGACATCAGCCAGCTGCCGGTGTTGGAAGGCGATGCCATCGTCGGTGTCATCACTGAGCGCCAAGTGTTGCGCTTGTTGCTGCAGAACCCTCTGGAAAACAGCCAGAAGGCTGTGGCCGAGTTCATGGAAGAGCCACTGCCCACAGTAACCGATGACGTGCCTATTAGCCAGTTGAGCCGCTACTTCAACAAGACGGTTCCAGCCGTTGTGGCCCAAGACCGCTCGGGCGGGCTGCACGTCATCACGCCCTACGACTTAATTCAGAGCTTATAACGACGCATGACCCATCTTGCGGTATTCGCTTCTGGCACTGGCAGCAACGCCCGCTGCATCGTTGATTTCTTAGCCCAAAGCCCCTGTGCACGCGTTCGCTTAGTGGTGTCCAATAAGCCTCAAGCGCCCGTGTTAGCCATGGCGCGCGAGCGGGACATCCCGACGCTGGTCGTAGACCGAGCGTATTTTTATGAAAGCGAGCGCCTGCTGGATGTCTTAGCCGAATACGACATTGGCTTTATCGCGTTAGCGGGTTTTTTGTGGTTAGTTCCGCCCTACCTCGTTCGGGCGTATTGGCGGCGCATGGTCAACCTCCACCCTGCCCTATTGCCTGCTTACGGAGGCAAAGGCATGTATGGGATGCGCGTGCATGAGGCCGTTAAGGCTGCTGGCGAGCCTGAAACGGGCATCACAATTCACTACGTCAACGAGCGCTACGATGAGGGCGATATTATCTTCCAAGCGCGTTGTCCCGTTGCTCCGGACGACACTCCTGCCGATATTGCGCGCAAAGTACAAGCCTTGGAACACGAGCACTTTCCAAGGCTGCTGGAGCGCCTTATCTGTCCTACACCCGAAGACACTGCTGCATGACGCTTCGCGACGCCTTACAACTCATCCGCTTAGAGCATTGGGTCAAGAACCTGTTTGTATTCCTGCCTGCTTTCTTTGCGGCTCGGCTGATAGAGTGGAGTACGCTGCAAAACGCTTTTTGGGTATTTGCCGCTTTTTCGGCTGTGTCGTCGGGAGTGTATGTGCTCAACGATTGGATAGACGCTCCGCAAGATCGCAATCACCCTGACAAACAAAATCGGCCTATTGCGCGCGGTGCTATTCGCCGTCGGGAGGCATTCCTACTGTTGGCGACCACATCAGTGGCGGGCTTTGTGCTGGCCGCTCTCCTGAACCCAACCGTTCTGCTCATCTGCTCCTTATATGTAGGAGTGAATGCGCTTTACACGTTTTCCCTTAAGCACATCGCTATTGTGGATATCAGCCTCATCGGCGTAGGCTTTTTGTTGCGCGTGCTGGCCGGAGGCGCGGCCACCGGTGTCGAAGTGTCGCATTGGCTGATTGTCATGACTTTTCTGCTGGCGCTTATCCTTGGCTTGGCCAAACGCCGCGGCGAGTATATTGTCGCCATGCGCGGGCACAGTTTCCGACGGGCTTTAGAGGGCTACAACTTGCCCTTCTTGGATGCTGCTATGGTCGTGTGCTCAACGGTAACCATTGTGGCCTACCTGATGTATTGCTTTTCGCCCGAAGTTACCGAACGCATCGGAAGCGACCGCATTTACTACACGGCCGCTTTTGTCATTATGGGCATTCTGCGCTATTTGCAGCTGACACTAGTCTTTGGCCGGACGGAGTCACCCACTCGCGCCTTGCTGCGCGACGCCTTTTTGCAGTGGACCCTACTGGGCTGGATTGGCGCCTTTGTGTGGTTGTTATACGTCCACCATCAGGGGCAGTAGACCGTGGTCTGCTTTGGCGAGCGCTAAAAATGCGCTATTGGTCTTTAGGCCACTGCTTAAAGACCAGGTTGCCCAACTGTTCGCCGCTGACGAGGCCTGCCTCCACCATGTCGCGCAGTTGGTGGCCAGCGTAAAAGCGCGCCATACCCGCCTCGCGCGCAGCCTCTCGAAACGAAGCATAGGAGCGCCCGTTGGCCTGAAAAGGAACGCGCTCGCCCAGCATCTGCGACAACACAGAGGCCGCTGCAGCCGCCACTAACCCTTGCTCGCGCGGGCAGCCCTCAACGGCCTCGCCTGTGGGTAATGGCTGCCAGTCGGGGTCAAAGATTTGATGAACAGCCACTTGTGGGCTGCTGCGCGCATATAAGCGACTTTCGCGGGCACACTGAGTGTAGGCATCGGCCATGGCAATACTCGTGGCTGTCAGCACGCGCAACGCAGAGGCGAAGGGTAGGCGCTGTTGCGCGCAAACGGCATTGGCGATGCGCAGCCACTGAGCCGAAAATTGCTGGGGCCGTGACCAAATTTCCACTTGCTGGCGATACTCTTGCGCAGCATTCACGCCACCGCGCTCGAAAA
Organism: uncultured Saprospiraceae bacterium; assembly: GCA_937934275.1. Taxonomy (GTDB): domain Bacteria; phylum Bacteroidota; class Bacteroidia; order Chitinophagales; family Saprospiraceae; genus M3007. The sequence goes on along the minus strand of CALHAM010000117.1, from coordinate 13,953 downwards.
TCTCGCGTACGAACATGCGATAACGACTGCCCTCGCGCAAGTCTTCAGGCGTCGGATTGGCCCAGCCTAACATCCGAGTGTCTTCGTCGCGCAACAGCAACAGGCGTTGGCGCTCGCCGCTTCGAGCATACAAAACCACCGCTTGTGCGATCTCTTGGGCAGCCCTGCGCGAATGTTGAAGATATTGAGGCGGCAGGCCGCGCTGTAAAAATAAATCCTCCAATTCCTGCTGCTTTTGGGCTAGGAGGGCTTGTGCTGGTATTAACCCCTTACCCGTCTCCAAGGCCGCCCACAGCGCAGCAAACGGATGGAAAACGGAGTCGGCCGGTGCAAAGGCCAACAGCGGTGGCAGATCGGCAACCAAACCTCTCAACGACGGCGTGCGGATGGAATATCGGGCCATCACCTCATATGCCGCCATGAACGCGTAGGCATGGCTCCGGCCAACGTCGGCAGAGGGCAAAGCGCTCGCCATAGCCGCATCTGTCAGGTAATCAATCACTTGCAACAGCTGTTCTTCAGCTAACTGGCGCAGCGGAACCCACTGTTCCATCTGTTGCTCCACAGCAGCGCGCGGCGGCTGCTCTTTTTCGCGGTAACGGTCTTTCGACTTGCTTTTGTTCGACTGTTGGGCAAAGGTGGTGCTTAGCGCCAACAAAACAACGGTACTTAGTAGGAAAACCTTTTTCCAGGCGGGAGGCATATGCAATTGTTGTTTTTAAGTAAGCGTGAAAGGGTTGGCAGTGATGCCAAAGATACCGGAGGCGTCGGCGCATAAGCGAACGACGAGGCTAAGGCGCCTATTGCCTTAACCCATGCAGAAACAAGCCTCCAGGTATTAGTAGCGTGCCTTCAGTACTCTGGCGGGGTTGCCCACCACCACCGTATTGTTCGGTACATCGTGGCGCACCACTGCCCCTGCCCCCACTACTGCCCCTGCACCAATGCGCACGCGCGGGAGCACTACCGCACCCGTATAGATGTCGGCGTTCTCGCCCACGTGTACCAGCCCGGCCAATACGGCACCTGGGCCAACGGAAGCCCCATCTTCGAGCACACACTCGTGGTCGATGGAAGCACGCGTGTTGACCAAGCAGCAGCGCCCAATGCGCACATCTACGCATACGGTGGCGTTGGCGTAGATTTGGCTGCCTTCGCCCACTTCAGCGTTGTCAGCCACAAAGGCGGTAGAGTGGATGGCTACGAGGGGCAACAGGCCGTATGCCCGGATTTGCTCGTGCAGTTGGCGGCGCACGCCTCCATGCCCAGGGCCAATGCTGACGATAAAGTGCGGAGGCTGGGCGGCAATGTGCGGCTGTCGGACCCACTGGGCAAAGGCATCCCAATTGCCCAAGTGTGGGATGCCTCGGTATTCGGCCGCGATGTTGGGGTCGTTGTCGAAATAGCCGAGAATTCGGTACTGTTTGCCCAGCAATTCACACAGGACTTTAAAATTACCTGTGCCTCCCCATACGATAAGTTCAGGCTGCATGCACTTCGTGGAAAGCGTGAATGCCCTCGAGCACGTAGTCCACCTCTTCGTCAGTCAGGTCGGCGTGTAAAGGCAGCGTGATAAAGCGATGGTGTTCGGCTTCTACGTAAGGGCAAGTATGCCCCCAAGGAGCGAAAAGCGGCTGCAGGCTAAGCGGCGTGTAATGGCAGCCGGTGGCGATGCCGCGGCCCTTGAGGTGAATCATCAAATCGTCGCGCTGGTCGGCTCGGATGCCAAACATTTGATAACAGTAGTTCTCAGGCTCAAAGGGCAGCAACGGCTCTACGCCGGGCACGCCTTGAAGGCCATCGAGGTAGCGGCGGATGATTTGAGAGCGGCGCCGATTCATGGCCGGTAATTTCTTGAGCTGAGCCAAGCCTACCGCGGCGGCCAAATCGTTCATGTTGTATTTGTAACCCAATACGGCAATTTCGTAGAACCAATGCATAGCATCGCGATTGGCCGCCACGTAGGCCTGGGCAGTTTTCCAGTTGTCCTTGTCAATGCCTACCCAACGCATGGCGCGCACCTCGCGGAACAAGTCGGGGTCGTTGGTTACCATCATGCCGCCATCGCCGGTGGTCATGAGTTTTTTCTCTTCAAAGGAAAAGCAACCAATGTCGCCCCATAGGCCGAGCACCTGACCTTTGTACACGGCACCGGCCGTGTGAGCGCAATCCTCAATGATTTTCAGGCCGCGTTCGCGCGCCCAAGGCACAAGGCGCTCCATAGGCACCGGATGCCCAGCGTAATGGACGGGCATAACGGCAACACAGTCAGCGTCGTACTTGCGCTCAAGGTCGTCCAGATCCATACCTAAGGTAATGGGGTCGCTGTCCACGAAGACAGGCTGTAAGCGGTTGTACAGCACTGCAGTGGCTGTGGCCGCAAAGGTGAGCGAAGGGACAAGCACCTTTTTCCCCTCGGGAAAGCGGAACACGGCCAGCGCTAAGTGGAGCGCTGCAGTAGCGGAATTAACGCCCACTGCAGCAGCAGCGCCCGTAAATCTTTGCCATTCGGCCTCAAATTGGCTGACGTTGGGGCCAAGGCCAATCCACGAGCGCTCGAAAGCTTCGCGGATCATTTGGAGTTCTTCTTCGCCCACAGAGGGCTTGAACAGACGGACATTCATAGTATGGGAAATTGTGCGCAAAAGGCTTAATCGTTGAGAAGGCCACTTAGGCGGTGGCTGTGCTGCGAAACAAAGGTTTGCCACGTCCAGTTCTGCTGGTCTTTTTCTGATAAGAACGGCTCAGTTTCGGGCCACGAGATATTAAGCACGGGATCAGACCACAACAGGCCACCCTCATGTTCGCGGTTGTAGGGGCTATCCACTTTATAGAGTACTTCACTTTCGTCGGTTAAGGTACAAAAACCGTGCGCAAAACCGCGCGGAATGAGCACCATGCGGCGGTTTCCCTCCGAAAGTTCAACGGCTCCCCATTGCCCAAAACTGGGCGAGTCGGGGCGTAAATCCACGAACACATCCCATACGGCACCGCGCACACAGCGCACTAGCTTAGTTTCGGCATAGGGTGGGAACTGAAAGTGCAGCCCGCGCAGGATGCCGCGCCGTTCGCTGCGCGAGTGGTTCTCCTGTACCCAAAGGCGGTGCAATCCCGCCTGCTTAAAAAGGGCTACATCATAGGTGCGCATGAAAAAGCCGCGCGCATCGCACAGCGGCGAGAGGCGGATCTCCCAAACGCCCGACAGGTGGTGTGGTACAAATTCCATGGCAAGGGGTATATGCATATCTTATGCCAATAAAGGTATGGCTCACTACGGGCACGCTTTCAGCAAAGGAGCTGTTTCGACGCCTAAACGGCGTTTGGGCGGATTTCTTAACGCACCGACAAAGCTAGGACCGCACTTTTGCCGGTCAAAAACGGCAATAAGAATGTTGTGCAGTCTTCCTCCTCTTATCAGAAAAATCTCGCTCCTTATCGGTGTAATGCTGGCCAATGCGTGGCCTACTTGGGCGCAAAAAAACCTGCCAAACCGGCAAAAGCTGCCCACAGCCTTGCGCGAGGTGTCGGGCATGGTACGCACCCCAGAAGGACATTTGTGGTTGCTCAACGACAGCCGAAATCCGCCCGAGCTTTTTCGCTATGACCCGCGCACCCGTCAATTGTTGGAAAAACGCACCTTGCCCGTGCCCAATCGCGACTGGGAAGACCTTACCTTAGGCCCCGACGGCACCCTGTACATCGGCGACTTTGGCAATAACCGCAATGACCGCCAAGACCTGTGCATCTTCCGCTATCACCCGCGGACAGAGGCGATCGACTCTATACGCTTCATTTACCCCGACCAAAGGGAGTTTCCGCCACAGCGCTACGCCGATTGGAACTTCAACTGCGAGGCCATGGTGTTTTGGCGCGATAGCCTACACCTGTTCTCTAAATCTGTCTTTGCCAGCAACTGTACCGTCAAGCACTACGTTTTGCCGGCCCGGCCGGGCGTTTACGTGGCCGAGCTGCGCGATAGCCTGCGCCTACCCAAACGCGTAGTTACTGGCGCCGCCCTCTCCGACGATGGTCAAACCTTGGCCCTGGTCAGCTACATCGGAGGCAGAAGGCTGGGCATCTTCCCCTATGCCCACGCGTCGGTATTCTTCTTTCGAAATTTTCCCGAGGGCTACTTTCTGCGCGGACGTATGGAAAGCCAACGCCTGCCGCAATTTCCCTTGGCGCGCCAATACGAGTCCATCGCCCCTTGGAGCCAAAACTGCTGGTTAGTGGCCAACGAGCAGCGCGCCTGGCAGAAACAACGACTAAGAAGCGTGCGCGCCCCTAAGTGAGGCCCACCCTACAGCACTTCCATCGCCTGCTCCAAATCTTCCCAAAGCCACTGAGGATCTTCCAACCCAACATAAAAGCGACAAAACGACCACGGTAAGTGTGGCTCATCTCGGCCCGGAATGCCGTAAAAACCAACCATTGGAACGACCAGCGACTCATAGCCGCCCCAGGACACCGCCAGCAGGAAGCGCCGCAGCCGATGCACAAAAGCCTCCATGCGCTCCATCGAGGGCGTGCGAAACTGCACCGAAAACAGCCCGCCACAGCCGCGCATCTGGCGCATAGCCAGCTCGCGCTGCGGAAAACTGGTGTGAAAGGGATACCAGATACGCTCTACCTTCGGATGATGTTCCAGCTTTTCTATCAAAAACCGCGCACTGGCATCGCTACACGCTATGCGCAAAGGCAACGTCCGCAACCCGCGCAATACTAACGCCGCATCGTGCGGGCCTAAAATACCCCCTAAGGTCATCAGTTCTGACTCAAAAATGCGGCGCACCATCGCCCGACTCGCACACAAAACGCCCACCACCACATCCGAATGCCCATTGAGGTATTTGGTGCCCGAGTGCACCACAATATCGATGCCGAACGCCGCCGGGTTCTGGTAAATGGGCGAGCAGTATGAATTGTCGGCTATGGTAATTACCCCGCGCGAACGTGCTAAGTCGGCACATGCAGCCAAATCCTGGCATTCAAACGTCATCGTGTTTGGGCTTTCCAAATACAACACCCGCGTATTGGGCCGAAAAGCCGCGGCAATGTTCGCCACTTGTGTGCCGTCGACAAACGTACACCCTATGCCAAAGCGCGGCAAGAACTTGCGCAACAAGGCACTTGTCCACGAGTACGGATGCTGCTGGCACACTACGTGATCGCCTGCCTGTACATTGCTCAACACTGCCGCTGCAATGGCTCCCGCTCCGCTGGCAAACACCAAGCAGTCTTCGGTGCCTTCCAACGCCGCTAATTTCTGACGCAGAATGGCGGTCGTTGGGTTGTTGCCTCGCGTATAGACGTGGTGACTGAGCTCGTCGGCAAACGCCGCCCGCCACGATGCCAAATCGGAAAAGGCGAAATTGCTGCTCTGAATTATTGGCGGAGCCACAGCACTAAAATAGGCTTCGCGGGTCTCGCCCAAATGGGTTAGGATGTCGCTAAGAGTCATGTCGTTAAATGCGCTTTGACCATTAAAATCAAATAAGTTAGGCGGCAACTTCAGACAAGTTACCGCCTAACTTGTTCAAAAAAGAAAGAGAAGAGGTGCTTAATGCACGAGGGTTATGTCGCCACTAAAAAATTCCACTTGGCCGTCAATGAATTCGACTTCAGCGATGTAGGCAAAGACGGCGGAAGGCACGCGCTCGCCGTTGACGAGGCCATCCCAGATCGGCTCAGCGTCGGACGGCAAAAAGTTGTGGCGCTCCGCGACGATGTGGCCCCAGCGGTTAAACAAGCGGAAGGAGCGCACCAGTACCACATCGGGGCCGCACGATATGCGCAAGCCCGTATTCGTAAAAGTGAGGGCAGCGGGTGCTATGGCGTTAGGGATATACACTCGGCGGTCGTTCTCCACAACGATAGTACGCGCATCGGAAGCGCGGCATCCGTTAGAGTCTAGCACCGTAACCTCATAGCGGAACGACTTCAAGGGCAAGTATTGGCAGGTGTCGCACAGTAGGTCCGGAGTCAGTGGCGCACTGACGATGGTTTGCTTGCGGCGCGTAGGGTCGCTTAGAGCGTCGTCGCGCCACAGTTGCACGCGCTCGCCCAAGTGAATGGTAATGTCGGGCGGCAGGTCGAGCACCAAGTCAGCAGGCTCCAAGACGGTAACGAGGGTGTCTTTCTCACAACCATCGGAAGCTTGTACCGTGAGGCGGTGCTCACCTGGGGTAAGGCGGCGAAACTGCGTAACGTTTTCGAAGGGACCACCATCTATAGCATACAGGTAGGGCGGAGCGCCGCCGCTGACGTGCGTAATCTCGGCATAGCCATCGCCTTTGCCGTAGCAAGAGATGTGTCGAATAGCGATGGCAATCGAGTCTGGCAGCTCCGGTTCGCCTACGCGCACGGCGATGGTAGAGGAACAACCCGTTTCTATATCGGTAGCCGTAAAGGTGTATGTTGCCGGCTGGTCGGTGCGCGCCGTTCGGCTTTTTTCGCCGCTCAACAGGCGCCCCACACTATCGGGCGTCCATTGGTAGAGGTAGTTGACAGGCGGCAACACGTCTACGTGTAGGCGAGCCGTACCATCTATGCAACCGATGCCCACCACGGTATCGGTCAGCAAGGTAGGCCGATGGCTGTCGTCCAACACGCGGATGAACAGACTACCCGAACAAGGTGGGTTTCGATTGCAGGAGTTGGCTGCTTGCACACACAAATTGCCGCTTTGATGGCCCAGCGTTACCTGTACCTGATGGCCCTGCTGCGAAGCCAAAACGGTAACGGGCACAGAGTCTCCATTGACCAGTGTGCCCGGCGGCCCATCCCAGATGTAAGCCGAAGCGCCGAAGACGGGCGGCACCTGATAAGTAAATGTAGCGCCCGGACAGCCCTCTGTCTTTCCTATGATGTTGGGCTGTACTATACCCAAGGGCGGCTCATAAACCGCCTCTTTCGGGCTGACACTCACCGAAAAATCGCATTGGTCGCCCGCATAACCATCAATGAGTAAAAAATAGTTGTGACCCGGCGTCAGCGGCACTTTGATAGAAACGGGCTTATTGCCACCTTTCTCCTGGCCCTTGTCGCAAGCTAAAGGCGGCTTGGTACAGTCTTCGTACAAAGCCACTTGCACGCCATTGCCGTTTGAGCAATTGCTAGGCGTGATGGTAAAAGTGGCCTCAACGGCACCAGCGATGAAACCCATCCACTGAGCATTTTCTACTGTGCCGCAAAAGCCTACCGCTGGGCCAGACGGATAGCCTTCGGTAGAGCCAAAATAGCCGTCAAAATTGCAGGAAATACACACCTGTTCGCACGCCACTACAGTGGCCGTGCCGCCGCACGCCGGCGGTAATTGCGCAAAAACCCACAGCGGAGAAAGGACAAAAGGAAGAATAAACCGGAGCATGGGAAAAAGTATTAAAAAACGATAGTGAAAGGATCGGTGAAATAACGCAAAAGGGCGCAGAAGTCGCACATTATCTGCGGCCTTCTGCGCCCGGGATGGGCGGCTAATGCGCCACCTGTAACTTCACCACTTCAGCCTGGCCAAGGCGCAGGTTTTCCACCCGCACGAAGTAAAGGCCCGCCGGGGCTGCCGACACGTCTAAATGGTGAAAATTGAGGCCTGGCTCTACGCGCATGCGGTGGGCTTGGAGCAGCGCACCACCCAAACTGTGCAGCGATACCAAAGCCTCGCCCGACGATTGGCTGGCAAACGATACCTGCACGCGATATTGCGCCGGATTGGGGAACAAACGCACCGGTCGAGCCTCAGGCCGCTCGTCGAAAACGCCTACCGAAATGTAGCAGTCGGGCGAAACCACATAAGTGCTGCTGACCACGGGCAATTTGGCATAGCCCTGAAACATCGTTTGCTCTAGCACATAGTCACTGGCTCCCAGCCAATCTTGCAACAAGGTTGTAAAGACTTGGCGATAGTCAAACTGCTGGCCTTTCAACTGGTTGTCTTGAGTTAGGTTGTTGAGGTTCACGTTAGTGCCGTGAATGCCACCCGAAAGGGCTTTTCCAAAAATAAACATGGGAGCCAAGGTGCCGTGGTCCGTACCTGCAGAGCCATTCTCCTTGGCCGTTCGGCCAAATTCGGAAAAAGTGCAGGAGACCACTTTATCGGCCAAGCCCAACCCATCCAAGTCGTCGTAAAAAGCCTTGACGGAGTCTGACAGGATGCGCAGCAAGTTAGCGTGACGCCCCAGTACTACTGTCCCTTCGGGCGGTATTTGCGCGCCGTGCGTATCAAAGCCGCCCATCGAACAGAGGTAAATCTTAGTTTTACACCCGCCTCTGATCAGCCGCGCTACCGTTTTCAGCTGGTTAGCCAAGCCGTAATCAGGGTAGGTGCTGATGCTGTTGCTGCCGTTTTGAAAGGCCTGTGTGATATACTGCGAGTACTGGTCTAAGCTCGCCTCCACGCCCATAATGTAGCGCAACTCGTCGCCATACTCCGATTCCGGAACATTGAGTAAGGGCGCGCCACCTACGGTTTGCACTAGCGAATAAAAGCCCTGTGGGTCTTGGCCATAGAGGTTGATGTAGTTTTGGTGCTCCGTCTCGGTGTGAAAGCCTAACGACGGGTAGGGGTCGCCGATTTGGATGCCCAACGGATAAGGCATGTCGGGCGTAGGCACGCCCTTGATGTCGGGGTACATCGCTGCTAGCGCACGCCCCATCCAGCCAGAGCGAATTTTAGAGCCTTCTAACGTGCCGTCGCCACCCGAAAGCCACAGGTCTGTGCCTTTGAAGTGCGATTGGTTGATGTTCTCATAACCCACAGCCTGAACCACGTTGAGCCAGCCGCGGTCGTACAACTCCTTAAAGCCGGTCATGACCGGGTGAAGACCTACTTGGTCAGCCGAGGGTAATGTAGTGTCTAAGCGGATAAAACGCTCCGGGCCTTTGTCCGGTATCTTAATTACCGGGCGCAACTGGGCATAGGTATCGTATTGGGCTATGGGTATGATGGTGTTTAGCCCATCGTTACCGCCCTTGAGCTGGATCAGCACCAGCACGCGGTCCTCCACGTCTTCACAAGCCGCTAAAATGTGCGCCATCTTGCTGTTGGCGAAAGCCCGCATGGGATGGCCATTGACGATAAAAGGCGTGATCCCCGCTATTTTGAGAAATTGACGTCGTTTCATAGAAAAATATTTTTAGAATGGTGAAACTGCGCTGGGCCGGCGTCCGCAGCCCCGCTCTCAGCTTGTACAACTACTCGTTTGATTTTTCTTTTTTCACTTTTTGCTCTCCGTCAGTAAACCTGATATTCCGGCGCGTACAGTATAGCGTTAAACAGACGCCGCAGCGGAATGCTCACTTCGGTATCGTTGCCGCTGGACAGGTAATCGAGCCAAATATTCGTCCACGCCGAGGCAGGCAAGCCATCGAGCAAGATTTCATCGTGGAAATAGTCAAAGCGGTCTAAGTCGGTCTCTTCTGGGAACAAGTACTGGAGGAGCTCCTGCACCAACACCGCGGAGTTGCCCGGCTCGCTCACCACACCGCTGTCGCGCAGCCAAGCGGCAAAGTCGAAGCGCGTGCCCAAGGGTTCTTGCGCTGCTGGCCCCCAAGCGTGGGTGCCCGTAATGAGCATTTCGGGCCACTTATAACGAGAGATAACTGTGGCCGTGTTGAAGAACTGACGCTGATGATCAGGTGCTTGATAGTAGCCCGGATAGCCTGCGACATCGGGCGGATAGAATAGGAACATACCTGCCCAGTCGAGCAAGCGCCATTGAATACCATCGCGCCAGAAAGTCTCGTAGTGCTCTTTCGTCTGCGTAAGAGGGTCAGGTATGGGCACGTCGAAAAACGACAGGGTATGCAGAACCAAATCTAATGGAGAGCGAATGATGGCCCCGATGTTTTCGTCAGCGCCGTTGGCATCGTCGGCGTCGTAGAAATGTTCGCTGGACAGGAGTTGTCGGACGACAGGCTTAATTTCAAAGTTTTCAGCCCGGAAAGTTTGGGCCAAAGGTGCAATGACGTCGTTCTCGACTTCGTCGTCAATATCGCGCCCGACGAGGTAGCGATACAGTCGGCGGCAGAAGTTTCGGGCGGTCTCCTCCTGCGCAAACACCATATCCACCAGTGCGTTGAGTTCGGCGTACATGCCGTCGGCGTCGTTGCTAGGTGGTTGGATAGTTGTGTTATTGAAGCGGGCGCTAAAAGTCTTGACGCCGAAGTCGTGGCTCTGTGGGTAGGCGCGTCCGGCGGGGATACCCGTTTCTGGGTCTTGATGCTGGTGTCGGCGGGCATTGCCAAAGCCCGTGAGCACCCGCGCGGCCTGCTGTACATCGTACTCGGTGTAGTGTGTGTAGTCGTCAGGGCCAGCGACTGGGCCGGGTGCGATCGTGTGTAATTCGAAAAATTCGCGGGCGAAGTTCAGGTTGGGGTTGCTGGCGAAGTTCTTGTTGTTGTCAATGTACTCGAGCATGCCGTTGTCGAGCACCATTTTAGTAACCAGCTTTTTGAAATTGCCTAATGCCCCCCAACGCAGCAGCATGAGATAGTCGAAGAACGTCATGCTCGTTCCGGCGTCGGGTGTTACAGCCAAATACTGGTGGAAGAAAAATTCGAGGCGATGCCCTGCACCAGGGTCGTGGAGCGCCTCGTTGAGCCACCAGCCAATGACATACCATTTAAGGTCGTTGTCTTCGGCGGGCAGAGGTGTGGAAGGCGGCTGCGGCGGGTTGATCCAGGTGGTTGGAGCGGAACCAGAGGCGGCGTAAACTGGTTGATCGAGCTGGAGCGGAGCGGTCTGAAGCAGCGCATCGGCGGCCTCAGCAGCCGTCAGGTTGGCCAGTTCGTCCACCCGAGCACGAGTGTATCGGAAGCTGGCTCGGCGCAACAAATGCGCTGCACGCCTACGCCCCAGGGCGCCTTGAAGCGGACTCAAAGATGCCATGGTAGGGATAAAGTTGTTGAGTGATGAGATAAAAAATACGCAGTACTTAGATTAAGGTAGGCTCATCGGGCGGGATGGATGTCTGACGGGCGTCAGCGAGAACTGCGTATGTGCAAGATTAAAAAATCTGGGGTATTGCTTTAGCAAAGAAACAGCGCTTAAACGTGTTCAACAAGCAAAACCACATAGCGCAAATGTTAAATTTTAACTGAATTTTCCCTATTGCGGGTTTATCTGATAGGGATTTCCCGGATGGGGTTTTCTCGAGGAGTTTCCTCTTTGTCCAGGTGATGCCCGCCCTCTTTCTAACTTTGCCCACTGACAAGTATACACCCATGGCAAAGAAAAAAACGAAGCCATCGCCTTCAAGGCCTCGCCCAGCTGCAGCGGCTGCATCCTCGCATAGGCCCGCCGCTAGCACACTTACACCAGTTCATACCGACCCGTGGGAACGCCTCAACCAGCCTCTGCTGTGGAGCGCGGTGTTGGTCGCGCTTACAATGCTGGTGTATTGGGCGTCCCTGTCCAACGGCTTCATGGTCTTCGACGACGATAAAGCCATTCGCTACAATGAAGTCATCAAAAACCCGACGTTTCGCAACCTATTCTTGAGCAACAATTTGGGCATGTATGCACCCGTAACTTGGCTGGGCTATGCGTTGGTGTATGCGTTAGCGGGTGAGAATGCCTCTGCCTTTCACACCTTTAGCCTGCTGCTACACCTTGGATGCGTGCTAACGGTGTTCGCCCTAATGCGCCGCTTGCAAGCCAAAAACGAGGTTGCTTTCTTCACTGCTCTGCTCTTTGCTCTCCATCCGATGCAGGTAGAGGCCACTAGTTGGATCGCCGGGCAAAGTGCGCTGACCTTTTCCCTCTTCTATCTGCTGGGCTTGCTGGCTTATGTGCACTACCAACAGCAACGGCGCGGGTTGTTCTACGGCCTAACGCTGTTGGCCTTTGTCTTGTCCGTGCTGGCCAAATCGGCTGCTGTTACCCTACCACTGATGCTGCTGGCGCTCGACTGGTACCAACAAGGTCAACTGCGCTGGGCCAATCTCTGGCATAAGATCCCTTTTTTTGTCGTCAGCCTCATTTTCGGCCTTTACACTTTTTTTACTCGAGAAGCGGAAGGCCATCAACTGGCCGTTACATCCAAAACGTACAACCTCTTCGACCGCTTTCTCATGGTGTGCCATTCGCTGCTGTTCTATCCGACGCAGCTGTTGGCTCCCTTCCGACTGAGTATCTATTACCCCATGGAAAAAACGGGCGGCGTATGGTCTTGGGATTATTACGCAGCTCCATTGGTCGTAGCTGCTTTGGCTTGGCTGGTCTGGCGTTTGGCTCCTAAACAGCGCATTGTCGGGCTGAGCGCCCTGTGGTATTTATTGCCTTTAGTCGTCATGCTGCCCTACGTAACTGTAGGCACGTTTGAAATGCGCTCCGATAGATATGTCTACCTCTCATCGGCAGGTTTCTTCCTGTTGCTGACCTGGTTGGCACAGTACCTGCGCCCAGCTGTTCGCTGGGCGCTATTGGGTTTGCTCGCAGTGCTTTACGGCTATTTAGCTCACCAGCGCAGCCTCGTTTGGAAAAACGAAGTCTCTGTTTTTCGCGACTGCGTGGAGAAGCAGCCTCAATCCCCGCTGTGCCAATGCAATTTGGCCTACGGCGAACTGCTCAACCACGAGTACGAGAACTCCATCAAACACTACACGGAAGCACTGCGACTTGACCCGACCTACGTTGAGTCTTACAATGGACGCGGGCAAGCCTACCTCATGCTGGAGCGCTATGAGGAAGCCTTGGCGGATTTTGATAAAGCCATCGAGGCCGGTATTGTTACGCCGCGGCTTTTCCTCAATCGCGGAAAATGTCGCTTTATCCTCAAACAACCGAGCCTGGCGCTATCTGACCTAAAGCGCAGCTTAGAACTGGAGCCGCGAAACCCGGAAACTTATCTGTACAAAGGCTTGGCCGAAAGCCAAACAGGCAACCTCGAAGGAGCCATCCAAGACTTTGCGAAAGCCCTCGAACTCAACCCGAACTTCCTCGACGCTCACCTCAACCGCGCCTTGGTGCTGGCCAACCTGAAACGCTATGAGGAGGCCATTGCCGACTACACGGCGGCCATCCAGATCAACGACGGCATTCCCACCGCCTGGAACAATCGCGCTGCCGCTTACATGATGTTGGGCCAATACGATAAAGCGCTGGACGACGTCAACCGAGCACTTCAAATCAACCCCAACTACGGCATCGCGTACCGAACGCGGGCCAACATCTACCGGGGCTTAGGCCAATTGCAGCAAGCCGAGGCTGACCTGCAACGGTCCGTACAGCTCCTAGGCCAATAGTCCTTGACGGGCAAAGTTGACAACGATGCTGACGGCTTGCGGAGCCGTTAGCCCGTGCCCTAACCCTTCGGTGGCAATCAGGCGCGCACCCGGCCAGGCGGCACACAGGCGTTCACTTTCGCTAAAATGCGTTACGCGGTCGTGCCGATCGTGCAATAAGAGGGCCTCTACGTCGGTCAAGCTACCGACTACTTTAGTCAGGTCGTATTCCGCAATGCGACGGCCCGACAAGCGCATGATGAAGTCGTCCATAGCCGCCAGCAGCGCAGGTTCGGCGCCAATAAGCCGGCGACCGTTTTCCATCACGTGCGCCAACGAAGCAAAAGAAGCCATAATGACCGCTCGCTTGGGTCGCCGTGCTGGCTCCACCTGTCCCATAGCCCAAATGCTGGAAGCACCACCTACAGAATGGCCAATCATTAAGTGCACGGGACCTTCGCGCTCCAACAGTACACGCAGCACGTCGGCGTAGAGAACCATGTTAAAATGCCATCCCGAGGAGCGACCGTGAGCCGGAGCATCCAACGCCACTACGCGATAGCCGGCCTCCACTAAAGCTGGCCCTATCTTGCGCCAACGACCAGCGTGGCTCTCCCATCCATGGGCCAAAAGGGCGGTCGGATGCCCTCGCTCGCCCCAATGGTATATAGCGATGCGCTGGGTGCCTACAGGCAGGTATTCGCGTTGAGCAACATCCAAAAAAGCCTGCTC
>CALHAM010000116.1 GCA_937934275.1 uncultured Saprospiraceae bacterium | reverse complement strand
AGATATCCGTCGCGCATCAGTCGATGGGCCTCCTGATAGAAGGCCATAACTTCAGCTGCGAAGCGGCCAGTCCGAAAGCGCAGGCCTACCTCAGCAGCGCGCAGGCGTTCGGGCAGGCCTACGAGGTCCCCGTCGGCGATGAAAGGGCGCGCATCAAGGGGGCCGTTTTCGGCTAAGCGGTAGGTGTGGGCAGCGCGGAAGGCAAGGGGGCGCTGAAAGCCTTCGGAGTAAGTTAGGCGTGCCGAAAAGCTGCTGTCGAAAGCATGGCGAAGGGCAAAACGCGGCACCATCAGAGGTGGCCCTTCTTGGGCTATTTGAAAGGCTAAGCCACCAAGCAGGAACGTCCGGCGTGTGCGCCATACGCCTTGAGCAAAAAGATTGGCATCTACAATGGTCTGGCGGCCCAAGGGGAAGGGAAAGTTAGTAGAGGGGTCAGCATCGCCGCGGAGAGAAGCGGTTACAGGCGTCCGAAAGTAGCCCATAGGCGGCACACCGCTGGCCAAATTGGCCTGTAAGCCAGCATCTATACGGAGCCTCGAGGTAAGAACTGCATGTAGGCGAGACTCTAAGCGCACATCCAAACCGACGGCGGCCATGTAGCGCTCCTCCTCAGCATAGCGCTGCGCCAGATCTTGTACGAGCTGGCGGCGCTCATCGTCGGTGTTCGGCTTTTGGATAGCATACAGAGCCGCGCTTAGGGCGTCAAATACCGGCGTAAAAGCCGAAGATCCTTGTATTGAATAGCGCATCAGAGAGAGTAAATGCGCTGTGGTGGTACGCTGATGCGTTCGTTGGAAGCTTGCCGCAAAGGTCTCTATTTGTTCAGCGATGCGGTTCGAAGGGTTGGCATACGAGACAGCTAGCGGGCTTAAGCCTAAGCTGCTGTGCTCAAAGCGACTCATCCGGTGGTACTGGATGCGGATGCCTCGCCAAGTGAAATGCAAGCCCAACAGCCGGCTTTCGTGCGGAAGGACGGCCGTGCGCGCCACCGAGTCTCCGAGCGTTCGCGGGCGATAGTTAGGCAACAAGCGCAGCACCGAAGTATCTAAGCCGAAAGGCAGGTAATGGGAGGGCGCAAACAGCCCTTCGTCGTAGTAGTAGTCGGTGGCCTCTCGCACGGTACTACTGCCGTAGAGGCTGAAGCGAAAGGTGTTTTTCCCTTGAAAGAGTTTTCCGCCTAGCGTCAGGTCGAGCCGATTAAAACCGTAGTTGCCCAGCGACAAGTCGGCCTGTGTGTACACAGGGCGCTCGCTTTCTTTCAAAATCAAATGAACGACGACGGCACAGGCGCCGTCGCCATAGATGGACGACGCCGGCCCGATGAGCACTTCGATGCGCTCGCACTGGCTCAGCGGAAGTTGTGCTCCAATGGGCATGCCCGGTGCCGCCGATGGGCGTATGGGCACATCGTTGATGAGCACCCGAGCGTAGGCATTGCCCCGAAGCCCGCGCACCTGAAAGAGCTCGCCTTCTAGGGCGGTGCCCGGTTGCGACACGCGTATGCCAGGCACCGCTCGCAACACATCGGCCAAAGTAACAAAGCCGTAGCGCGCAATCTCTCGCGCTGTAAACACCCATACCGTCTGTGGTAACTCTTCTACTCGCTCCAACGAGCGCGTAGCCGAAATGGCCATTCGCTCCACTAAGTCCGTACGGCGTGCCAGGACATGAGTATCGGAAAGTATCTCAGGTAAGAGGATAAAAACGGTATCCGTCTGAGCAGCTAGGGCGTTGACATAAAAGAATAAATGAAAATAGACAAAGAATCGCATAGAAGCCACCTTATTAGAAGAAAAAAGAAGAAAATAAAAATGAGTTTAATCTCATAAAATAACGCCTTTTATGAGGCGAAAAGAGTTGAAACGACCAAACAAGTAAGTTTAAAAAAAACTGATAATCAAATTTATACGCTGAAATAAACCCAAGTAAAAGGCTTATAAGTATTTTTTAAAAAAAAACATGATTTAAATCTTGTATTAAGATTTAGCTTTGCCTTAAAATTGCTCCGATTTTTTAAGTAAAATATTCGGTCAATTCCTCCACTTTTACTTAATTAAAAATAAGAACAATAAATCAACTTATTTTATTTTTTCAAAATATTAAATCAATCTTACATAGGGCGATTAGAAGCCAAGTCAAAGGTCCTTAATAATGGATAAGGTCAGACCTCTTACATACAACTTAATTTTAATTTATCTATAATAATCGGAATTTTCAGCTAATTAAACAACCTATATTTAGTTATGAAGCAATTTACACTATCCGTAGCACTAGCGCTGCTGGGAGCACTGCCTCTGTGGTCCCAGCGCACCATTACTGGTACGGTCACTGATGAGAGCGGCGGTCTACTCGTCGGTGTAAGTATCATGGCTAAGGGTACTAATGTTGGTACTCAAACGAATGCGGAGGGCAAGTACACGTTGACGGTTCCTCCGAATGCTGAGGTTTTAGTGTTCAGCTACACAGGCTACAGGACGGAAGAGATTCCTATTGGGAGCTCCAACCAGCTCGACGTGAAGATGCAAGAGTCGAACGCAGAGTTGACAGAAATTGTAGTTACCGGTCTAGGCATTCGCAAAGAAAAGAAGGCCTTAGGCTACGGGGTAACAACGCTGGCTCCGAGGGACATCGCCCTTCGCCCGGAAGCAGATTTGGCTCGTTTGATTCGTGGTAAAGCGACTGGGGTAGATATTATTCAATCCTCTGGAATGTCCGGCAGTGGCACCAATGTTATTATCCGCGGGTATTCCTCTATTACTGGCTCTAACCAACCCCTATTTGTGGTAGATGGCTTACCCTTCGGCTCTGAGACCAACGCTGACCGCAACGCTCGGGAAGGCGGGGCTACAGCTTCCAGCCGTTTCCTGGACATAGACCCTAATAACATTGCTGAAATAAATATTTTGAAGGGTCTGGCTGCTACCGTTCTATATGGTGAGGCAGGTAGGAATGGCGTGATCTTGATTACTACCAAGACCGGGAAGACAGGAGAGGCAGCACGCGATAAAGGCTTTGAAGTAAATTTTACTCAATCGGTGTATAATACACGTGTGGCGAATCTGCCTAAATACCAAGACACCTACGGTATTGGTTTTGCTGGGAATTTTGGTTGGTTCTTTTCCAATTGGGGACCTCCCTTCACTACTCGCGGTTCCAACGGTATTGACGCCAATGGACAGGTGGCCCACCCGCTTGACCAGGCCCAATACAATGACGACTTCCCTGAGTTCATTGGTGTTAGGTACGATTACAAGCCCTATAAGTCTATGGAAAACTTTTTCCAGACGGGCTTCATCAATAACACCTCTGTTAGTGTGGATAAAAACTTTGGAAATGGAAATGCCTTTAGCGCTAGCTATAGCTATCTTTACGATGAGGGCATCATTCCTCGAGACGGCAAGGGCAACCCAACCAATTTTCTGGATAAGCACAATTTTGGCTTAGGAGGGCGAGCCAAACTGGCTAACGGGCTTTCCGTTCGGGGCACGTTCAACTATGTAGAGTCAAAACGCCAGATACCTCCTGCTGCTGTAGGTTTTGGTAGCGGGCCGGGATATGCCGGCACCACGTCTTTGTTTTCCGACGTCCTCTACACTCCTCGGAGCATCGACTTGTTAAATCTGCCCTACCAAAGCCCTATTGATGGTTCGATGGCTTATTATCGAAGAGGTTCTCCTATTCAGAACCCTCTATGGACTCGGGATAATGCGAAAGATGCAGAAGACATTCGCCGCTTCTTTGGCACGATAACACTGGATTATCATTTGACTAACTGGTTGTTAGCCACCTACCGCCTGGGGCTTGATCAATATACACAACAGCAGCGTTTTTCTGTTAACAAAGGAGGTTCGCACATCCCTAACGGCACATTGACCACCTCTGAGCGCTTGAATAAGATTTCTGACCAGGTCTTTAACCTATTGATCAACAAAGATTTGACGTCAGACTTCAACCTGGATGCTTTGGTAGGCTTTAATATTCGAAGTGAAAAGAGAGACCTAACCTTCGCCACCAGTCAACAACAATTTGTGTTTGGTCTGTTGACTCACGATAACTTCATTTCACACGTCAACTATTCGAATAAGTCTCTGGAAAACACTTTAGGGCTGTATGGTACAGCCACTTTGGGTTTCCGCAATGCTATTTACCTGGGCATCCAAGCACGTAACGACTGGACGTCCACCTTGGAGCGTCCCAACCGGTCCATTCTGTACCCTAGCGCTAGCTTATCCGTTATACCTACGGAACTGTTCAGAAGTTTACAGGGCAATGCTGCACTCAACTATCTAAAACTACGTGCGGGCTATGGCACCTCTGCTGGATATCCTGATCCCTATCAAACGCGAAGCATCCTATCGACGGCCACCAATGTATTCGTTACTTCGGACGGTACCGTCATTAATATCAATTCGGTGGATGATCGCTTGGGCAATCCCAACCTGAAGCCCGAAACGCACGGAGAAATGGAACTTGGCCTCGAAGGACGTTTCTTGCGAAATCGCATAGGCCTCGACTTCTCCTACTACAACAAGCAGTCGAGAAATCTCATCATTGACCTCGACCTCGACCCATCAACAGGCTACACTAAAACCACTGTTAACGCCGCATCGATAGAGAATAAAGGTGTTGAAATCGGCCTCAACCTCATTCCTGTGAAAGCGCGCAAATTCGTATGGGACATCAATCTCAACTTTACGCGAAACATCAATAAAGTAAAGTCCATTGCTGAAGGGGTGGACCAAGTTCAAATCGGCCCGGCCATTGGAAGTGTCGCCAACTGGGCCATTCCAGGAGAGCGTTATGGCGTTATTCAGGGTTATCCCTTCTTACGTCATGAGAGCGGTCAGCGCATTGTAAATGCTATTGGAGAATACGTAAGTGGTGAGGATATCGAGATTATTGGAGATCCGAACCCTGACTACATTGCCAACTGGCTAAACAGCATTTCTTGGGGTGGGTTGACGTTAAGCTGGCACTGGCAATACATCAAAGGTGGTGATATTTCCTCTTTAACCACGGCTACTATGCTGGCGCGTGGGAATACCAAGGATACGGACGTAGATAGGGAGCTGGGGTATATCTTACCAGGCGTAACGGCAGATGGCAATCCAAACACTACTCAAGGTTACTTGGGTAGCTTGATGTTCAACGCTTACTTCTTTGCAGACGAAGGCACCATCTTCGATGCTACGGTTATTCGCTTGCGCGATGTGGCACTTTCTTATGAGCTGCCTAAATCGTGGCTCCGAAAGATGCCCTTTGGTTCCGCTTCTATCCGTATCTCGGGCGAAAATATGTTCTTTAAGGCGCCCAATTTTCCCAAGTATGTCAACTATGATCCAGAGGTGTTGAGCACAGGAGTAGGGAACGCTCGCGGCATTGAAAACATTACGGGGCCTACCGTTAGAAAGTACGGCATAGCACTGAACGTAACTTTCTAAAAAAAGTGTCTCACGCCTTGATCTATTCCATCATCATTTAAAAAGTAGAAACATGAAACTAACTCGTAGACTTCTGCTCATATTGCTTCTTATAATAGGTGTTTCTGCCTGCGAGCAAACCGATTTGGACCTGCAGGAAAACCCTAACGCTGTCTTACCCGACAAAGCAGATCCCAATTTTCTGCTCAACTCTGTATTGCTAAAGTTTAATAGTTTCCACATCAGTCTTTGGTCTTCTACCTCCGGTATAACGCGGATGCGGGCCATGACAAGCGATACCTATCGCAGCGAGCTAACACCGCCAAGTTTCAACGGGATATGGTACAACGCCTACGCTTCGCTTTTGCCGGATATCAATGCCCTGATACCGCTAGCGGAGTCAAGAGGTCTGGCTATTCATGCAGGCATTGCCAAAATTCTTAAAGCAATGACAGCTATGACCCTGGTGGATTTGTTTGGCGATGTACCTTACGATGAGGCACTCCAGGGCGCTAACATTTTAAGCCCGCGCCCAGAGAGCGGGGCGAGTATCTACGCAAAAGCGCTGACCCTGTTAGACGAGGCGATTGCCCAATTGGATGGAACAAAAGCCGTCAAACCTGCCGTAGACTTTTACTACGGTGGCAATCCAGCGCTTTGGATTAACCTTGCTAACACCCTCAAGCTGAGAGCATATCTTCAAACGCGCTTAGTCGATAGTGATGCTGGAGCCAAGTTTAAAGCTATCCTTGACGGTGGCAAGATCATTGACTTGCAAAGTGAAGACTTCCAATTCCCCTACGGTAATACTCGGGTCAACCCGAATTCGCGCCATCCTTTTTACAACGACTCGTATGAGAACTTAGACGGAACCTACCAGAGTAACTGGTATATGTGGCAGATGGCAGAGGCCAAAGGCCTCCGCGACCCACGCATCCGCTTCTACTTCTATCGCCAAGCTGAGCAATACGATTTGACCGACCCTACGCTCTATTCCTGCATCCATTCGCTGGTGCCAGACTCGAACGCTACGCCGTCCTTCTACTCTAACGTAGAGGCCAAAATGCCGTACTGTGTGGCCACTTATGACGGTTATTACGGGCGCGACCACGGAAATGGTCAAGGCATTCCTCCGGATGGTCCTTTCAGAACAGTATATGGCCTCTACCCTGCTGGAGGTAGATTCGACGACAATTCTTTCAACCGAACGCGTGGACAGGGTACACAGGGAGCTCGAGGAGAAGGTATTAACCCCATTCTCTTAGCTACGTTTGTGGATTTTATGCGAGCAGAGGCAGCCCTCACCATGAACACAGGAGAAAATGCACGTGCCTTGCTGGAAAGCGGCATCCGAAAGTCCTTTGCAAAAGTGTTAAGCTTTGTTCCTAAGGGCGATTTCAGCCGTCAGATCGGTACCGATGCCAACGGCAACCCTATCTATGCGGATGCGCTCATTCCTAAACAGGCAGACATTAACAACTATGTCAATGCCATCTTGGCAAGGTATGACGCCGCCGCCAACGATACGGAGCGCCTAGATGTCATCGTCCGCGAATATCTTATCGCTCTGTGGGGCAATGCCTTAGAGGCCTACAATACTATGCGCAGGACTTGCTTGCCCACGCGATTGCAGCCTAATATTAACGGCATTAACGAGCCGTTCCCGCGCTCCTTCTTCTATCCTTCTGATCATGTCAACCGCAACGCAAACGCTCAACAAAAGCCAGACCTTAACCAACCCGTCTTTTGGGACAAAAACGGACCTGGCTGCTTATACTAAAATCTAACGGAACAGGGAGGATACTCCGAATATTTTGGAGTATCTCCCTGTTTCTATCGTCTCATCATCAAAGGAGGCTCTTAAAACTTTAACACGCTCAAACGCGATATCATCATGAAAAACACAATCCTCTTCTATCTGATATTTATTGCATTACTCATTCCACTCTCTTGCCAGGATGAAGAACTTTCGCCTATTGCTATCCCTGACAAGCTCCAGAAAGGCGCTTTTCCGCGCATCCTTGCGGAGACTGCGCGAGAGTTCAACATTAGAGACCTCGCTAACGCAAAGTACGAATATACTGTGGACTTTAAAGATGTCAGTGGTGGGAGGGAGATAACTCAATATGACATCTACGTTCAGTATCGAGACAACACAGGCGGCACGTCTTCAAAGCCGGAAAAATTGTGGAAGTCGTTCAAGCCAGAAAACTTTACTCCTCAATCTACCGGCAATCTGGGTTTAACCGTGTCTATTTCTTTTAACGAAATGGCTAATTTCTTAGGCTTGACAAGTGCAGATGTGGAATATGGCGACCGATTCCTCTTCCGTACCACAGTAACTACCAAGGATAACGTCGTCTTCGGCTCTAACAATACCACACCTGATATCCCCGGCGCTCTGAAAGGCTTCTTCGATTTCAATATCTTTATGACATGCCCTTTGGGCAATCTTTACAAAGGAAGCTATACGGTTACCTACAAAACGCCACCTTCCAGTGCATTGGGGGCACCTTTCGGAGCTAATCCCGGAACAGTGACGCTTAATGCTACCTCCTCCAGTGTACGCACCCTGACGCTGAAGCATCTGGGATCTACCAATGTTACTCTAACCCTCACATTTGCGTGTAACGAAATCCGGGTGGGCACAATCACCACTCCTAAGACCTGCGGTCAGGGAAAGATCACCATTGTTCAAGATACACGCACACCATTTTCTTTTAACGACGACACGACGTTCGAGCTCAATCTAATAGATTACAACACGAACGGCGGTTGCAAAGACACGAATGGAAATCTCTTGCAACCAACGCCATTTACGCTCGTTTTCACTAAGAATTAGCGTTATTTAGGCCATACATTATAGAAAGCAAAGGAGCGAGGTATTCACGCGAATGCCTCGCCCTTTTTGTTTTTTTGAGGATAGGCTCACCCTAAGGACCAAGATAGCCTGTTCTTATTGTGCTCGAGCAAGACCACCCATGCGAACCATTCGCTTGGGTTTTCTTCAAGGGATAGAATTTTAAAATTGGTAAGGCTACCCCGAAATTTTCACATTCGGTGGACAGGTCGGGCAGTAGCACGGCGGAGTGAGCACAACGGTAGTCATCTCCGAGGGCACTGTGAATTCGCATAAGTCAAACAATCCTAAGCGCCCTGTGTCGTCGGGCAAGGCGAGCTTGAGCTCTACATTTTGCGGCCGCCTAATCTTAGGCAAAGCAAACACTAAAGGCTGACCAGCCGGCGGGATGGGCAGCGGGGTCAGCTGGCCATCTACATACACCTGGATGCGGCTTCGGTAGCGGTCGAGGCCTCGGTCTAAATTGACGTAAACCAATACATCGCGACATTCGCACACGGCAGGGATTTCGAGCACGGGCTTGTCGGCGCGCCCACTGGCCTGACACTCGCAGTTGGCATCTCCTACGCGCACGCTAATGGGTTGGCCGTTTTGTTTTGTCCAAAAGACGATTTGCGTGCCGTTGCTCTCCAAATTATAGTCCTTTTGGCGCTTATCGTTGACGTACACCCAGGGATTTTCTAAGCGCCGCGGCAGTGTGATAATTACTTTAGTGGATTTAGCCGAGCCGCTCGCTGGGGAGGCCGATGCTCTAGGCTCCTGACCAGCGGAAACATTTGCGCCGTACATCTGAGGCCGCGCTCCTGGAGAACCCTCTGCAGCATAGGTGGCCGGGGCCATCGCCATGCGTCGTTGCCCCATGGTGCCCGCCCCATAGGGCTGAGGAGCCAGCGTAGAGCCTTTGCCTAAACGGCCGCTGTAAGCATACACTTCGGGAGAGAGGTCTTGAGCATTAGGGTCGATAATGCGGAACGTATGCTCTCGCGTCGTTTCGCAAAAAGGAATGACGTAGCGATGGTGGCCCACTCGGGTGCCCTTGAGTACGTATTTTTCATCCACTACAACAAGGATGGTGTCCACCTCCAAAGGCACATCCAAATAGGTACGACAGTTGGTAACTGGTGCAGTACGCGGTTCCCCAGTGCGATCGTTGTGGATTTGGTACAATTCCAGCGGCACAAACATTTCTCCTTTGCGCACAGTGCCGATAAAATCGAGTTCGCCATCCTCGACGATGAGTGTCTTGGGCAGCTCTATGTCGCGGGCATATACCTTCATCTTAATCAGGCGCTGGTCAGCAGGCACGATCTCATAAGTCATCTCGCCAGCAAAAAAGAGGACGGGAGCCACAAACTCATGGTCTGTAGCAAAAGCGAACTTAAGCTCTTGCTCCTCCTCCAAACTGTTGTAAAACCATATACCTGCGGGAACCAGAGCGAGGAATAAGAGCAGTAAAAGCAGCTTAATGTTCCGACGCGAGCGTTTCTGAGGTTGTGAGCCGGGCAAAGCAGAGTGAGGATTTTCCATAAATAGTAGCAAAAAGGTTGAGGGTTCGCTTTTGGCATGTAAAGGTAGGCGAAATACATATCTTTTTCAGAAAATTTGCCTATAGGCGACCTCCGCCTTACCTACATGAGTTTCAATAGAAGATAATCTCGGTTGCGCCGTAGCCGTACTTGTGATGATACTCGTTTTTAAATTTCCACACCATAGGGTGGCGCCGAAGTTCTTCGGCAATGGCTTGGCGCAGTTTGCCCTCTCCAACGCCATGAATAACGAACACGCGCGGAATACCCAATCGGACAGCTCTGTCTAAGAAAGACCGAAAATGGGCCAGCTGGAGATGCAGGATTTGCCCGGGGTCGAGCTTTTCAATGTTGGGTAGGAGTTTTTCGGCGTGCAAGTCTATTTCATGGCTAAACTGAGCGAGTTCGGCTACATTATAGGGGTCTAACAGGTGGGGAGGGCCAGAGGGTGCATCAGGGCGTTTTCGCATATGTTGGCGGGCATATTCGCGCAAGTCGGTTGGGTTTTGCTCAGGCTGCTCGGTTGCCAGTTGCTCGAACAGAACAAAGCGATGAGCCTCCACGCCCAATAGGGGTACGCTCTGGCGGGCGTTGAAAAAGGTCTTAGGCCGTATGCGCACTCGCCGCTCTACAGGTGCTTCGAGGCCCTCCGTACTGATGCGGCGGCAAGTCAGATGCACTTCGGGGCGATCGCTCAGATCGTCGGCGAGTATGGTGCCCACTTCCAGTACAGTGGTCGCGTCCAGTTTACCTTCGCCCTCGAGTGCGACGCGCGCTGTCGTTTGGACGGCGACCTCAAACAGGCACTCTTGGTCGGTATCGTTGAGTAGCCACACGGTATAGCGCGAGACAGCGCCATCGCGGCCAGGCATTGGTTCAAAGACCACGGAGACACCCTGTGGCTGCACCAAGGCTTGCGCACTGGTGATTTTACGCTGCTGCGGCGCTCTCTGTCCGTGGGGTAAGGCCTCGATGCCTATCGGCCCCTTAGGCGCCGAAGCCGCCGGAGGAAGCAGCAGGTCCTCCTCAAACGCTGGAATTTCTATTTCGGGAGCCTCTTCGAGGCGTACCATTAGAGTGTCGTCGTCTATGCGGCTCACCACCACAGCGCACTCCCCCGTATAGCGAAGCAGGACTCTCGTGCCCGGCACCAACAGCATAGCCGTGATATATTTTTAAGAACGCGCTTGCAAAAATAATATTCACCATTGCGTGGGAAGCGAAACTTCTCGCCCCTTGCCCGTGCTTTTTCGACGACGGCAGCGGTCGCTGCAGTAACGCACCTCGCTCCAGCAGCGCTCCCATTTTTTACGCCAGAAGAACGGCCGGCCACACACCGCACAAATTTTCTGCGGCAGGTTTGCTTTATCAGGCTTTTTCATCGGACAGCGTTAACAACTCAGGCCCCGAAAAGGATGAGGCGTGTTGGAACAAAAACAACAGCCATGCACACCTTCGCGTCTCAAAAGTTCTATTGGCCTCTAGCTCTTTTCAGCCGCGTTCAGACCCACTTTGGCAACCTCAGTGATTAAATTTTCATTGGCTATTCTAAAAGAAGCTATTCAAAAGCAAGGCTTCCGCCTACCTTTGGAAACTGAAAAAACAAATATTCACCTTATGCCTCAACTTGGTTCTATGCGCGTCCTTTTGCTCCTCTCGATGGCTCTGCTGAGCAGTCAGTGCAATCAAACTTCTAAAACACCACCAACGACAGCAGCTGCGTCAGCCGCTGAAATTACCCTGCGCGGCCACTTAAGTCGAGACGACCAAGGTGCTGTGCTGTATGCCTGTGCTGACGGCAAAAAGTACCGCGTTAGCGACGCCACCGGCCAGCTAGACTCGCTTTACGAACTAGCCTGCCTGCCAGCGCCCATACCGGGCGAGTCTGTCTACGCCGTTCTGACCGGCACGCTCTCCAACGACGGCCAGGCATTTAGCGCTCAACGCGCCGACACGCTCACAGCCAAAAATCCCAACAACGCCTGCTTGGGATGGGAGTTTTGGGCCTCAGGCACTGAACCGTTCTGGAGCCTTCAAATTTCGGAAGCTGAAGGCAAATTGTTCTTCAAGGACATCGGTGAGGAACAAGGCCAAGCCTTTACCTGGAAAGCTCCTAACACCGACGGCAAAAGCCTGTGGACTTATGAAAGCGGAGGCCTTAAAGCCGTCATTAAAAAGGGTAAGTGCAGCGACGGCATGTCGGAATTGGAGTACAATTACACCGTTGAGTTGTCCATCGCTGACCGCCAGCTACAGGGCTGCGCTATTCGCAGCGGCGAGCCTATGCCTGTAGAAAAATAGCAAGCCTTCGTCCTTAGGCGAAGAAGAGAACGCGGTGTTTACCCTATGATAGCTGAGATGTTTTTGAGGGGGCTGGCCTAAAAAGAGCACTGCCGGCAAAGAGTGCTGTCGGCGGTGCTCTTTTTTACCTGAGAGGCATTGAAGGGTCAATGCTTGTGGCTCACTAGGACCGAAGAGGGCAGCGCAGCGGGCTGTTGCTGGTCGGCAGCGGAAGAGAGGCGCGGCCGCTCTTGGCGCACCGGCGGCTGGGCGTTGCCCATTTCGCTGCTCGTATGACCACCGAGAATGGGGGCGACGGCCAGGCCCATCAGGCAGGTCAGCTTGATGAGGATGTTCATTGAGGGGCCAGAGGTATCTTTAAAGGGATCGCCCACGGTGTCGCCCGTAACGGCGGCTTTATGCGGCTCGGAGCCTTTATAATAGGTTTTGCCGTCAATTTCAACACCTTTTTCAAAGCTTTTCTTGGCATTGTCCCATGCGCCACCGGCATTGGATTGGAAGAGTGCCCACAACACGCCACTCACCGTTACCCCGGCCATGTAGCCGCCTAAGGCTTCAGCACCCATGAGAAAGCCAATAACAACGGGCGTAACAATGGCAATGATGCCCGGAGGCAACATTTCGCGCAGCGCTGCGCGCGTCGAGATTTCTACGCAGCGCCCGTAATCGGCTTTGCCTTCGCCTTCGAGTAGGCCCGGAATTTCGCGAAATTGGCGGCGCACCTCATTGACCATATCCATAGCGGCACGCCCCACGCTTTGCATCGCCAAAGCGGAGAAGACTACCGGCACCATGCCGCCCAAGAACAAGGCGGCCAGCACGTTGGCTTTGAAGATGTTGATCCCAGCGATACCCGTAAAGTCTACGTATGCCGCAAACAGACCTAGCGCCGTGAGCGCTGCAGAAGCGATAGCAAAACCTTTCCCAATAGCGGCAGTGGTATTGCCCACAGCATCGAGAATATCGGTACGCTGGCGCACTTCCTTCGGCAGTTCGCTCATTTCGGCAATGCCGCCGGCGTTGTCGGCAATGGGGCCAAAGGCGTCTATGGCCAGCTGCATGGCTGTGGTAGCCATCATGGCCGAAGCGGCAATGGCTACGCCATAAAAGCCCGCTAAGGAATAGGCCCCCCAAATAGCCAGAGCGAACATCACAATGGGCATCCAAGTGGAGAGCATGCCCGTAGCTAGACCCGCAATGATGTTGGTAGCATGGCCTGTGGCTGATTGTTTTACGATGCCCTCTACGGGTTTTTTGCCCATGCCGGTGTAGTACTCGGTAATAGCGGAAATGAGAGCACCCACGACAAGGCCAATGACCACAGCGTAAAATACGCTGGTATTGCTCACCGAGCGCGGGCCAACGCCGAAGAAGTTCATCGTCATGCTGTCGGGCAGCATCCAGTGGATGACCGGATAGCAGGCGATGCCGGTGAGGATGATGCTCGTCCAGTTGCCGAGGTTGAGGGCGCTTTGCACGGTGCCAGCGCTAGCCTTAGCATCGTCTTTGACGCGCACGAGGTTCATGCCGATCATGGAGAAGAGGATGCCCAAGCCGGCAATAAAGATGGGCAGCAGGATGGGGCCAATACCGCCGAAGTCGTCGCGGATGCCGCCGCTGTCGCGAATCACCGAGTTGCCCAACACCATGGCGGCCAACATAGTGGCTACATAGGAGCCGAACAGGTCGGCGCCCATCCCGGCTACGTCGCCTACGTTATCGCCCACGTTGTCGGCAATGACGGCCGGGTTGCGCGGGTCGTCTTCCGGGATGCCGGCCTCCACCTTACCTACCAAATCGGCGCCCACATCAGCGGCCTTGGTGTAGATGCCGCCGCCCACCCGAGCAAATAGGGCAATAGATTCAGCGCCCAGCGAAAAGCCCGCCAGCACTTCTAAAATACGGGACATGGCTACAGGGCCTCCGGCAGCGTAGTCGCCGTTCATGAAATAGCGGAAAAAGAGGGCAAACAGCGCGCTCAAGCCCAACACTGCCAAGCCGGCTACTCCCAGACCCATGACTGAGCCGCCATTGAAGGACACTTTGAGCGCCCTCGCCAAGCTAGTGCGCGCTGCATGGGTCGTGCGCACATTGGCTTGCGTAGCGATGCGCATCCCCGAAAAGCCCGCCAACACCGAAAAGGCCGCGCCAATGACGAAGGCCACCACAATAAGCGGGTGGCTGGTCGTTACCAAGGTGCTTTGCCAGCCCAACAGCGCCCCCGCTACTACCACGTAGATCGCTAGCACGCGGTATTCTGCTTTCAAAAAGGCCATGGCCCCGTCGGCAATATGCCGAGCGATGGCTTGCATATGTGCCTCGCCAGCTTCTTGTTTTTTCACCCATACCTGCAACAGCAACATGTACAGCAAGCCCACCACACCAAATAAGGGAAGTAAATAAACCAGAGCGTCCATCGTGTTTTGTTTTGTTTTCTACAAGATTCGTTTGTTCAAAAGAGAAAAAGGTGAACAGAGCCGCAAAAGTAGGCAAGTTTCTTTTTGAAAGACGCGCCCGATAAACGTTTGCTCAGAACAAGATAATGAATGAACACGTCTAAAGATCTAACCACCTCAGGCGTTAGTGGCGCCCAAAGGCTCTTTCTAAGTTCGGGCCTGGCTGCTGTTACTCCTCTTCGCGAGGAGGCTCTGAAGAGGTCAGAGCGGGCAAGTAGTGCACGCGCAAGATATCGAGGTGGTGTAGGTGATGGCCGGCGATGATGTAAAAAAGCGCGCGTGGCGTTGAGCGCAAGCCGCTGGCTAGGCCGGGAAAGCGCGCTTGCTCTTCGGTGCACTGCCGAATTAGGAAGAGCGTGTTGTCGCGCACGACTTTCCATTCTCGGAGCAAGTCTTTGAGCGTGCGCTTCGAAGCATCCACTTCTTCCATCCAAAGCACTGGATTAAACCCTGGCAGTGCTATGCGGTCGCCGCGCATGAAGGAGAGAATGCGAAAAGCCATCACGCGCTCAAAGTCTATTAAGTGGATGAGCACTTGTTTGACCGTCCACTTTTCGGGAGCGTAGCGGTAGTCGCCGGCGCTTTCGGGCAAAGTGCGCAACAGCTGTTGGGTTTCGGCAAAGGTGCGCTTCAGTAGCATTTGCGCGCCCACCCTGGGCGGTAGCCGCTTCAAGTAAGGCTCGTGTAGCGGCGCATATTCGCCTTTTTTGGGCCGTTTCATGATTTGGCTAAGCGCGTCATAAACCACACCTCAAACACCGTATAGAGGGCATAAAGGATTAAAAAGATGCCCACATACCAGGCATTCTCCGGTTTGGCCTCCTCCCGATAAATTAAGAGAAAGGCCAGTGAGCCGAGCATTTTGCCAAAGACCGAGCCAATGACCAGTTGGGTAAACAAATGCTTGTTGCTGCTGCGGGCGGCGCGCTTGCCCGCAAAGAACAAGGCGATGCACAAAGCAAGGAAAGCCGCAGCAGTGCCTACAGCGAAGTACAGGTGTACGCTGGCAGCCGGCAACAGGTACATCAAGCCACCCACGGCGACTGCAGCTACTGAGGTTACAAGGACTAAGTAGGCCAGAAAAGTGGATAGGCGCATACAGAAAGGGCAGCTGCTATTTCAATTTTCGATACAGCGATACGAAAGCCGCCACCAGAAAAAATAGGGTGAGAAAAACCGTCCACGTCGGATGCTCTAAGCCTAAGCGCGCATCGAGCCAGCGCCCAATGAAGACTCCGGCTAAGCACGCCCCCAGCAGTTCGAAGGCTAAACCGCCGTAGCGCATCCACTCGCGCAACGAGGATTTACGCTTTGGCGCCGGCGGCTTTTCCGACAGCATCGCCCGAAGCAACTTTGGTTGCACTGTTGCCAGCGCCTGTTTCCATCCTACACGTGACATTGAAGCGCGCACCGCTCTGCACCACTAATTTGTTGGTGGTAATCTCGCCTTCCACTTCTGCTGTCTCGCGCACGTTGAGCAGCTCGCTTACCTTCAGATTGCCTCTGAAGCGCCCTTCAATGACGGCATTGGCGCATACAATGTCGCCCTCTACCTGACCTGTAGGGCCAATGATGATCTTGGACTTGCACGTGATCTTGCCTTTTACTACGCCATCTACCCGCAAGTCACTGTCGCAGCTAAGGTTGCCTTCGAGCACCGTAGCCTTGACTAAAGCATTAAAGGCACTGGAGGCAGCAGTGGTCGACGTGCTGGTTTCTTCTGTGTTTTTGCTTCCGCCAAACATGTTTAAGAGTCGGTGATTGAGTTGTTAATAAAGGAGAGGATAGGGGTGTTAAAAAGTCGTTTTTTTCGGACCTTACAACCTCGGAGGTCGATAATGGCTAGACGCCCGTATGCTTGCAGTGGAAAAGCCCGCCGAGGGCTTTCGAAGTAACTACACGCAAAAGTAGTCAAAACTCCGTAGGATGAAGGAAAATGGCTCTGCGATGACATCGCCTTTTTGCGATCACTGACTTTGCCGCGCTACTAGGGAAGCCCCCCAAAAACCGGCCGCCCTGCCTCGGGAAATCCGGGCAGGGCGGCCGCCTTTCGTCGTAGTTCTTTCCACGCAGGTGCGGCCGCTGGGCCGCACCTGCGCCCTTCGTCCTTACTTCATCTGTATCATCTTGCGAACCGCG